>NZ_JBFAHJ010000023.1:11862-201537 GCF_040654115.1 Nonomuraea sp. NPDC050786
GTACCGAGGGGTGTTCCCGGCGGCTGGCCGGTTGTCCCGAGGGGTGTTCCCGGCGGCTGGCCGGTTGTCCCGAGGGGTGTTCCCGGCGGCTGGCCGGTTGTCCCGAGGGGTGTTCCCGGCGGCTGGCCGGTCATCCCGAGGGGTGTTCCCGGCGGCTGGCCGGTTGTCCCGAGGGGTGTTCCCGGCGGCTGGCCGGTCATCCCGAGGGGCATTCCCGGTGGTTGGCCGGTCGCCACGGGGCGGGCCCTCAGCGGGCTGCCGGCGGCCCCGGAGCGTGTTGTCGGCCTGCTGGCCGTCCCGGGGCGTGCTGCCGGCCGGCTGGCCAGTTCGGCATGGGCCGCTGACGGGTCGGCCGCTGACGAGCCGGTCGTCGGCAACCGCCCGCCAGCGCCGAGCTGCGGGGCGGCGAGCGTCGCGAGGGTCGCCGCGAAGCCGGTGTCGCCGCCCGCCGCCTCGAACGCCTCCACGGCCTCGCCCAGGCGCCCGACCTCCAGCAGCGCGCAGGCGACGTTGTGCTGCGCCCGCGCGGCCTCGCCCGCGTACGACGGGTCGTCCTCGGCCAGGATGCGGAATCTGGCTGCCGCCTCCTGCGCCGGCTTGAGCGCCGAACCGGGCTCGCCCGCCAGCAACAGGCACGCCCCCAGGCTGAACAGCGCGTCCGCCCGCCCGGCCGCCTCCTCGTACGGGGGCGCGGCCGCGTAGATCTCAACGGCCTCCGCCGCCGCCACGACCGCCTCGCCCGCCCTCCCCACAGCCGTCAGCCGACCCGACAGCCAGGACAGCGCCCCTGCCAGCGCCAACCGCTCACCGGTCGCCCGGCGATGTCGCACGGCCAGTTCACCCAGGGTGACGTCCAGCGCCCGTAACCCGAGCCCCGCAGCGCGCCGCACCGGCCAGGCACCCCACCGCACCGAGGATGCGCCTGCTGCCGAGTTCGATGCTGCTGTGCCGGATGCTGCTGTGCCGGATGCTGCTGTGCCGGATGCCGCCGTGCTCGATGCCGCCGTGCCGGATGCCGGCGGCTCAGCGGTCGAGCTGGTCCGGGTCAGCAGGGCGGATGCGGTCGCGGCGAGCGCGCGGTCGGCCGGGAACAGGGTCAGGGCGGCGTTGAGCATGTCGCCGAGCCGGGTGGCAGGGTTCGCCGCGGCTTCCGTGACGAGCTCGCCGAGCCTGGAACCGATCAGCAGCCGCAGCGCCGACCTGGCCTCCTCCCCGCGGGCGGACCGCCGCAGAACGTCCAGCAAGTGCACGATGTGCCCGACCGTGCGGGCGTCGTGGTCATGGATGGCAAGAACCAGCGCGTCCAGCCCGTCCGTCTCGGCCAGGAGCTGCTCGGCCACCAGTTCCGGGCCGAGCGGGCCGCTCTGGAAGACCGTGCCCAGCCAGCGGGCCACGTTCATGGTCGTCCCTTGGTCACGCAGCCCGGGGACGGCCGTCAGCAGGCCAGGCAGCTCCGCGGGTGTGGGAGCGGTGAGCGTGAGCAACGCCACGGCCTGCCGCGCCGTGGCGTCGTCCAGGCGCTCTTCCCCCGCCGGCCACACCCGCGTCCACTGGTCACTCTCTCGCTCCAGGAACCGGCCGAACAGCCCGCCACCTCGCAGCCGCATTGTCTCCGTGCCGTTATGTGCGGGGTTGGCCCGTTCGTCCCCATCGCAGAGCCGCAGCAGGGCCGCCAGGTGGACGTGGAGCGGCAGGCCGTACTCCGGGTCGTCGAGCCGGGGCGGGTCGGGCAGGGCGGCCCGGCTGGGGGCGAACGCCTTCATGGCCGCGAGCGCGTGCTCCGTACGTTCCTGCAAGGTGAGCGGGCGGGCGTTGAGCTGGACGGCCGTGGTGTTGAGCCGCCTCAGCCAGCCACCGGCCGCCGTGTCGAGCCGCCGCCACCACTCCGCCTCGCCGGGCTCGCGGGCCAGCAGCAGGAGCCGTACGCGGGGGTTGCGCCCGTGCTTGGCCAGGTGCCGTACCAGCTCGCCCACCAGGGGCGGGGACGGCTCCGCGCCGTCCACCACGAGGAGGGTCGGGCGTGACGCGTTCAGGGTCCGGCTCGCCAGCGGGCCGACGACGGAGTCCAGGGGAAGGAAGCCCGTGTCCCATCCTGCGGCGGCCAGCTCCACGCAGAGCTCGCTCGCCAGCCTTGTCTTGCCCGTGCCGCTCCGGCCGGTCAGGATCGCGATCGACAGGGCGGCCGGCTCGGCGGCCCAGGCCCGCAGGTGCGCCAGCTCCTCGTCCCTACCCAGGAACGGCACCATCGCGTGACGTGCCAGCAGCAGGGCCCAGTCCGGGCAGTCCTGGGGCGGCGCGTCGCGGGCGGGCGTCAGGAGGTCGGCGAGCATCGCCGAAGGGTCGTCCTCCGCGACGGTCTCCAGCCGGCCGGGCGCCACGCCTGCCAGCTCACGGAAGCGTTCGTCGGCCAGCAGCGCGGTCACGGGCACGGCGTCCAGGCGGTTCCGGGCGTGCCCGGCCGTGATCACGCCGATGATCTGCCCGGCGGGCTCGGCGAGCAGCGCGGCGCCCGACAGCCCCGGCCAGAGCGCGTCGGATCCCGGGCTCAGCACACTGACCGTCAGAACCCTCGACACCGCACCCGTGGGGGCGTCGACCAGGCCGGACACCGTCTCCACATCCCGGAACCCGGCCCGCCGCTCCAGACGCGGAAACCCGCGGGCCACGCAGCGCACCCTGAAGCGGGCGCCGCGTCCCTCCTCCCCGCGCCCGTCACGCGGCGGGGTCACGGAGATGCTCACGGGGTCCGCCGGCCTGGCCCAGCGGACGTGTTCGATGCCGGGAACGCCCGCCCATGGCGAGTCGGCCACCCGCAACAGCACCGCGCCCGCCCGTCCGCGACCACGCCACACCGGCTCGGCCTCGGCCCACCGCCCCGGCCCCGGCGTACGTACCTGACATCGGGTGCCGGGAGCCGCCACCAGCCCGGAGGTCAGCACCAGATCGGCGCCGATCGCATATCC
Source organism: Nonomuraea sp. NPDC050786 (assembly GCF_040654115.1). NCBI lineage: Bacteria > Bacillati > Actinomycetota > Actinomycetes > Streptosporangiales > Streptosporangiaceae > Nonomuraea > Nonomuraea sp. NPDC050786. The sequence goes on from NZ_JBFAHJ010000023.1 coordinate 14,826, forward strand.
GGAACCGGTCGCGCCGACAAGGTCGCCGTGACCCGAGTAGACCTCGACGACCCGTTCGAGCCCGAGGCGGTGCTGTGGCGTGTCCATAGGGTCCGCCTCTTAGCTACGTCCCGACGTGCCGTCCCCTCGATCTGATCTCACTATCGCACTATGGCCGGGAAATTTCCCGGCTTGTCATGCCTTCTCGGCTGTGAGCCAGGCCGCCAGCCCGAGGTAGACGAGCCCGCTCCCCACGTCGAGGCCCCGTCGCGCGCGGGCCGACCTGCGTACCCGCCCGGCCACCGCCGACGAGAGCATCGCGTACGTGCCGTCGGAGGCCATCCCGAGCACCAGCCACAGCAGCCCGAGCAGCAGGATCTGCGGCCCGACCGGCCCCGCGTGCGGGTCGGTGAACTGGGGGAGGAAGGCGAGGAAGAAGATCGCGGTCTTGGGATTGAGCACGTTCACCACGAACCCTTCCCAGAACAGCCGCCTCTTCGACTGCACCGGCAGCTCCACAGGTCCCTCGTCCTCGCCCCGCCGCATCAGCTTGCGTACGCCGAGCCAGAGCAGGTACGCCACGCCCACGTACTTCACGATGGTGAACGCCGTGGCCGAGGCCGCAAGCAGCGCGCTGATGCCCAGAGCCGCGGCCGCGATGTGGACCAGCGAGCCCGCGTGCACCCCGAGCACGGAGACCAGGCCCGCGCCGCGACCTTGAGAGACGCTCCGGGTGACGATGTAGAGGACCGCCGGTCCGGGCACCAGGAGCAGCCCGAGGGTGGCCACGCAGAAGAGGGCAAGTGTCGAGATGTCAGGCATGGGGCCATCGTAGGAACGGCGTCAAAGGCTTTTCCACAGGGCCGCCGGCAGCTGCATGCTCCAGTGCGGCGATGAGTTTCCGCGCGCCGGGAAGTCCGTACGTGCGAGAGCCGTACCTGAAGGAGCCACCATGGAACCCACCGCCGAACTGGACGCACGCTACAGCGTTGAGAACGCGACTCCCACGCCCTGGGCCGAGGCCCGCGACCAGCTCGAACGTGCGGAGACGTACTGGCTGAGCACCGTACGCGCCGACGGCCGCCCGCACGTCACGCCGCTGATAGCCGTCTGGCAGGACGACGCGATCTACTTCACCACGGGAGCCGAGGAGCAGAAGGCCAAGAACCTCGAGTCCAACCGCAAGTGCGCGCTCACGACGGGCGGCAGCTCGATGAGCGGCGGGCTGGACCTGGTGGTCGAGGGGAGTGCCGAACGCGTCAGGGACCGGGACAGGCTCAAGCGGCTGAGCGAGGCCTGGGAGGCCAAGTACGGCCCCGAGTGGCACTTCGACGTCGAAGGGGATGAGTTCGCGAGCTTCGCGCACGGGCACGCCCTGGTGTTCGAGGTGGCGCCGTCGAAGGTGCTGGGCTTCCGCAAGGGCGACTACAGCCAGACGCGCTGGCGCTTCCGCTGATTCGCAAATTTTATTGCGCAATTTTTCTTTCGCTTCTATGGTGGGTTCATGGCCACCGAGAAGACCCGCCGCATCAAGGACCTCGACACGCTCAAGGCGTTGGGCCACCCGCTGCGCATGAAGCTCTACCGTGCCGTCTACGTGGCAGGCACGGCGACCGCCTCGCAGCTCGCCGAACAGGTCGACGAGGCCGTCTCGCTGGTCAGCTACCACTTGCGCAAACTTGCCACGCACGGCCTCATCGAGGAGGCGGAGCCGGGCGGCGACGCCCGGGAGCGCTGGTGGCGGCGCGCGGATGCCGCCATCAGCACCAGGGACGAGGACTTTCGCGACGCCCCCGAGAGCGCCGCGGTCCACGCCGCGTTGTCCCGCATGCACGCCCGCCAACTGAGCGAGATGTATGAGAGCTACCTCGACACCCAGGCCGCCTGGCCCGGCGACTGGCGCAGCGCGACTTTCAGCTCTGAGTACCTGCTCTCACTGACGGCCGAAGAGCTGCGCCGACTGGGTGACGAGCTCAACGAGGTCATCACGAAGTGGCGGGTGCACGGGCAGGCGGCTCGCGAGTCCGGCGACGCCGAGGGGCGCGAGAACGTCGCCGTGCACACGTACGGCTTCCCGTTCCGCATGTGAGGAGAATGCGATGTATCCGGACTCATACCTGTACGTCGAGCGGGCGCGAGCCCGCGAGCTGCGCGCCGACGCGGACCGGTACCGCCTGGCCCAGCCGCCGTCCGGCTCGGTCGTCCGCACCTTGGAGAAGCGGCTGGGCTGGGCCCTGGTGGAGACGGGCCTTCGGCTGGTGTACCGGCACTACTGATCCAGGCCGAGCTGGTGGCGCATGGCCACCGCGTCCCTGATGGCCCAGTGCTCGACGATCCTGCCGTCCCGTACGCGGATCATGTCGATGCCCCGCACCTCGTACCGGCGGCCCGAGGCCGTGTGGGTGCCGCTGCTGAGGTAGACGTTGGCTGACAGGTCGTCGGTCGAGACGTTCTGCTCCACTGTGACGGACATGTCGTGAAAACCCGTCCCCCCGGAGAAGGCCCGCTCCCACTTGTCCTTCCAGGCGGCCAGCCCGTGGTGGTCGCCGTCCGTGCCGCCCCGGTGATCGATCACCTCGGGGTCGATGAACGCCAGTCCCTCCTCCCACCGCCCAGCCTGGTAGAGCTCGATGATGCGCCGATGTACGTCCCCGGCCGTCGTCATGCCGTTCTCCCGCCGATTAAGTGGGGACTTCCCCGTTTCTTGACGCCAACTACAATAGATGGGGAGTTCCCCATTTAACAAGGAGACAGATGGGACCACGTCCTCGCCGGGCGGACGCGCAGCGCAACTACGACCAGCTGCTGGCCGCGGCCGCGCAGGTCTTCGCCGAACGCGGCACCGACGCGCCGCTCGACGACGTGGCCCGCCGTGCCGGGGTCGGCAACGCCACCATGTACCGGCACTTCCCCACCCGTACGGACCTGCTGGTCGCCGTCTACGCCGACGAGGTCGCCCACCTGTGCACGAGCGGCCAGACCCTCCTTGACGCCGGACCGCCCGGTGAGGCGCTCCATGACTGGCTCCGGCTCTTCGTGGACCACGTCACCACGAAACGCGACCTGGCCCTGTCGGTCACCGACGACCAGAGCAGTTCCGCCCTGGTGGCGGAGTGGCACGCCTCCATGCTCGCCACCGCCTCGACCCTGCTGGACGCGGCCAAGCAGGCGGGCTCCGCCCGCGCCGACCTCGACGTTCGCGACCTGCTGACCCTGGTCAAGGGCATCGCCCTGGCCGCCTCGGACCGCGCCCAGGCCGACCGTCTGCTGAGCCTGATCGACTACGGCACCTCGCCCGGTCTGTCCACGATCCCGGACCCGAGCACGGACATGGACACGGTCTGACCACCATTCACGATCTTCGTCCCGAGGTAGTGGTAGTCGCGGGGATCAAGGATGTAGAACGCCTTGCCCGATTCCCCGGTGTCGAGCACGACACCGATCCCGGCGCGCCCGTCGCCGTCCGTGACGTTCTCCTCGACCGTGACGTCAGGGATCCTGGCCAGCGCCCGGTACATCGCCGCGGCCGTGTCCGGCGGGATCATGGGCCCGAACTTCATGTACCACCCGATCGCCCCGAACGCCTTGACGCTGTCCGCGATCTCCGGCGGGCAGTTGGGCTGGCAGATCGACATTCGTGGGCCCCTTCTCGGGCTCGCCGATCCGGAGCCTGCCCTTGGTCCGTACCGCCTCCTGTGTGCCGTCCATCCTGCTCCAGTGCTCGAACGTCGGCATCCGCTCGGGCATGCGCTGGGTCTCCTTGATGTAGAACCACTGGTCCGGCCGGATCTCGACGTTCTTGCTCCGGTCAGCGACCAGCGCGGCGCTCTCCAGCACCGCCCGCCCCGGGGGCTTCGGGCCGCGGCCGCGCCTCCGCCCGGCTCTCTTGTCGCATCTGTTGCCTCTCGGGTGGCTCCTGTCATGACACGAGTAATTGCCGCGGGGCGGCTCGGGCGGTTCCAAAAATCTTGCGCCTCGGCCTCACCGGGACGGGTACCGACGCCTCAAGCCGACCATGTGCATCGGCCCGTCAAGGCACCGCTGAGCAGCCCCCCTGAACGCGAAGAGCTCATGTCTCGTTACTCTGTGTATGAGAAGGCAGACGGAGGAGCGCAGGCACATGGACAAGGCAGGAACAACCCCCGGCGAGCGAAGGCGCGGCGTCCCGCACCGGATCTGCGTGCTGCACCGGCTGGTCGCGGCGTTGGTGGCAGGCGGCACGTTGGTCCTGGCCGGCTGCTCGTCGGGTGGCGACGCCTCGCCGGACGCCTTGACGCAGAGCGGCTCTCCGAGCGCGTCCGCTCCGCCCGCGACCGCCGACGACGACGCCCAGGGGGACGCCACCCCGGACACCTCGACGCGGAGCGGGACCCCGGGTTCGTCCGGCCTGCCGGCGGCCGCGGACGGCGCCGACCTCTCCGCCTGCGTTGACGGCCGCTGTGAGGTCCGGGTCGGCGCGGCGGCGAGGCTTCCGGTGCCACGCCGCCTTCGGGTTGCCTCGGTACGGGTGCAGTCGGTCGGCTTCGACACCGTCACCGTCGTCGGGCGCTATCTCGGCTACTCGCAGCGCGGATTCTGCACCGGCGTCAGCTGCAACTCCTCCAGCTCGGACGGCAGGTTCCGGCTCGTCCTGGCCGCCGACAGCACCGCCACCGAGAACGGCCTGAGCATCACGGCAGTGGCGGTCAACGGCGAATCCGCGGTGTTGCGGCTCGCCCCTGAATGACGAGCACGAGCCCGCTGCTCAAGATAAAGCGGGTGCGCCCGGCGGACGCCGGCGTCGCCATCGAGGGGGTGACGCGGCAGGGCCCGGATGCCGCGGTCTCCGGGCCCTGACATCTCGCGTGTGGTGCGGGTGCGCGGCCTCCGGGCGGAGATGACGCCCCGCCCGGCTCACCAGGTCATGCCGGCCTGTGCGCGGATCGTGTGGTTGATCCGGTTGAAGAAGTTGGTCAGCGCGATGTTCGAGATGATCGCGGACAGCTGCTTCTCGTCGAAGTGAGCGGCGGCGGCCTCCCAGATCTCGTCGGTCACGCCCGGCGCGCCGTCCTGGATGCGCGTCGCGGCCTCGGCCAGCGCGAGCGCCGCTCGCTCCTTCTCGGTGAAGAAGGATGTCTCGCGCCAGGCGGCCACGCTGTGCAGCCGCTCGTCGGTCTCCCCGCTCTTCTTGGCCGACGCGACCCCGGCGAACACGCACGGGCTGCAGCCGTTGATCTGGCTGACCCGCAGATGGACCAGCTCGAGCACGAGAGGGTCGACGCCGGCGGAGTGAATCCCCTTGTAGAGGAGCTGGATCGCGGTCATCACGTCGGGGCTCGCCGCGCTGTTCATACGTGCTTTCATCGGTCTGCTCCTTCATCGGTTACCTGCGCCCGTTCGGGCCCGTCATCACCCATGACGGAGCAGATCCGAGGAAGGTAACAACATGTCCCACACCAGCCCGACCGACCCGGTGGCCGAGGCGTTCGAGGCCCAGCGCGACCGGCTGCGCGCGGTCGCCTACCGCATGCTCGGATCGCACGCCGACGCCGAGGACGTGGTCCAGGAGGCCTGGCTGCGGCTCTCTCGCCAGAACGCGGCGACGATCGACAACCTGGCAGCCTGGCTGACCACGGTGGTCGGCCGGATCAGCCTGGACGTCCTGAGGTCGCGCCGGAACCGTCCTGAGGCGCCCTACGACGACCGGCTGTCCGAGCTCGTGGTGACGGTCGACGACGGTCCCGCGCCGGAGGAGCAGGTCGCGCTCGCCGACTCGGTCGGGCTCGCGCTCCTCGTCGTCCTGGAGTCGCTCCGGCCGGGGGAGCGGCTGGCGTTCGTGCTGCACGACCTGTTCGCGGTGCCGTTCGACGAGATCGGCCAGATCCTCGGCAAGTCGGCCGATGCCGCCAAGATGCTCGCCAGCCGCGCCCGCAGGAAGGTACAGGCGACCGAGCGGCCCACGGCCACCGGACGGGAACAGCGAGAGGTGGTCCAGGCCTTTCTGGCGGCGGCTCGCCGCGGTGACTTCGAGGAGTTGCTGCGCGTGCTCCACCCCGAGGTGAGGCTGACCGTCGACACCCCCACTGGTGTGGTCGTCATCCTCGGCGCCACCAAGGTCGCCGAAGGCGCCTCCACTCGAGTCGCCGCCGGCGCGGCCGCGAGAGGACGAGCGGTGCTCGTCAACGGCCTTCCCGGGTTCGTCTCTTGGCGCGAGGACGGGACTCCGCTCTCGGTCATGGCGTTCACCGTCGTCGACGGCCGGATCGTGGCCATCGCGACCGTGATCGCCCCGGCCAGGCTCGCGTCGATGAACCTGCCGGAGCCGGGGTGAGCCACCGCGGAAAATGATTTGTCGGGAGTGCGGCGCGCGGTTACCTTCGCCGTCTATGACCCCGACCCTGCGCACTGAGCGCCTGCTGCTGGAGCCGTACGTCCCCGAGGACGAGGAGGACTTCGTCGCCCTGTTCCAGGACCGGAGGGTTTCGCAGTGGATGGGCGACGGCCCTGCTACCGAGGCGGAGGACCGTGCCCTGTTCGGACGGGTCTTCACGAAGGTCTATGCCCGGGATCTGTTCGACGTCTGGGCCGTTCGCCGGAACGGTCTCCTGGTCGGACACGCTGAGATCAAGCCGACCGACGTGGTCCAAGGCCACGAGATCATCTACGCGCTGACCCCTGATGTGTGGGGATCAGGGCTGGGGAGAGAACTGGCCGAGGCGATCGTCGCCTATGGCTTCGACACCCTGGGGCTCACGGAGGTGCACGCCACCGTAGCGGCGTCAAACAGCGCCTCGCTGGCGGTGCTGAACAGGATCGGCTTCGAGCACGTCCGGGACATAGGTGAAGATGACGGCAGCACCACTCGCGTGCTGACGCGCCATCGGGCCGGGCGGCCCACCCCGCAGGAGTGAATGGATCGACGGCCGGGGACAGCGCCGGCGTTGACTGATCAGGCGGCCATGGCCGTGATCGGTCCAGGTCCGGATCGGTGATGTGGAGGCCTGGGGTCCAGCAGGCCCACCACCCCATCGGGCAACGGGTGGGTGGGCCTGCTGGACGCTACTGCCTCTACACTCCCAGCGCCGAGGGCAGGCTGAGCTCGTGGAGGAACAGCGCCTCGGTCGTCGCCACGCGCTGGAGCTCCTCCAGGTCCACCCGCTCGTTCGGCGCGTGAATGGCGGCGTCCTCGTCCTCCGCCCCGAACAGCAGGATCTCCGCCGCGGGGAACTGCTTCAGCAGCGTGTTGACCAGTGGAATGGAGCCCCCCGCGCCCACGTCACGAGGCCGGCGGCCGAAGGACCACTCCATGGCTCGGTTCAGCGCCGCCCGGGCCTTGCCGCCCGAGTCCGCCTGGAAGCCGGAGCCCACGGTGAAGTCCTCGAACGACACCTGGACGCCCCACGGCGCCACCTGGCGCAGGAACTCCACCACCGCGTTGACCGTGGTCTTCGGGTCGCCCGCCGGCGGGACGCGGACGGTCACGCGCGCCCGCGCGGTCGGCTGAACCGCGTTCACCGCGCCCGAGACCGTCGGCACGTCCAGGCCCGTCACGGTGATCGCGTACGACGACCAGAGCCGGTCCGCCAGCGAGCCCGAGCCCACCAGGGAGACCCCCTCCAGGACGCCGGCCGTCTTCCTGAACTCGTCCTCCGACGGCCCCTGGCCCAGGAACGTCCCGCGCGGGAGGCCGGGCACGCGGATGTCGCCGTTGTCGTCGTGCAGCGAGGTCAGCATGCGCATCAGGGCGGCCAGCGCGTCGGGGGCGGCGCCGCCGAACGAGCCGCTGTGCACCGCTTCCTTCAGCGTGCGGACCTCGATGGTGAACGCCGCCATGCCGCGGAGCGAGGTCGTGACCGCCGGGTCGCCGACGCGCGGGTTGCCGCAGTCGGCGACCACGATGGCGTCGGCGCGCAGCAGCTCGGGGTTGCGCTCGACGAACGCCTCCAGGCGCTCGCCCGCGTACTCCTCCTGGCCCTCGATGATGACCTTGATGCCCACGGGGAAGCGGCCCTGGAAGGCGCGCAGGGCGGTGACGTGGGAGATGACGCCCGACTTGTCGTCCGCGCAGCCCCGCCCGTACAGGCGGCCGTCGATCAGGGTCGGCTCGAACGGCGGGGTCCGCCACGCGGCCAGGTCGCCCGCGGGCTGCACGTCGTAGTGCGCGTACAGCAGGACGGTGGGGGCGCCGGGCGGCGCGGGGGCCTCCCCGTAGACGGCCGGGAAGCTGCCCTCGACGGGCACCTGCTGGACGCGCGGCAGCCCCGCCGAGCGCAGCAGCTCCTCCGTCAGCGCGGCGGCGGCGAACACCGGCTCCTCCGGGTGCCCCGGGAAGGCCACGGAAGGTATGGCTGCCAGCCGCTTGAGGTCCTCGACGGACTGGGGCATCGCGGCGGCGACAGCGCTCTTGATCTGCTCAGGAGTCACGGAAGGTCCCCCGGGGGTCATTCGTCGTCATGGTCGTCAACATCAACAGGTCTCGGCCGGTGCGGGCTGGTCTAGACGCGTTGCTCTCATTGGATCACAGAACGTCCAGCGTGCGGCAACGGGCCTGGCCCGCGCGCCAATGTACATGCGGATTTCGTCGCTGTTACAAACCGGTTCTGCGGATCTCGATTTTCTTGCATAGTGCTGCGACCGATTCGCTTGGCAAATCCGCAGGTGAACATGCACACTGTGGGGAGTTCAGACACAAGGGAAGATAACCATGACGCAGCCGGAAAACGACGTCCTGAAGGCCGCGCAGGACAACCTGTGGTTGCACTTCACCAGGCACAGCGCCTACCAGCAGTCCGAGATCCCGACCATCGTGCGCGGTGAGGGATCGTACGTCTACGACATTCACGGCAAGCGCTACCTCGACGGTCTGGCCGGGCTCTTCGTGGTCCAGGTCGGCCATGGACGCCAGGAGCTCGCCGAGGCCGCCGCCAAGCAGGCCCAGGAGCTGGCGTTCTTCCCTCTATGGTCGTACGCCCACCCCAAGGCCGCTGAGCTGGCCCAGCGCCTCGCCTCCTACACCCCCGGCGACCTGAACCGCGTCTTCTTCACCACCGGCGGCGGCGAGGCGGTCGAAACCGCCTGGAAGCTCGCCAAGCAGTACTACAAGCTCATCGGCAAGCCGCTCAAGCACAAGGTCATCAGCCGCCAGATCGCCTACCACGGCACCCCGCAGGGCGCGCTGTCGATCACCGGCATCCCAGCGTTCAAGCAGATGTTCGAGCCGTTGGTGCCCGGCTCGATCAGGGTCCCCAACACCAACCACTACCGCGCCGACGAGATCACCGGCGTCAAGGGCATGACCCCCGAGGAGTACGGCATCTGGGCGGCCGAGCGCGTGGCCCGCGCCATCGAGATGGAGGGCCCCGACACGGTGGCCGCCGTCTTCGCCGAGCCCGTCCAGAACGCCGGCGGCTGCTTCCCGCCCCCTCCCGGCTACTTCCAGCGCCTGCGCGAGATCTGCGACGAGTACGACGTGCTGCTCGTCTCCGACGAGGTCATCTGCGCCTTCGGCCGGCTGGGCACGATGTTCGGCGGCCAGAAGTTCGACTACGTGCCTGACATCATCACCTGTGCCAAGGGCCTGACCAGCGGTTATTCGCCCATCGGCGCGATGATCGCGCATGAGCGGCTGTTCGAGCCGTTCAAGAACGGCGACACGATGTTCGCCCACGGATACACGTTCGGCGGCCACCCCGTCTCTTCGGCCGTCGCACTGGCCAACCTTGATATCTTCGAACGTGAGGACCTGCTCGGTCACGTCACCAGGAACGAGCCGCTGTTCAAGCAGACCCTCGACGGCCTGCGCGACCTGCCCATCGTCGGTGACGTGCGCGGCTCCGGCTACTTCTGGGGCATCGAGCTGGTCAAGGACAAGGCCACCAAGGAGACGTTCAGCGCCGAGGAGTCGGAGCGGCTCCTGCGTGGCTTCCTGTCCAAGGCGCTGTTCGACGCGGGCCTCTACTGCCGCGCCGACGACCGCGGAGATCCCGTCATCCAGCTCTCGCCCCCGCTGATCGCGGGTCCGGAGGAGTTCGCCGAGATCGGGTCGATCCTCCGCGACGTGCTCACCCGAGCATGGGCGCGCCTATAACCGCACCTGTAACACCGTAATCCCGGTACGACGGTGTGCCGGTTCGCGAAAGGATCAAACCATGAAGATCGGCGTTCCTGCCGAGGTCAAGAACCACGAATATCGCGTCGCCGCCACCCCTGCCGGAGTTCACGAGCTGGTGCGCAACGGCCACGACGTCCTCGTCCAGCGGGGTGCGGGGCTCGGCTCGTCCATCACGGACGAGGAGTACCTCTCGGCGGGCGCGAAGCTCCTCGACAGCGCCGACGCCGTGTGGGGCGAGGCGGACATGGTGCTCAAGGTGAAGGAGCCGATCGCCGAGGAGTACCACCGGCTGCGTGAAGGGCTGGTGCTCTTCACCTACCTGCACCTGGCCGCCTCCCGCTCCTGCACCGACGCGCTGCTGGCCGCCAAGACGACCGGCATCGCGTACGAGACCGTCCAGGTCGGCAACGCCCTGCCGCTGCTCGCCCCGATGTCCGAGGTCGCGGGCCGGCTCGCGCCGCAGGTGGGCGCGTACAACATGATGCGCTTCAACGGCGGCCGCGGCGTCCTGCCGGGCGGCGTGCCCGGCGTGGCCCCGGCGAAGGTGGTCGTCATCGGCGGCGGCGTCTCCGGGCTCAACGCCGCGCAGATCGCCGTCGGCATGGGCGCCGACGTGACCGTGCTCGACACCAACATCGACCGGCTGCGCTACATCGACGCCATCTACCAGGGCCGGCTCAAGACGCTGGTCTCCACGTCGTACGCGATCGAGCAGGAGGTCCTGCAGGCCGACCTGGTCATCGGCGCGGTGCTGATCCCGGGCGCCAAGGCCCCGACGCTGGTCTCCAACGACCTGGTCTCGCGCATGAAGCCGGGCTCCGTGCTCGTCGACATCGCCATCGACCAGGGCGGCTGCTTCGAGGACTCGCGTCCGACCACGCACGCCGAGCCGACGTACACGGTGCACGAGTCGGTGTTCTACTGCGTGGCCAACATGCCGGGCTCCGTGGCCAACACCTCCACGTACGCCCTGACGAACGCGACCCTGCCGTACGCGGTCAAGCTGGCCAACCTGGGCTGGCGCGACGCGCTCAAGGCCGACGCCGGCCTCGCGGGCGGGCTCAACACCTACGACGGCAGGCTGACCAACCAGCCGGTGGCCGAGGCGCTCGGCCTGCCCTTCACGCCGGTGACCGAACTGGTCTAGTGAATGGTGGAGGGACGCGCCCTCCACCATCTCCAGCGCACGCCCAGGTGCCCGGCCTCTAGCGCACGCCCAGGCGCCGGCGCAGGTCGCGGGCCGTGGCCAGGACGTACTCGATCTCGGCGGGGCTGGGCCACGGCGCGCTCCCGGGGCGCAGCAGCGTTCCGCGTACCGACGCCAGGTGCTCGATCGCGCTCCGGTGCACCCCGCTCCGCTCGACCAGCCACCCGATCACGTCGGAATGGTCGTGCAGCGGCCTGGTCACCAGGTCCCAGGTGCCCAGCACCTCGGCCAGGTCCGAAACGGAGAGCGAGACGCCGCCCCTGCGCCCGGTCGCGGCCGCGGCGAGCTCCGCCCTCGCGGTCAGCTCCGGCTCGGCGTGCCGGCCCCAGGTGGCCGGCGGCGGATCGGACAGCCAAGTCTGCGCCTCGCCCACCTCGCCCGTCACCGACAGCAGCCCGCCCAGCTCGACGGCGGCCCCGCGGTGCCCGGCCCGCGCCGCCTGCCTGAACCAGTGCTGCCCGCCGGCCATGTCGCCGAACTCGGCGATCAGCAGCAGGCCGTAGTTGAAGGCCGACTCGGCGTCCCCGCCGGCCGCCGCGCGGCCGAACCAGTGGCTGGCCGCAGCGCAGTCGCCCAGCTCCACGCAGACGAACCCGGCCATCCGCTGATCGTGGACCCGCCCCGCCGCTGCCGCCTGCTCGAACCAGGCGCGGGCCGTGCGCAGGTCGCCCCTGGACAGCGCGACGCCGCCGAGCTGGGAGGCGGCTCCCGGGTGCTCGTTCCTGGCGGCCAGCCGGTAGTACGCCTCCGCGCCCTCGGGATCGCGGCCGGCGTCCAGGTAGAGGCCCATGCAGTACGCCGAGTCCGCGTGGCCGCCCCTGGCCGCGTACTCCCACCAGCGCACGGTCTCCTTGTCGTCGCCCGATGCGTAGGCCAGGAAGCCCAGGTCGTGTGCCGATGTGAGGTCGCCGTCGGAGGCCGCCCTGCGGTGCCACTCCCGTGCCGCCCCCAGCTCGCCCGCGTCCTCGCACATCAGCGCCAGCCTGCGGGCCGCCGCCCTGGACCCGCCGAGGGCCGCCCGCTCGTACCAGAGCCTGGCGGCCCCGGTGTCGCCGCGCTGCTCCAGCAGGAGCGTCGCCAGATTGGCGGCGGCCTCGGAGTCGCCGGTGCCGGCCGCGAACTCGTACCAGGTGACCGCTTCCTCCAGGCTGCCGTGTTTCTCGTGCCAGACGCCCAGGTTGTAGGCGCTGTCCACGTTGCCGGCGGCGGCCGCCCGTTCCCACCAGTGCTTGGCCGCCGCGCGGTCGCCGTGCTGCGCGTAAAGCTTGCCGAGCCGGTGCGCGGCCTGCGCGTCACCCGCACGCGCGGCGGCCAGCAGCTCGGGCTCGTCTCCCACCCGCGGCGCCGGTACGGACGGCGCCGCCACCTCTCCTTGCCAGGCCATGGCGAACAGAGTGGCACGTGATCGCGTGATTGCGAACAGTAATCGCCGACACGGCGCTACAGGAAGTTGATGCGGCCTGTATACATGCCCATCCCGCACACGTACCGCAGTGACCCTCGCGGTTGCGGCGGCAGGCGCACGGTGGCCGGCAGCGCGACGTCGCGCCCGCCGATCGTGACGGTGCCGGTGCATCCCCGGTCCGCCAGCTTGAACACCACATCGACGGGCACGCCCGCGCGTGCCGTCACGACGGCCGGGCGGTACCCCTCACGGGTCGCCCAGATGGTCACGGTCTGCACGCCGGACCCGGTGGTGGGTGGGGTGCCGCCGATCGTGCCGCCGGCCCAGCCGCCCAGGTTGAGGCCGGCGCCGATGGTCCAGAGTCCGGCGGCGACGGCCACGACCCCGGCGAGCCGGGCCAGCCGGGTGCGTGAGAGGCGCCGCAGCACGTAGCCGAGCAGCGCGAACGCCGGAGCGGTGCCGACGACGAACCCCGCCATGGCCGCCGCCCCCGCGACCGGGGAGCCGCTGGAGATCGCGATCATCTCCATGCCGAGCGTCACCCCGCAAGGCACCAGGACGGTGGCCGCGCCCAGCAGCGGCGCCCGGTACCGGGAAGGGGCGTCAGCCGCGGCCGGAGCCGCGCAGCGCCCCCGCCTCATCAGCCGGACCGCGAAGACGATCACCGTGACGCCGGCCGCCACGAGCAGCGCCCCGCGCGCCCGCGGAGGCAGGCTGACGGCCGAGCCGAGCAGCCCGAGCAGCGCCCCGGCCACGCTGTACGAGGCCAGCCGCCCCGCCAGGAACCAGCCGACCAGCGCGGGATCGCGCCCGTGGCAGCCGTCGACCAGCCCCATGAGCAGCCCGCCCTGCGCCGCGGCGCACGTGGCCGTCCCCGCCACGAGCCCGGCGGCGGCACCACCGGCGAACAGGGTGAGGACGCTCAGCCATGACTGCACTGGCCGCAGACTTCCGCGACAGACCGCATACCTGTCCCACTTCCACGAGTCCGGTATACGCAACCTAACGCGACGCCGTGGATGCGGCCAGTGACAGTGTTTGCGCCTTTGGTGATGGTTACGCTGCGCCGCCCCGGAGCACGGACATCCGCTCGAAGTACTCGTCGTCGCTCATCTCGCCGCGGGCGTACCGCTCGGCGATGATCCGCTCCGCAGAGGCGGTGGGCGACGTGGGGGAGGTGGGCGAGGCCGGGGCGGGCCTGTGGTGCGGCGCCCACCAGCCCTTGCGCCGGGCGGTGATGGCGAGCGCGACGACGGCGACCCAGAACAGGCCCCAGAAGAACGGGATGATCGGCCAGAAGCTGTGCATGTCTCCTCCTCGGTGTCTGCCTCCAGGGTCGTCGGCGGAGCGGCTCGCCGAATCGGACGTCAGGCGCTGTTCCTGATTCGCCCCAGGGAGTGTTCATGAAGGCCGGACGTACGCCCGTGGGGGTAGGACGCCGGTGCGTTTCATCGTCCGGAGGACGGGGGCGGTCTCGAGCGTCTGGACGGCGTCCAGGGCGCTGACCCGTTCGGTGAGGTAGCGGTAGAGATCGGCGTTGTCGCGGCAGACGGCGGCGGCCAGGAGGTTCGTCGGGCCGGTGGTGACGCCGGCGAAGGAGATCTCCGGATGGCCCGCGAGGGTGGTGGCCACATGGAGGAGCTCCGAGGGGCGTACGGACATCCACAGCCTGGCCTCGGCGCGGTAGCCGAGCAGCCTGGGGGAGTAGTCGAGCTGGATGTTGAGCGCGCCCGACGCCCTGAGCTGGTTGAGGCGGCGCTTGACCGTGGACTCCGACCAGCCGGTGGCCCTGGCCAGCTCCGCGTACCCGGCCCGGCCGTCCTCGGCCAGCACGCCCACGAGGCGGTGGTCCTCCTCCTGCAGGACGATGCCATCAGATCCAGTACGCGGCTCGGGGCGCAGCCGGTCGGCCTGCTCCTCCGTCAGCCAGGCCAGCCCCCGCCAGCCGCCCGGCACGGCGAAGCCCCGCAGGAGCGAGTGGGCGGTCATGCCCAGGACGCGGCTCGTCCTCGGCAGCTTCTCCAGCAGGACCGCGTCGGGTGACTGGGTGAAGCAGGAGATCTCGGTGCCGCCCGACAGCAGGTGCACCCAGTACGTGTCGGGCCGCCTGGCCAGGGCCTCGGCGATGGCCGTGCCGGCGTCGGGCGTGCAGCGCACGCGGATGGTCCAGGGCGTGTAGCCGAGGAGCAGGCCGTCGAGGCCGCCCACCACCCTGAGCGCGCCCGCCGCGGTGAGCCTGCGGTAGCGGCGGGCCACGGTCTGCTCCGAGACGCCCAGCACGTCGGCGATCCTGGCGAAGGGGGCACGGCCGTCGATTTGGAGGGCGTGCACCAGCCCGCGGTCGACGGCGTCCAGTTCGGCGGATTCCATCTCAACAGGGTAGTTCGATGGAGGAAAGCGGCCGATATGCCCCCGGCAATTGGGGCGGCTTGGGGGCCCGAGCCAGCCTTGGACACATGATTCTCGTAACAGGAGCCACCGGGAACGTCGGACGCCAGGTCGTCCACCAGCTCGTCGAGGCGGGCCACCCCGTACGCGCCATGACCCGTGACCCGTCCTGGGCGGCCCTGCCCGCGGCCGCCGAGGTGGTCAAGGGCGACCACGGAACCATCGACCGGTGTCTGGACGGCGTGGAGTCCGTCTTCCTCATCTGGCCCTTCCACACCGCCGACCTCGCCGCCGGCGTGGTCGGCGCGATCAGGCGGCACGCCCGCCGCATCGTCCTGCTCTCCTCGGGAGCGGTACGCGACCAGCCCGACTCGGCCGTCGGCCTGTCGCACAACGAGCTCGAGCAGCGCGTCGAGCAGTCGGGCCTGGCCTGGACCATGCTCTGGCCCAGCACGTTCGCCGCGAACGCGCTCTGGTGGCGCGGCCAGATCCGCTCGGGAGACGTGGTGCGGGGCGCGTTCGGCGCGCTGAAGATGGCCATGCTGCACGAACGCGACATCGCCGCCGTGGCCGTACGGGCGCTCACCTCGGAGGGCCACGACGGCGCCCGCTACGTGCTGACGGGGCCGGAGGCGCTGAGCCAGGTCGAGCAGGTACGGATCATCGGCGACGCGCTCGGGCGCCCGCTGCGCTGGCAGGAGCTCAGCCGGGAGGAGGAGCGCCAGCGGCTGCTGGCCGACGACGACTTCCCGGACTCGTTCGTGGACGCCCTGCTCGACGGCTACGCGCAGATGCTCGACGGCCCGCCGCCGGCCCTGACGAGCACGGTCGAGGAGGTCACCGGACGGCCCGCGCGGTCCTTCGCCGAATGGGCGAAGGACCACGCGGGAGACTTCTAGGGCTTCACCACCATCGCGCTGCCGCCGCCGCGGCGGACCGGCTCGGCGACGGCCTGGACCCGGCCCCTGCCGACGAACTCCAGCGCGGTGGCCGCCCCGATCTCCGGGTTGAGCGCGAAGCTGTGCCCCTTGGCCTCCAGCTCGGCGCGGTACTTGTCCAGGAATGCCTGCTCGGCCTGCGTCTGCGCGGTGTTGCGCTGCGTGGCGCGGGGCGCGGCGAGCGCGTCCGGCAGGTTCATCCCGAACTCGTACCGGTTGACCAGGATCTGCAGCACGGTCGTGATGATGGTCGAGCCGCCCGGCGACCCGACCGCGAGCACCGGCCTGCCGTGCTCGAACACCAGCGTGGGCGCCATCGACGAGCGCGGCCGCTTGCCGGGGCCGGGCAGGTTGGGGTCGCCGGGCGCCGGGCCGAACGTGAAGTCGGTGAGCTCGTTGTTGAGCAGCACGCCGCGACCCGGCACCACGATGCCGTTGCCGCCGGTGGACTCGATGGTCAGGTTGTAGGCGATCACGTTGCCCCACCGGTCGGCGACGACGAGGTGCGTGGTCTCGGGGCCCTCGTCGGCGATCGGGGTTGAGCTGCCGGTGGGCTGGGCGCAGGGCTCGTACGAGCCGTCCGGGCTGCCGGGCGCCGCCGGACCGGCCATCGCCCTGTCACCGATCAGGCAGGCCCGCTCCTTGGCGAAGCCGTCGGACAGCAGCTCCTTGAGCGGCACGCCGGGGATGTCGCCGACGTACTTGCCGCGGTCGGCGAAGGCCAGCCTGGACGCCTCCAAGTACTCGTGCAGGCCGACCTGCGGCAGGGCCTGGAGGATGTTGAGTGCCTCGCCGACCGTCGAGCCGCCGGAGGACGGCGGCGCCATGCCGTACACGTCCTTGCCGTTGTAGGAGATCTTGGTGGGTTCGCGCTGGAGCGCGCGGTAGGCGCGCAGGTCGGACAGCTCCATCAGGCCCGGCCGGACGTTGCGGGTGCTGCCGGGGGTGACCGGCGGCTGCTTGACGGTGGCCACGATCTCCTTGCCCAGCTGCCCGCCGTACAGCCAGCCGGGACCGCGCCTGCCGAGCTCCCGGTACGTGGCCGCCAGCTCGGGATTCCTGAACACCGAGCCGACGGGCGGCGGAGCGCCGTTCGGGAGGTAGAGCTTGGCCGTGGAGGTGAAGTCCTTGAACCGGGCCTGGTTCGCGGCGGTCTGGTCGTGGAAGGTCTGGTCCACGACGAAGCCCTTGGAGGCCACGTCGATCGCGGGCTGGAGTGCTTGTCTGAGCGAGGTCGTGCCGAATTTCCGTAGGGCCAGGTCCCAGCTCGCGACCGTGCCGGGAATGCCCGCCGACAGGCCGCTGGTGACGCCCTCGTCGAACGGGATGCCCTCGAACGTGGTCGAGGTCATGGCCTGCGGGGCGGTCTCGCGGCCGTCGATCGTGAAGACCTTGCGCTGCCTGGCGTCGTAGTACACCATGAAGCCGCCTCCGGCCAGGCCCGCGGAGTACGGCTCCGTGACGCCCAGCACCGCGCCCGCGGCGACGGCGGCGTCCACCGCGTTGCCGCCCCTCCTGAGCACGGAGATGGCGGCCTTGCTGGCATCGAGGTCGACGGTCGCGACGGCACCGCCGTACCCCTCCGCGACCGGGACTTTCTGCTCTGGCTCGGCCAGCACGGGCGGGGCCGACACCAGAGAGACGAGGACTGCTGCTGCAGGGACGATCGCTCGGCGCATGGTATTTACCATGGCCTACGTACGCCCGTGGCGGTAGGCCCCCCTCCCACACAGGGATGATGCGCTGGTCAGAAGGCTGATCTAGCGTAGGGCTGTGCGTAGGAAGTACGGCTTCGACCCCTATCTGGCCCTCATCGTGGCTGCCGCCCAGTTCGTCGTCGGCATGGGCGCGTCCTGGGGGCAGCGGGAGGAGCGGGTGCCGATCGTCGGCCACCCGTACGCCTTCGCGCTGCTGCTGGTCGGGCCGCTGGCGATCCTGCTGCACCGCCGCTTCCCGCTGCTCACCGCCGCCGCCGCGCTCGGCGCCTGCGACCTCTTCCTGGCCGCCGGCTTCCCCTACGGCCCCAGCTTCATCAGCCCGGGGGTCCTGCTCTTCCTGCTGGTCACGCGGGGCAAGCGGCTGATGGCCTGGGTCATGGCGGGGATGACGGTGCTGTCGTTCATCACCTACGCCTGGCTGATCGGCAACCGCGACCTCTTCCACAGCGTGTGGATCCTGACGTTCATCATGCTCTTCATGGTCGTGGCCGAGCTGGTCAGGATCGTCAGGGAGCGCCGGGCCGAGCGCGAGCGCATCGCCGAGGAGGAGGCCAGGCGGCAGGCCAGCGAGGAGCGCCTGACCATGGCGCAGGAACTGCACGACGTGCTCGCGCACAACATCTCGCTCATCCACGTCCAGGCGTCCACCGCCCTCCACCTCATCGACGACAACCCCGAACAGGCCAGGACCGCTCTGTCCGCCATCAAGACGGCGTCCAAGGAGGTTCTGGGTGAGTTGCGCTCGGTCCTGAACGTCCTGCGCGAAGGCGCGCCCCGTTCCCCCACGGCCGGGCTCGACCGCCTCGACGACCTGGTCGAGCGCTCCGGCATGGATGTGACGCTCAAGCGGGTCGGCTCGCGCCCGCTGCCGCCCGCGGTGGAGCGGGCCGCGTACCGGATCGTGCAGGAGGCCCTCACCAACGCCGCCCGGCACGCCCCCGGCTCGTCGGTGAACGTGCGGCTGGAGTACGGCGAGCGCGAGCTGGCCATCCACGTCGCCGACACCGGCGCGACCACCACGCCCGTGCTGTCCGAGGAGGGCAGTGGCAACGGCATCCCCGGCATGCGCGAGCGGGCCTCCGCGCTGGGCGGCACGCTGGTCGCGGGCCCCCTGTCCACCAGCGGGGGCGCCGGCTTCCAGGTCGAGGCCAGGCTGCCACTACCCGAGGAGACTTCATGATCAAGGTGCTGCTGGCAGACGACCAGGCGCTGGTCCGCGCCGGCTTCAAGGCGCTGCTGGATGCCCAGCCGGACATGACCGTGGTGGCCGAGGCGTCCGACGGCGCCGAGGCGGTCCGGCTGGCGGGCGAGCACCAGCCGGACGTGGTGCTCATGGACATTCGCATGCCGGGCACCGACGGCCTGACCGCCACCCGCCAGATGCCGCCGGGGCCGCACATCATCATCCTGACGACGTTCGAGCTGGACGAGTACGTCTTCGAGGCGCTGCGCGGCGGCGCCAGCGGCTTCCTGGTCAAGGACACCGAGCCGGCCGAGCTGATCCAGGCCGTCCGGGTGGTCGCGGCCGGGGAGGCGCTGCTGTCGCCGAGCGTGACGCGCCGCCTGATCGCCGAGTACGCCTCACGCGCCAAGGAGCCGGTCGCCTCCGCCGGGCTCGACCAGCTCACCGAGCGCGAACGCGAGGTGCTCGCCCTGGTCGGGACCGGCATGACGAACGACGAGATCGCGGCCAAGCTGTTCATGTCGCCGGCGACCGCGAAGACGCACGTGAGCCGGACCATGATGAAGCTGCACGCCCGCGACCGCGCCCAGCTCGTGGTCATCGCGTACGAGTCGGGTCTGGTGAAACCCGGCTGGCTCTGAATCACCCGCTCGCGGGGACCCCGAACCATTGCCCGGCCGCTTCCGCGAGCCCGTCCGCGCCCGCCCAGGCGACGTAGCCGTCGGGGCGGATCAGCAGCGCGTCGGCGGGCGGGTCGTCGGCGCGGGCCCTGACCACCTCGATCCAGTCGTCGTCGAGCACCACTCCGCAGCCGAGGTCGAGCAGCACGGGCCTGGCCGCGCGCATCAGCTCGGCCAGCCGCCGCCCGTCGGCCAGCGCCAGGTCGGGAGCGAACCGGCCCACCAGCGGGTGCACGGCTTCTGCCCCGGATCCCCGGCCCGAGCCGGAGCCGGTGTGCAGGCCGGGCTCCGAGCCGGTGCGCGGGTCGGCCTCTGAGCCGGTGCGCGGGTCGGCCTCTGAGCCGGTGTTGGGGGCGGGAGCGTACCGGACGCCCGAGTCGTGCAGCAGACCGGCGAGGTGGCGCAGCGGCTGCTCGAAGGCGAACACCTCGGTGAGCAGTTCCCGCAGCGCCGCGCCGTCCTCGCCCTCCAGCCGGTCGAGCGCCGCCTGCGCGCGGGTCTGCATGAGGGCCCGCTCGGCCACCGGCCGGCGCTCGGATTCGTACGTGTCCAGCAGCCCATCGGGCGCCCGCCCGTTGAGGGCGGCGGCCAGCTTCCAGCCCAGGTTGGCCGCGTCCGTCATGCCCACGTTGAGCGCCGACCCTCCCGCCGGGAACAGATGCGCGGCGTCCCCGGCCAGGAACACCCTCCCCGTCCGGTACCGTTCGGCCAGCCTGGCCTGGGAGACCGTGCTCGACAGCCAGACCGGCTCGCCCAGCGGCAGGTCCCGCCCGAGCACCCGCCGCACGGCCGCGCCGAAGTCCTCGGGCGTCACGGGTCCGTCGGGCGGCTCGCCCTTCTCGCGCACACCGGCGATCAGTACGCCGTGCTGGAGCGAGGTGAGCAGCAGGCGGCCGTGCGGGGTGCGGTTCCAGCCCGGCTCGAGGCCGTGCAGCTGCGGTGACTCGAACACGCTCGCGTCGGCGGCGAAGTGCCCGAGCCGCATCACCTCAGGGTCGGTCGTGCCGGGGAAGCCGATCCCGGCCAGCTTCCGTACCAGGCTGCGCCCGCCGTCGCAGCCGACCACGTAGCGGGCCCGGACGCGACGCCCGCTCCCATGGGGCCTGTCCACGAGGTCGAGCGTCACGCCCTCGCCGTTCTGGGCGAGCGAGAGCACCTGGCAGCCTCTCCTGATCTCGGCTCCGAGCTCCACCGCACGCTCCGCGAGCAGCCTCTCCAGGCGCGGCTGCTGGATCATCAGCAGCTGTAACGGCACGTCATCGATGCCCGCGAAGCGCAGCGGCACCGAGCCGAACGGGAATCCGGGCGCCCGGCCCGCGAACGGGCTGCCCGCGCTGAAGCGCTCCAGCAGGCCCCGGTGGTCGAGGAGCTCGATGATCTGCCCGCCCAGGCCGTTGGCCCTGGGCAGCTCGCTCGGCTCCGGTCTCTTCTCCAGCACGATCGGGCGGGCGCCGGCAAGGCTCAGCTCGCACGCGAGCATGAGTCCCACGGGCCCGGCCCCCACGATCAGCACATCTTCCATGTCTGTCAGGCTAGATTGACAACTCCACGGCTGTCAATCTAGCCTGACAAGCGTGGACGTTACAGAGCTCTCCGAGCGGATCAGGTCGAACGATCCGGCCATGGGGCTGCGGGCGGTGGGCGCGCTGCACCGGCTGGCCGAGCAGGTCGAGGCGGTGTCGGTGGCGCTGGCCAGGGAGCAGGGCTGGACCTGGGAGCAGATCGGCGACGCGCTCGGCATGTCACGGCAGTCGGTGCACGCCAAATACGGGAAGTGAGGTTTTCGCGATGTTCGGCTTCGAGAAGAGCAAGTTCGGGGTGATCGTCAAGAGCGCGTTCGAGGAGGCCAGGCAGCGGGGCGACCGCCGGGTGGGCACCGAGCACCTGCTGCTCGGCGCCCTGCACGACGCCGACCTCGCCCGGGCGCTCGGCGTGGACGTGGCGGGCGCGCGGGCCGGGCTCGAGGAGCTCGACCGGGCGGCGCTGCGCATGCTCGGCCTGGAGGTCGGCGACATGCCGCGGACGCCGCGCAAGCACCCGCCGGTCCCCAGCACGGGGCTCACGTCGAGCGCCCGGGCGGTCATCAACCAGGCGATCAAGGGCACGACGATGAAGACCAGGGCGGTCGAGGGGCCGCGGCAGCTGGTGCTGACCTTGCTCGCGCAGGTCCGGCCCGACCCGGTGGCGCAGCTGATCGACCAACTCGGCATCGACCGCACCGCGGCGCGCAGCCGGGTGACCTGACGCTTGCACCTGCCGGCCCGACAGGCCCCGCTGCGGTGCGTAGGCGCGGCGGCCGGGGCGGAAATTCGATTGAATGCCCGGCTGAACCGCTGACAAGGTCGAAGCATGCGCCGCACCTATGACGACCTCGTTCAGGAGGCCGCCACGGTCTCCGTGGACGGCTGGGACTTCTCCTGGCTCGACGGCCGGGCCAGCGAGGAGCGGCCCTCCTGGGGCTACGCCAGGCTGCTCGGCGAGCGGATGGCCGGGGTCGAGGCCGCGCTCGACCTCCAGACCGGCGGCGGTGAGATCCTGGCCGGCGTGCCCAGGCTGCCGCCGGTGACCGTGGCGACCGAGTCGTGGCCGCCCAACCTCGCGCTGGCCGCGTCCCGGCTGCGGCCGCGCGGCGCCTGGGTGGTGGAGGACGACGACGAGCCGCGCCTGCCGTTCAGGAGCGGCGTCTTCGACCTGGTCACCAGCCGTCATCCGGTGCGGACGTGGTGGGAGGAGATCGCCCGCGTGCTGCGGCCCGGCGGGGCCTACTTCTCGCAGCAGGTGGGTCCGTGGAGCGTCGCGGAGCTCACCGACTACTTCATCGGGCCGCACGACGGCTCGTCACGAGACCCCGAGAGGGCCAGGGCGGAGGCGGAGTCGGCCGGGCTGGAGGTCGTGGACCTGCGGTTCGAGCGGCTGCGGATGGAGTTCCACGACATCGGGGCGGTGATCTACTTCCTGCGGAAGGTGATCTGGATCGTGCCGGGGTTCTCGGTCGAGCGCCACGCGGACAGGCTGCGGGAGCTGCACGAGCAGATCGAGGCGGAGGGGCCGTTCGTGGCCCACTCCTCGCGCTTCCTCATCGAGGCGAGGCGGCCCGCTCAGTAGATCAGCTCGTACGCCTCCGGCTTCACCCTCCGGGTACGCGCCCAGTACTCGAAGGTGAAGCCCGGCCAGATCGTCCGGTTCACTCCGTGCTCGTCCAGATACCAGGAGGTGCAGCCCCCGGCGTTCCAGACGAGAGGGTCGAGCCGTTCGCGCAGGCGGCGGCCGAACGCCCGCTGCACCTCCGGCCTGACCTCGACGGCCCTGGCCCGGGTCCTGGAGAGCAGGCGCAGGCAGTCGATGACGTAGCGGACCTGCGACTCGATCATGAACACGACCGAGTTGTGCCCGAGGCCCGTGTTGGGGCCGAGCAGGAAGAACAGGTTGGGGAAGCCCGCCGTGGTGATGCCGTAGTAGGTCTCGATGCCGTCCTGCCAGGCGTCCTGCAGCTTCAGCCCGCCCCGGCCGACGATGTGCTGGTCCTGGATCGCCTCCACGACCTTGAACCCGGTGCCGTAGACGATCACGTCGACCTCGTGCTCGGCGCCGGCGGCGTCCACGATCGAGTGCGGCCTGATCTCGGTGATCTCATCCGTCACCAGCTCGACATTCTCCCTGGTCAAGGCCGGGTAGTAGTCGCTGGAGATGAGGATGCGCTTGCAGCCGATCAGGTAGTCGGGGGTGAGCCGGCGGCGCAGGGCGGGGTCGGGGACCTGGGCTTCGAGGTGCCTGCGGGCCAGTTTCTCGTGGGCCTTCATGAGGCGCGGATCGACGGCGAAGCCGAGCGCCCTCGACTCCAGGGCCCAGTAGATGGCGCCGCGCATCGCCCTGGCCAGGCCGGGCGCGCGCAGGAGCCGGCGTACGCCCGGCGAGAAGGCGAAGTCCGGCTTGGGGTGGAGCCACGGGGGCGTGCGCTGGAAGACCGTCAGGCGGCCCGCGACGGGGGCGATCTGGGGGACGAACTGGACGGCCGAGGCGCCGGTGCCGATGACGGCGACGCGCTTGCCGGCCAGGTCGATCGAGTGGTCCCATTCGGCGGAGTGGACGGCGGGTCCGGCGAAAGACTCGCGTCCCGAAATTTCGGGGAATTTCGGGATGTGTAGGGCGCCGATGGCGGAGACCACGGCGTTCGTGCGGAACATCTCCCCGTCGTCCGTGGTGACCGTCCAGTCCCGCCGGGCGTCGTCGTATTCGAGGGCGACGACGCGCTTGCCGTACCGGATGTGCGGGGTCACGCCGTACTTGTCCGCGCACGAGCGCATGTACTCCCAGATCTCCTCCTGCGGGGCGAACATCCGCGACCAGTCGGGATTCAGCTCGTACGAGTAGGAGTACATGTGCGAGGGCACGTCGCACGCGCAGCCGGGATAGGTGTTGTCGCGCCAGGTGCCGCCGAGCTCCGCGGCCTTCTCCAGGATGACGAAGTCGTGGAAGCCCGCTTCCTTGAGCTTGATGGCCATGCCGATCCCGGCGAACCCGGACCCGATGATCGCCAACCCTGGCATTGGACCTCCCGGGGGCGCACGCTTATTGGACGCTCAATCCAATATAATGAGCGCTTCCCCATGAGGTCCATAGTGGGTCCCACGGTGACGGAACGACAAGAACCCGCCACGGCCCCCGCGGCGGGTCGATCCGGTCTATGGGCTACTTCAGCAGGAGGAAGGCGGCGACGCCGAGGATCACGATCACGGCCACGACCGCGATGATGGGCACGAGGGGCGACTTCTTGGGCGGGACGGCGGCTTCCTGCTCGCGGCGCTGCGCGAAAGCCTTGAACTGCTGGGTGTTGCCCGCCGGGTCGATATGCTGGTCAGACATGGCCAGCAGCCTAGCGTGAGAGCCTGTTCCGTTTGCGGCGTTTGGCGGGATCAATACGGCAGGCTGATTAGGGGACCACCCCACCCGGCGGATAGCTTTAAGGCATGCTCAGGACCCTGCTCTCGCCCCGTGTCATGGTGTTGCACCTGCTCACGGCAGTGGTCCTGGTCGCGTTCATCCTGCTCGGGCGCTGGCAGCTCGGCGTTTTCCAGGACTCCGGCAAGCCGCACGCCGCCACGGATCCGGGCCCCGTCGCGGTCGGCACGCTCGCCCCGGTGGGTCCGCAGCTGAGCGGTGAGGTCGTGGGCCGCAGGGTCACGGCGGAGGGCGTCTACGAGCCGGATCGCCAGCTCCTGGTCGCCGACCGGCCGGCCGACGTCGACGCTCCCGGCGGCAACGTCTCGCGTGACCGCGGCTACTGGGTGCTCACGCCGCTCAGGCTCGACGACGGCACGCTCATGCCGGTCGTACGGGGCTGGACGGCCAAGGCCGACGATCCGGCGGTCGCCGCGGTGCCGCAGGGCAAGGTCGCGGTGCCCGGACGGCTGCGGCCGCAGCAGGGCACCGACAGCGTGCAGCGGCGCGCGGAAGGGCTGCCTGCCGGCCAGGTGCAGACGGTGTCCACGGGTGAGCTGGTCAACCTGTGGAGCGGTCAAAGGGTGCGGACCGGCTATGTCGTGGCGCAGCCGCCGTCGGGCTCGTTGACGCAGGTCAAGGTGCAGCCGCCGGTGGTGGGTGGCACGCTGACCTGGCGTAACCTGGCGTATGCCGCCAACTGGTGGATCTTCGCCGGGTTCGCCGTGTTCATGTGGTTCCACTTCGTACGCGACGCCGTACGAAACGATCGGGACCGTGCAAAGTCCCCTGAGATGGCTCTGGAAGGTTAATCGTGGAATCGGCTCTGAAGCCCTTCCGGGTGCTCGCGTACGTGGTGGGCGTCATGCTGCTCGTGCTCTGCGTGGCCATGGTGATCCGGTACGGCTTCGACAACCCGGCGATGTCGAAGGTCGTCGCCCCCATCCACGGCGGGCTCTACATGATCTACCTGGTCACGGTCATGAACCTGGGCATGAAGGCGCGCTGGACGTGGCCGTACATGCTCGGCGTCATGGTCGGGGGCACGGTGCCGTTCCTGTCGTTCTATGTCGAGCGCAAGGTGACCCAGCGCGTGCTGGGAGCGCAGGCGGCGGCGACCGCGGAGGCCTGAGCGCGGCGGGGGCCCGGCGAGGCCCCCGCCGCCGGGGGCTCAGCGGCCGATGCCGCGCCTGCGGGCCCTCTTGAGCCGCTCGCGCTGCGACGGGTCGAGCATCAGGTAGCCGACCACCGGGGCGGCGACCACGCCGAGGATGACCAGCAGGGTGACCCATCCGGCCCCGAAGAAGATCAGCGAGAGCAGGACCGCGGCGCCTGCGCCAATGGCGTACTTCTGGACTGGCGACATACTCAACTTCCTCCGAACACGGAGCGCACGCCCCGCCTCTCCCACATTCTGCGTCGCCTGACCAACGAGTGAACCCACCGTCTTGGTTCCGCTCGCGATGTATCTCAATCTTTACGCGGCTGCCGTACGGACTCCAGGTCGCGGCGGAGCTCGTCCGGAGTGGGACGTTCCAACGGATCGCCGGACAGCAGGCGGATCAGGACGGGAGCGAGCGCACCGGCCCTGGCCAGCGGCGCGCCCGGCGCGGGCGGCACGCCCTCGACGGCGGCGAAGAGCGTGGCGCCCAGTGACCAGAGGTCGGCGGCCATGGTGGGGGCGGCCTCCGGGGCCGTGTAGGCCGGCAGGGTCCCGGACTTCAGCAGCGGGATCAGCCGCGCCCGGCCCTGGGCGTCGACGAGGACGTTGCCCGGCTGCACCCCGCCGTGGAACGTCTCCGCGGCCTGGAGCTGGTCGATCAGGGAGAGCCCGATCGCGGCCACCTCGGGGACCGGCAGCGGGCCGCCCGTCTCGACGATCGCGTCCAGCGGGCGGTCCACGGCCACGAGCTGCAGGGTCTCGCGTATCACGTCGAGCGGCGGCGGCCCCGACGGGTGGAGCATGGCCCTGACCAGCGACCTGAGCGGGTCCGCGCCCTCCGCGGGCACCTGTCCCGGCGGGCGGCCCTCCACCGCGAAGTGCAGCGTGGCGGCCAGGGACCACAGGTCGGCGGAGGGCAGCATGCTGAGGCTGGGGAAGCCGAAGCCGGTCAGCACCGCGCGACCGGTCGGGGCGAGCAGGACGTTGCCCGGCTCGACGCGCCCGTGGACGATCCCGGCCTCGTGCGCGACCGTCAGCGCCGCGAGGAGGCAGACCCCCACCCGGGCCGCCTGCGCCACCGGCAGCGGGCGGCGCGAGCGTACGGTGTGCTCCAGCGACGCCCCTGACACGAACTCCATGACCAGCCAGGGCGTGCGCTCCTCGACCACCACGTCCAGCACCCGCACGATCGAGGCGTGCCGCAGGCCGGACGCCCTGCGCGCCTCCTGCAGCGCGACGTCGCGCAGCTCGGCGGGGACCCGCAGCTCGCGGACCGCCACGTCACGGTGCTCCGACTCGTCGAAGGCCAGGCGGACGGAGCCCGTGCCCAGGGGGTTCAGCAGCCGGTAGCGACCGGCTAACTTCCTGGTCTCACCCATGTCGAGGTGCACCATAGCGCACGTTCGTCACGATGGGTCACCGGCCAGCCAGGCCTCATGCGCGTCGTTCACCTTGCGCCAGAGCTTCTCCTTGTCCTCGGGGCTCACGTCGTCGAGCGGCAGCAGGAAGATGTCCGCCAGCGCCGCGTAGTAGTCCGGCGCGCTGTCCAGGGTGACCGGGTGGACGCTGCCGCCGAGCCGGCTCAGCACCAGCCCGCGCAGGATGTCCGCGCCGTACGCGTCACGTCGCAGGATCGCGGCCGTGCGTACGAAGCCGGACGTCGGCGACGTGGTCAGCTGCCGGTGCATCTCCACGAACGCCGACATGTCCGTGGGAGCCGGATCGAAGTCCATGCCCTGGAACGAACCAGCCGGATCATGCTCGAACCGCCAGCCGCCCGCCGCGACCTCCGACGGGCGGAGGACGAACTCGAACGGACCCTGCCGGTACGTGCCCGCGATCAGCGGGAGCGGCGCGTGGAGCCCGTCGCCGAGCCCGACGTCGGCCAGCCACTCGCCGCCGGGATTGTCCTCCGACGGCAGGCCGCGCACGGTGAGCACCAGGTGGTTGGCGGTGATGCCGGGCTCGCCGCCGCGGCCCTGGATGCCGCCGACGTGCCTGGTCACGTCGTACCCCAGCGCCCTGAGCAGCTCCGAGAACGCGCCGTTGAGGTGGTAGCAGTATCCGCCGCGCCCGCGGATGATGCGCTCCGCCGACTCGACGGGATCGACGGTGGTGGTGCGGCCGAGCCAGATCTCCAACGCCTCGTACGAGACCTTCTCGATGTGCGCGATGTGGAGGGCTCGCAGGTTGTCCGCGCTGGTGGGGGCGTTGATCAGGTGAGGCAGGCCGAGGCGGCTGAGGTATCCGGCGGTGTTCACGAGGCAAGTCTGCACTGTTTGTGCACAGATTTAGGAGTGTCGTCTGCACAGGGCGCTTCTAGGCTTTCGTAACGTGGCAGAGCAGCGACGCATCCTCGTGGTCGAGGACGATGTGACGATCGCGCTGGCCGTACGGAACCGGCTGGCCGCCGAGGGCTTCGACGTCAGGGTGGCCGGCGACGGGCAGGACGCCCTGATCCAGTACGGCAGGGCGGAGCCCGACCTGGTGATCCTCGACCGGCTGCTGCCGGGGCTCGACGGGCTGGAGGTGTGCCGGCGGATGCAGGCGGCCAGGCCGGTGCCCGTGCTCATGCTGACGGCGCTCGGCGAGGAGACCGACGTGCTGGTCGGGCTCGGGGTAGGGGCCGATGACTACCTGGCCAAGCCGTTCAGCATGCGCGAACTGGTGGCCAGGATCCACGCGCTGCTGCGCAGGGTCGAGCGGGCGGCCCAGCTCGCGGCCGAGGACACGGTGATCAGGGTGGGCGAGGTGGAGATCGACACCGCGGCCCGCCGGGTGTTCGTGGGGGGTGCGGAGGCGCAGCTCACCAGGACCGAGTTCGACCTGCTGCGCCGGCTGGCCGAGCGGCCCGGGCAGGTCTTCGAGCGGGACCGGCTGTTGTCGGACGTGTGGGGCTTCTCGGAGGCCGCGGCGACCAGGACCGTGGACAGCCACGTACGGGCGCTGCGCCGCAAGCTGGGCTCCGACGTGGTGCGTACGGTGCACGGCGTCGGTTACGCGCTGGTCCGCCGATGAGGCCGCTCGACTTCCTCGGCCGGATCAAGGTCAAGCTCGGCATCGTGATCGTGCTGGCCGTGGGGACCGCGTTCGTGGTGAACGAGGTGGGCCTCAACTCCGGCCTCTCCCGCGAGGTACGCATCGCGGTCGCCGTGGTCCTGGCGCTGATCATGGTGCAGCTCCTGGCCATGGGGATGACCAAGCCGCTGCGCCAGATGGCCAGCGCCGCCCAGACGATCGCCAAGGGCCGGTACGGGCTCCGCGTGACCGCCACGTCCCGCGACGAGGTCGGTGAGCTGGCCAGGGCGTTCAACGCGATGGCGGCCGACCTCGGCGAGGTGGACCGGCAGCGGCGCGAGCTCATCGCGAACGTCAGCCACGAGCTCCGCACCCCCATCACGGGCCTGCGCGCGGTCCTGGAGAACGTCGTGGACGGCGTCTCCGCCCCCGACCCCGTCACCATGCGGACCGCCCTCTCCCAGACCGAGCGCCTCGGCCGCCTCGTGGCCCAGCTGCTGGACCTGTCGCGGCTCGACTCCGGCGTGCGGCTGATCGAGCCGGAGCCGATCGAGCTGGCGCCACTTCTCGAGCAGGCGGTCCGCGAGGCGTCGCTGGCCCGCGAGGACGTCGCGATCCGGCCGTCGGCACCCGCCGACCTGGTGGTGCGCGCCGACCCCGACCTGCTCGCCCAGGTCCTGGCCAACCTCCTCGACAACGCGGTACGGCACAGCCCGCCGGACGGGGTGGTCACCGTGAGCGCCCTCCCTGAAGGGGACGGGGTCCGGCTGACGGTCGCCGACCGGGGGCCGGGGATCCCGCTCTCGGCCCGGGCGCGCGTGTTCGAGCGCTTCTCCCGGCTGGACACGGGCCGGGCGGCGGACTCCGGTGGTGCCGGGTTGGGGCTGGCCATCGTGAAGGAGATCGTCGAGCTGCACGGGGGTTCCATTCGGATCGACGAGGGTGCGGGGTGCCGCATGGTCGTCGACTTACCAGGGAGGACGACGATGGCGGACGTGCCGTTAGAGGGTGAGCGGGGGACGGGGGACGACCGGCTGCCGTCCGCGGCTCCGGCTGCGTCCCT
Source organism: Nonomuraea sp. NPDC050786 (assembly GCF_040654115.1). Taxonomy (NCBI): domain Bacteria; kingdom Bacillati; phylum Actinomycetota; class Actinomycetes; order Streptosporangiales; family Streptosporangiaceae; genus Nonomuraea; species Nonomuraea sp. NPDC050786. Next base: position 44,595 of record NZ_JBFAHJ010000023.1, read on the forward strand.
GGTTGCGGCGGCGGACGCGGCACCGCCAAAGGAGGGCACGCCGATCGGGGCGGTCCCGGCCGTGGGTCATCTCCCGGCCGATGCGGCGGCGGACACGGGGGCCGGCGAGGCCGGCTTGGCGGCAGGCACGGGGGCCGGCTTGGCAGCAGGCACAGGGGCAGGCGGGGCCGGCTTGGCGGCAGGCACGGGGGCCGGCGAGGCCGGCTTGGCGGCGGGCGACGAGGTCGCTGCTGGGCTCGGCGCCGCGGCCGGTGGCAGCGCGCCCGTCGGCGTCCCGGCGGTCGGCCTCACGTCCGGCGGCGCTTCCGTGTCCGAGAGCGAGGGCGTGGCATCGGGTCGAGCGGCAGGCGCTGACGCGACTGCCGGGCTTGCGGCGCTCGCGGCTTTGGCGACGGCGAGCGCGCCCGGCACCGACGCGGTGGGCGTCGCGTCCAGCGGTGGCGGCGCGGGTGTCGTGTCGGGCGGTGGCGGCGCGAGTGTCGCGTCGAGTGGTAACGGTGCAGGCGTCGCGTCGAGCGGTGGCGGCGCACGTGTCGTGTCGGGCGGCACCGACGAGGTTGGTGTCGTGTCGGGCGGTGGCGGCGCAGGTGTCGTGTCGGGCGGCGGCAGTGGCGCGGGTGTGGTGTCGGGCGGCGGTGTCATGGTGGAACCCGCGCTCGCCGGCGACGCGGCGGGTGCCGCGTTGAGGGGTGGTGCCGTGGCTCCAGCACTCGCGCCCGGCGGAGGTGCGGGTGGGGGTGGCGTCGTGGGGCCGCCGCCTACGGGTGGCGGGTTTGCCAGGATGATCGGTGGCGGCATCATCGGCCTGCTGATCGGGTTCCTGGTCGGTCTGTTCGCCGCCGTGCTCGTCAGCGTGACGGTCGGCGACGGGCTGGCGCTGGTCACGTTCATCCTGTGCATCGCGTTCATGGGCGCGGTCGGCGCGGCGCTGGGCGCCGGTTCGGGACGCCGCGCCGCCGCTGCCGCCTACCAGGCGGCGCAGGTCGCGGCATATCAATCGATGGCCCAGGCCACGGGTTACCCGCCGCCGACTCAAGGGGCGGGCGGTCCAGCGGCCCAGAGCGGTCCTTCAGGGCAGGCGCAGGCACACGGCGCCGGTCTCTCGGCGCAGCAGGTGGGAGGTCCCGTGGCACATGCTCAGGGAGGTCCCGTGGCACATGCTCAGGGCGGCCCTTCGGGGCAGGCGCAGGCCGGTGGCTCGGCGCACGGTCAGGCCGGCAGTGCGGCGTATGGTCAGGCCGGTGGCTCGGCGCACGGTCAGGCCGGCAGTGCGGCGTATGGTCAGGCCGGTGGCTCGGCGCACGGTCAGGCCGGCAGTGCGGCGTATGGTCAGGCCGGTGGCTCGGCGCACGGTCAGGCGGCGCACGCGGTGCACGGTCAGGCGGCGCACGCGGCGCACGGCCCGTACCGGCAGCAGGTGGGGCCGCCACCGTACGTGCCGCCGCCGCTCTTCCCCAGGCCCCAACTGCCCGAGCCGCCCCGCTGGCTGCTGCCCGCGGCGGCCGGGGCGGGGGTGTTCGCGGCGGTGGCGCTGCCGGACGCGCAGGTCGGGCTGGGGATCGTGCTGGTCTCCATGGTGCTGGGGGCGGCGGCGCTGCCTGCCGTGATGCGGCGGATGACGCCGTGGACGGTGGCCTTCGGGGTGACGGCGTACTTCCTGATCTCCATGGCTGCGGTGCGCGACGCCGACTGGCTGGTCGCGATCCTGCTCGTGGCAGGGGCCGGGCTGGGCGCGCTGGCCGTGTCGGGAGCGGGAGCCGGATGGCTGGGCGTGATCAGGGGCGGGGTGTCCGTGCTGCTCGCCGCTCTTGGCCCGGTGGCGTGGTTCCTGGCGGAGCCGTTCAAGCGGATGTCGCCCAAGCGGCGCGTCATGCCGGCGCTGGCCACGCTGGGCATCACCGCAGTGCTGCTCCTGGTGTTCGGGCTGCTGTTCGCGTCGGCGGACGCGGTGTTCGCCTCCTTCGTGGAGCGGCTGACCACCGCGCCGGACTGGGCGGACTCGGCGCCGCTGCGGATCTTCCTGTTCGTACTGTTCGCCGTGCTGCTGGCCGCCGTGGTGCTGGTCGCGCTCAGACCGGTGATCGACCCGGTGGGGCCGGACACGAAGTTCAGGGTGAGCAGGAGTCTCTGGATGGTTCCGCTCACGGCGGTGAATCTGCTGTTCGCCCTTTTCGTGGCGGTCCAGATCACCGCGCTCTTCGGCGGCAACGCCTGGGTGCTGAAGACGGCCGGGCTGACCTACGCCGAATACGCCAGGCAGGGATTCTTCCAGCTCGTGGTGGTCAGCGTGTTCGTGCTGGGCATCGTGGCGGTCGCCGGCGGGCTGCTCAAGGTCGAGCGGCGCGAGCGCCTGCTGCTGGCGCTGCTGCTCGGCGTGCTGTGCGGGCTGACCATGGTGGTGCTGGCCTCGGCCCTGCACCGCATGAACCTCTACACCGACGCCTACGGCCTGTCCAGGTTGCGGCTGTCCGTGCAGGCCACGGTGTGGTGGCTGGGCGCGCTGTTCGCGCTGGTGCTGCTGGCCGGTGCGGCCCGGCTCCTGGGCCGCGGGTCCGGCTGGCTCCCGCGTACGGTCGTGCTGGTCACCGGGCTGAGCCTGGGCGCGTTCGCCCTCGTGAACCCCGACCTCCAGGTCGCCCGCACGCAGGTCGAGGTGCGCGGCGTCACCAAGATGGACTCCGACTACCTGGGCGACCTCGGCGCGGAGGCGGTGCCGGCCCTGGACCGGCTGCCCGAGCCGCAGCGCAGCTGCGTGCTCGCCGACGTGGTCGCGGCCAACGGGTTGAACCGTCCCGACCCCTGGAACGGCTGGAACCTGGACCGGGCCCGCGCCCGCGAGGTGCTGGCCGCCCGGCCCATCGACAAGTCCGCGCAGTGCTCCCCGGCGTACTCGCGCGGCTCTGATTGAATCTTGGAGTGAGCTTCGACGTAGTCATCAGCGGCGGCCGGGTGCTCGACGGCACGGGCGCCCCGCCGTACCGGGCGGATGTGGCGGTCGAGGGCGGCAGGATCGCGGCGGTCGGGAGGCTCGACGGCGCGCAGGCGGGTGCCGTGATCGACGCGACGGGGCGGTTCGTCGCGCCCGGCTTCGTGGACTGCCACGCCCACGGGGACGCGGCCGTGTTCGACGCGGGGGTGCAGCGGGCGGCGCTCCGGCAGGGCGTGACCACGTTCGTGCTCGGGCAGGACGGTCTGTCCTTCGCCCCCGGCGCCGCCGCGACCGTCGCCTACGCCTCGCGCTACTTCGCCGCCGTCAACGGCCCGCTGCCGGGGAGCGTCCCGTTCGACGGGCCGCTGACCGTGGGGGAGCTGCTCGACGGCTACGACCGCGCCGTGGCGCTGAACACCGCTTACCTCCTGCCGCACGGCACCATCCGCTACGACGTCATGGGACCCTCACCCGATCGGCCCGCCCGCGAAGACCTGGCGGCCATGCTCCGGCACGTCGAGCGGGGCCTGTCCGAAGGCGCCGCCGGCCTGTCCAGCGGGCTCGAATACCTCCCTGGCCGCTACGCCACCGGCGAGGAGCTGGCCGCCCTGTGCGCCCCGCTCGGCGCGCTTCCGTACGTCACCCACATGCGGGCCTACGGCGCGCGGGCAGGCGTGGGCATGGCCGAGGTCATGGAGATCGCCGAGCGGTCAGGAGCCGCCGTCCACGTCTCCCACCTGCACGGCCCCGCGGACGTCCTGCTGCCGCTGGTCGAGGAGGCGCTCGGCAAGGGCGTGGACCTCACCTTCGACACCTACCCCTACCTGCGCGGCAACACGATCCTGGCCATGGTCGTGCTCCCGGACTCCGTGCCGGGCGCCGAGACGGAGCGGGCGCTGGAGATGATCGCCTCCGACGAGCTGGACGGCTGGTGGCCGTCGCTGGAGGACACCTGGCCGCGGCTGACCGTCTCGCACGCGCCCGGACTCGAGTGGGCCGAGGGCCTGACCATGGTCGCGGCGGCGGAGAGGGCCGGGGTGGCGCCCGCCGAGTTCTGCCGCCGCCTCCTGACGGAGACGCGGCTGGAGGCCGGCGTCGTGTCCGCCCGGCCCGACGAGGGGCCGGAGGGAGAGCAGTCGGTACGCAGGATGCTGCGGCACCCCTCGCACACCGGCGGCTCCGACGGCATCTATGTGGGCGGCCATCCGCATCCGCGCGGTTTCGGGGCGTTCGCCAGGTTCCTCGGCCGGCACGTGCGGGAGCTGGCGGACTGGACCTGGGAGCAGGCCGTGGTGCATCTGGCCTCGCATCCGGCCCGGCGGTTCGGGCTGGCGGACCGGGGGCTGGTGCGGAGGGGGTTCGCGGCCGACGTGGTGGTGTTCGACCCGGCGGCCGTGGCGGACCGCGCGACGTACGAGGCTCCGCGCACGCTCGCGGCCGGCGTCGACGACGTGCTCGTGTCGGGGGTACGCGTGCTGGCTGGGGGAGAGCTCACCGGTGCGACTCCGGGGCGTGCGCTCCGCCCGTGACCGGGCGATCGCCTGGGATAGGGTCGGACGCGGACGAAAGGGGTGTCGTGCTCGGGCAGCAGGTCTTCGGTGGTGAGCTCGACTTCCCCCTCATGGTGGTGCGCCGGGATGCGCTGGAGCACAACGTCGCCACGATGGCGGCCTTCGTCCGCGACCACGGGATGGAGCTGGCGCCGCACGCCAAGACGCACATGTCCGCTGAGATCGCCGCGCTTCAGCTCGAGGCGGGCGCCTGGGGGCTGACGGTCGCGACGCCGCGGCAGGCGCGGGCGGTCCGGGGGTTCGGGGCGGGCCGCATCATGCTGGCCAACCAGATCGTGGATCCGGCGGGGCTGGCCTGGGCGGCCGGCGAGCTGGAGCGTGATCCCGGGTTCGAGTTCCTGAGCTTCGTCGACTCCCGGGCCGGAGTGGACATTCTCGCTCGGCATGCCGCATCCAGGCCGTTCCGGGTGCTGGTGGAGCTGGGGCACGAAGGCGGACGAGCCGGGTGCCGGTCGCTGGAGCAGCTGCTGGAGCTGGCGTCGTACGTGCACGAGGTTCCGGGCGTGGAGCTGGCCGGGGTGGCGGGTTACGAGGGCGCGCTGAAGACCGCCGACGATGTGCGGAAATATCTGGACTCGTTGCAGGAGGCCGTCGAGTACGTCCGCGTCCGGAACCCGATCCTGACCGTGGGCGGCAGCCAGTGGTTCGACGTGATCGGCCGGGAACTCGTCGCCACGCAGGCGAGGATCCTGCTCCGCAGCGGCGCGTACGTCACCCACGACGACGGCTACTACCGCGAGCGCACCCCGTTCAACCGCATCGACGGCGAGCTCCGGCCGGCGCTGGAGGTGTGGGCGCACGTGCTGTCCACGCCGGAGCCGGGGCTGGCCATCGTGGGCATGGGCAAGCGGGACGCCCCCTATGACGAGGGGCTGCCCATCCCGCGCCGCGACGGCGTCACGATCGTGAAGATGCAGGACCAGCACACCGTCGTACGCGCCGACGGGCTCGAGCCCGGTGACCTGCTGGGGTTCGGCATCTCCCATCCCTGCACCGCGTTCGACAAGTGGCGCGTGCTGCCCCTGGTCGACCGGGACTACCGTGTCGTAGGGACCATAAGCACCAATTTCTAGGGAGTCATAGGTGAAAGAGGAGCTCAGGACCAGCGAAGGCGCTGCCCCGATCGGCGCCTATTCGCAGGGTCTGGTGGTCGGCGACTTCGTCTTCACCTCCGGCATGGGCCCCCTCGACCCGCGGACCGGTGAGATCGTCGGCGACGACGTCGTCACCCAGACGCACCAGGTCATGCGGAACCTCGGCGCCATCCTGGCCGCACACGGCCTCGGCTTCGACGACGTGGTCAAGTCCACGGTCCACCTGCAGCACCTGGAGCGCGACTTCGCCGCCTACAACGAGGTTTACCGGTCCTATTTCACCGAGCCGTACCCCACTCGCACCACCGTAGGATCGCAGCTGCTGGGCATTCTGGTGGAGATCGACTTCGTCGCGCACAAGAGCGCTTAAGGTCTGCTTGTGGACAGTTCGGTGTACGTCTTCGTCGAGGACCTGCGCGGCGAGGGCGTCGAGCGGGTGCTCGACAGGATCAGCGCGTACGGCGTCGACGGCATCACCGTCGGAGCCGTCCACCACGCCTCCCGCGACGTCACCCCGCACGGCCTGTCCCGGCTGACCGTCCGCCACGACGGGGCCCACTTCGTCCCGCCGCCCGATCTGTTCGCCGGGCTCCGCCTTTCTCCCGTGCCCGGCTACCTGAACGCTTTCGACGGGCTTCGCGAGGCGTGTGCGAAACGCTCCATGAAGCTCCACGGATGGACGGTGTTCCTGCGCAACGCGACGCTCGGCACGGAGCATCCGGATGTGACCGTACGCGACTGCTTCGGCGACCGCGGCTCGCTCACCGACCTGTGCCCCGCCCATCCCGACGTGCGCGAGTACGCGGTCGCGCTGGCCAGGGCGGTGGCGAGACTCGGGGCCGACAGCGTGGTGGCCGAGTCGCTGCACTTCAGGCCGCTCAAGCCGCAGCGCTCGTTCGTGCCGCTCGGGCCGATGGACGCGTACCTGTTCGGGCTCTGCTTCTGCGACTACTGCATGCGCCGCGCCACCGACCTGGGCGTGAACGCCGAGGTGGCGCGGGACGAGTGCGCCAGGATCGTGGGCGGCGTCCTCGACGGCGACCCGCCCGCGCAGGGCGAGGTGACCAGGGCGGCGCTGACCGCGTACGCGGGGCCCGACGTCGTGGCCTACGCCAGGGCCCGGTCCGAGACCGTCACCACGCTGGTGTCCGAGGTCGCCTCGGCGGTGGCCGAGGAGGGGTCCAAGCTGGTGTTCATCGACGCGACCGGCGCGGTCAAGGGCTACCGGGACGGGCTGCCCACGCCGGGGCTCGCGGCCCATGACGCCTGGCAGCTCGGCGTCGATCTGGTGGCGCTGGGAGATCTCGTGCCCGCGTTCGGGGTGCTCGCGTACGCGCGGGACGCGGCCCGGGTGGCCGACGACGTGGGGGCCTACCTGCGGTCGGTGGGCAAGGACCGGGAGGTGCGGGCCGTGCTGCGGCCCGGCCACCCGGACAGCGACTCGACGGACCGGCTGGTGGCCAAGGCGCGCGCGGCGAAGGCGGCGGGGGCGCTCGCCGTCGACTTCTACGCGTACGGGCTGGTGCCGCACCCGGTGCTGGACCGCATCCCCGCCGCGCTCGCGGAATCGGGTTAGACGCCGTCGAGCAGCGCCGAGACAGCCTCCTGCGGGAAGCCGTCCGCGACGTGCAGGCCCCTGAGGACCGCCCGCATCCATACGGCCCCGGCCAGCAGGTCGACGATCAGCATGGGGTCGACCGACTCCTTGAGCTCGCCCCGCCGTACCGCACGCTCGAAGATCTCCCCCTCCCTCGCGAACCGGTCGGCGAAGAAGCGCCGGGCGTCCAGCTCGGGGTGGCGGACGGCGGCGGCGAGCGCGGCGACGGCGATGTCGCTGGCCGGTGGCTCGGTGAGCAGCCGCTTGACGCCCTCGACCAGCGCGACCAGGTCGCCGCGGAGGCTCCCCGTGTCGGGCGCCTCGAACCCCAGCACGTCGGCCTCCACCAGCGCCGCCCCCAGCAGTGCGGCCTTCGACGGCCACCAGCGGTAGATCGTGGTCTTGTTGACGCCCGAGAGCTCGGCGATCCCCTCGACGGTCAGCCCGTCGTAGCCCTTCTCCGCCACGAGCCGCAACGTCGCGTCGAAGATCTCCTGCTGCTTCCTGGGCGCCATGTGGTCATTTTCTCCCGGCGAACGCCGTGACCACCCCGAGCCCCAGGTAGACGATGCCGCTGACGTACCTCAGGGTCCGGGTCCGGGCCGTGAGCCGGGTGCCGAGCGCGCCGGCGGTGCACGCGTACACGATGTCCGAGATCAGCCCCAGGAGCAGCAGCGTCAGGCCGAACAGCACGATCTGGAGTGCGGGCGAGCCCGCGGCCGGGTCGACGAACTGCGGCAGGAACGCCAGGAAGAACAGCGCCACCTTGGGGTTCAGCACGTTGACCAGCACGCCTTCGAGGAAGACCTTCCTCAGCGGCTGCGGGGGCGGCGCGCCGCCGTCCGCCTGCCTGCCGGTGAACGCGCGTACGCCCAGGTAGAGCAGGTACGCGACGCCGGCCCACTTCACGATCGCGAACAGCGTGGCCGACCGCGCGATCACGTACGAGAGGCCCGCGGCGGCGGCCGCGATGTGCACGAGCGTGCCGGCCTCCACGCCGAACGCGCTGGCCAGGCCCGCCGCCCTGCCCTGGGCGAGACCTCTGGCGGTGATGTAGAGATGGTTCGGGCCCGGGATGACGACCAGGACGAGCGAGGCCGTCACGAAGAGCGCGAACGTGGTTGGGTGGATCACAAGACAGCAGCGTAAAATACCTTTGGTATGTCGATGAGGGCCAATCTTGGGCGAGTTTCCTGAACCAATGGAATGTCAGTAGAGCGTGGGATGGTTGCCGGCATGAACGGGCTTCTCGTCGGGCGCTCTGCTGAGCTGGCCAGACTCGTACGGGTGCTGCAGTCCGCCGCCGACGGCATGGCCGGGGTGGCGCTCGTCGGCGGGGACGCCGGCATCGGCAAGACCCGGCTGGCGGCCGAGCTCGTCTCGGAGGCCCGCGAGCGCGGCTTCCACGTGCTGGTCGGCCAGTGCGCCGAGCTGGGCGACTCGCTGCCGTACCTGCCGCTGGCCGACGCGCTGCGCGGCGCGGAGCCGGGCGTGCGCGAGGCCGCCGCCGCCCACCCCATGCTGGGCCAGCTGCTGCCGGGCATGGAGAGCGCCCCCTCGACCGGGCTCACGCAGCAGCGGCTGTTCGGCTCGCTGCTCGGGCTGCTGGCCGACGTGCAGCCCGTGCTGTTCGTGATCGAGGACCTGCACTGGGCCGACCGGTCCACCCGCGATCTGCTCGTCTTCCTCAGCCGCATGGTGCAGAGCGAGCAGGTCTGCGTGGTCGGCACGTACCGCACCGACGACCTGCACCGCCGCCACCCGCTCCGCTCCGTGCTGGCCGAGCTGAAGCGGCTGCCCACGGTGACGGGCGTCGAGCTGGGGCCGCTGGCCTCCGGCGACCTGTCCGACTATGTGGCCACGTTGGGCGAGGTGGACGATCAGGAGCTCGACCTCATCGTGTCCCGGGCCGACGGCAACCCCTTCTACGCCGAAGAGCTGTTCGCGGCCATGGCCGAGGGCGACAGCCTGCCCGACGGGCTGGCCAGCCTGCTCATGACCAGGGTCGAGGTGCTGTCCGAGTCGGGGCAGCGGGTGCTGCGGGCCGCCGCCGTGGCGGGGCGGCGGGTGGAGGACGAGCTGCTGCGGGAGGTGTCGGGGCTGCCGCTGGCGGAGTTCGAGGAGGCGGTCAGGGAGATCGTCTCGCGTGGGCTGCTCAGGGTCGACGGCTACGGATACAGCTTCCGCCACGCGCTGCTCCAGGAGGCCGTCTACACCGACCTGCTGCCCGGCGAGCGCACGCGGCTGCACGCCGCCTTCGCCCGCCTGCTGACCTCACCCGCCGAGCTGGCCTACCACTATCTCGCCGGTCACGACATAGCCGGAGCGCTGTCGGCGTCGGTCGAGGCGGGCCGCCTGGCCGAGCGGCTCGGTGCGCCGGCCGAGGCGCACAGCCACTATGACCGCGCGCTCGACCTCTGGGAGCGGGTCGAGGGAGCCGCCGACCTGGTGGGGGAGAGCCGCGAGCGGCTGGCGTTCCGCAGCGCCGTCATGGCGGCCGACAGCGGCGACAACCATCGCGCGGCCGTCCAGCTCAAGGCTCTGCCGCAGACGTCCGAGGTCAGCGAGCGGCTCGCCTACTACCTGTACGAGTCCGACCAGCAGGGCGCCATCGCGGCGGCGGAGCGCGCGGTCGAGAGCGCCGAGGACCAGGCGGCGCTCGCCCGCGCCCTGGCGACCCACGCCCGCACGCTGCTCTGGAGCGAGCGCCATCGTGACGTCGAGGCACTGGCCGAGCGGGCGCTGGAGATCGCCCGCGCCGCCGGGGTCAGGGACGCCGAGGTGGGCGCCCTGCTCACGCTGGGCACCTGTGTGGAGCTCCGCGGCGACCTGGACAAGGCACACAAGCTCGTCGAGACCGCCGCCGCCGAGAGCAGCGGCGATCTGGCGATGGACCTGCGCGCCCGCTTCCACCACGCCCGCATCCACTACGAGCAGGGCCTGCTCCACCAGGCCGCCGAGGTGGCCGACGACGGCATCCGCGTGGCGTTCGAGGCCGGGCTCAAGTGGAGCACCTACGGCACCGACCTGCGCTTCCTGCGGTTCCTGATCCACTACGTGGCCGGCGAGTGGGACCAGGCCGAGGCGGTCGCGTCCGGGTTCGGCACGCGGGTGGGCACGCTGCCGGAGGCCATCCTGTCGTCGTTCGCGCTCTTCATCGAGGTGGCGCGGGGTCTGCCCGTCGTCGAGGAGCGGCTGAGCCGGCTGAGGCCGTTCTGGTACAGCGAGCTCGCCGCCTACATGTCCCGCGGCCTGGCCGCCGAGCACGCGCTCTGGCACGGCGACCCCGCGACGGCGCTCGACCACGTGCGGGCGGTCATGGCGCCGATGGTCGACGGCGAGGCGAGCGCGCTCCGGATGGCCGCCGTCGGGCTGTGGGCGCTGGCCGAGCTGGGCACGACCGAGGGCGCCGACGAGCTGCGCGCCCGCGCCCGCCTCGCCGTCGACTCCGGGCCCACCGGCGAGCCCAGCCACATCGGGCCCGAGGGGCTGGCCTGGGCGCTGCGCGTGGAGGCGGAGTGGCAGCGCGTGCACGGGCGGCTCGACGTGGAGCTGTGGCGCCAGGTGGTGGAGGCGTTCGACTTCGGGTTCGTCTACGAGGTGGCGCGCGCCCGGTGGCGGCTGGCCGAGGCGCTGCTGGCGGCCGGCGACCGTGAGGGGGCGCAGGCGGAGTGGGAGCTGGCCCGGGAGACGGCGGCGAAGCTGCGGGCGGCGCCGCTGGAGAGCGCGCTGACGGAGTTCGGGCGGCGGGCCCGGTTCGGCGGTGGCGGACAGGGGAGCGGGCAGGGCGAGGGCGGGTTGACGGCTCGGGAGATCGAGGTGCTGCGGCTGGTCGCCGAGGGGCTGACCAACCGGGAGATCGCGGAGCGGCTCTTCATCGCCCACAAGACGGTCAGCGTCCACGTCTCCAACATCCTGGGGAAGCTGGAGGTCTCCACCCGCACGCAGGCGGCCGCGGCCGGGCGGCAGCGGGGGTTGCTGGCCTGACCTGCCGCCGGCCTCCCGGCCGGTGCCAAGGGTCAGGTGGGCTGGATGAGAGTGACGGCGCCGAGCGCGTTCAGGGCGCCCAGTTCGTCGGCGGTCATCCAGACGTTGCTGATCCGGCCGTCGGTGATGGTCAGGATGTCGATGATCCGCAGGTCCAGCAGGCGGCCCGTGGGCGGAAGCTGTCCCGCCGAGGTCGCCAGCGGGCCGACCTGCTTGCCGCGCATCCGGAACGCCAGCGCCACCTTGTCGCCTGTCTCGACCAGATCGAGCACCTCACGCTCCGGATCCTCGAAGGTGGCCTGCATGGCCGCGGCCCTGGCGACCAGGTCGGAGGCCGTGAACAGGGTGCCGTTGACCCGTACCGGGTCGGTGTAGAACGTCCTGAACGCCGCCTCCGCCTCGCCGGGCGGGGGCAGCGGGCTGGTCCACAGGTGGAGGAGACCGTCGACGTCGAATGCCATGCCGCCAGTGTCCACCGGCCGCGCGTGTCCGCCCAGACCGATGACTCAACCGCGCACGACGAGCTGGTCGATGAGCAGGTCGATCCGGTCCTGCTGGCGCTCGGCGGGGATCCGGCGGTCGTGGGCCAGCGTCGCGAGGCCGTGCAGGGCGGCCCACACGACCTCGGCGAAGGTGCCGGGGTGGTGTTTCCCGGCGACCGGCTCCAGCGCGAGAAGGAACTCGCCGAACGCCTCACGCAGCACCTCCGGCGTCTCCTCCACGGCGAAGGGGATGGCGATCGGCATGACGAACATGGCCTCGTACAGGGCACTGTGGGTGCGTGCGAACTCGAGGTAGGCCATCGCGACCTGGCGCAGCACCGCCTGGGGATCGCCACCGGCCTCGCGCGCCGCGCGCAGCCTGCCCGTCAGCTCCGCGAACCCCTCGAGCGCCACCGCCCGTACGATGGCGTCTTTTCCCTTGAAGTGGCTGTAGAGCACCGGCTGGCTGTATTCGACCCGTTCCGACAGGCGCCGGGTCGTCACGGCGTCCCAGCCCTCGGACTCGGCCAGCTCGCGGGCGGTGGTGATGATCAACTGATGGCGTTCGGCACGTTCGCGTGCTCGGCGGGCGGCGATCGACATGCCTGTCACGCTAGCACGACTAGTGCGCCTAGCGCCGCTATGGCTGCTACCGGTCGGCAGGGCTAGCTCGTGACGGTCAGGTCGCGGAAGAGGAAGTAGCTCGCGTGGTCGCTCTGCAGGTACTGGTGGTAGTACGTGGCCAGCGACTTGGCGGCCTTGTCCGCGGTGAGGACGGTGACGACCACGTACTTCTTGGACGCGCCCGCACGCATCTTGCCGTAGACGTAGGTGCTGTGCGCCTTGTCCTTGCGCCACTTCACGGCGTTCGAGTCGAGCGTGGCCAGCCGCGTGGCGGCCTGCTTCGCGGCCTGCTCGCTGGGGAACGCCAAAATGACCTGGACCGCCTTGATGTGCCCGCCGTAGGCGGAGTACGCGAGCTGGATCGCCCGCTGGCAGTGGTTCCGGGCCAGCACGCCCTGGCCGTCCACCGGATCGCAGGTGCTGTACGTCCAGCCGCCGACCCTCTTGGCCCGGAGCTCCACGTCACCGAGCTTGAAGTCCCAGTCGTCGAACTCCTTGTCGGTGAGCGGCGAGCCCGGATCGACGCGGCTGGAGGAGGACTCGGTCTCGCTGGGGGTGGGGGTCGGGGGCTCCGAGGCCGGCGGGTCCGACGGCGAGGCGCTCTCCGAGGGCAGGTCGGACGGGGACTGCGTCGCGGTCGTGGGGAACGGCTCGGCGCTCGGCAGGGCGACCGTCTGCTTCGAGCCGGCGCCGCGCAGGTAGAGGAACGCGCCGGCGCCGCCGCCCACGAGCAGCACCGCCAGGCCGACGGCCAGGCCGATGATCAGGGCGCTGTTGCTCTTCGGGGGCGGGGACGGGAGCACCAGCGTCCGCTGCGGCTCCACCTGAGGCCCGTACGGAGGGCCGTATCCGGGCGGTGGTGGGCCGCCATAGCCGGATTGGCCCTGTCCGGGGCCGGTCTGTCCTGGGCCGTTACCCGGCTGCGGCGGGCCGCCTTGGCCGGGCGGCGGGCCGTAGTTCGGCGTCGGGCCGTAGTTCGGAGGCTGGCCGTAATGGGGTGGCGGGCCGTAGTTGGGAGGTGGTCCGTAGTTCGGCTGTGGGCCGTACCCCTGCGGCGCTCCTTGCCCGCCCCACGGTCCTTGCGGCTGAGGCTGGGGTGGCGGAGGCTGTGGAGGGTATGCCATCCCCCCATTGTGGTGTAACCAGCGCTCGTCCCGCCCAGTCGCCCCTCCCTTCACATCTGACGCATCGGGTCAGGCGGCGACCTGGCGCCGGTACTGGCCGGGCGACACCCCGTACTGCCGCTTGAACGCGTTCCCGAAGGCGAACTCCGATCCGTACCCGACCCGCTGCGCCACCTCCGCCACCGAGGCGTCGGACTCGCGCAGCAGGCGGCCGGCCGTGGCCAGGCGCCACCACGTGAGGTAGGCCAGCGGCGGCTGCCCGACGAGGCCGGTGAAGCGGCGGGCGAAGCCGGCGCGCGAGAGCCCGGCGTGGGCGCCGAGCGACTCGACCGTCCAGGGGCGGCCGGGGGCGCGGTGGATGGCGTCGAGCGCGCGGCTGACGGCAGGGTCGGCGAGCGCGGCGGCCCACCCCGACTCGTCGCACGCCATCGACTCCTGGTCGAACCAGGCCCGCAGGATGTAGAGCTGGAGCACGTCGAGCAGCGACGTCACGACGGTGTCGGCGCCCAGCCGGGGGTTGTCGAGCTCGCCGGCCAGCAGGTCGACGGCGGCCTTGAGCTCCGGGCGGTGGCCGAGCGTCGTCGGCAGGTGGATCACGCCGGGCAGCGAGCCCAGGATCGGATGCGTCCTCCCGGCGTCGAGCTGGTAGCCGCAGCACAGGGTGACCGTCTCGGCCCCCTCGCCGCCGTACGTGGCCGAGGTGAACAGGTCGAAGTCGAGGTACGGGTTGCAGGCCGGCGGGGCGAGCGGCGTGTCGGGGCTGTCGGCCAGGCCGTACCCGTCGCCGTGCGGAAGGAAGACCACGTCGCCCACGCTCAGCGGCACGGGCTCGCCGCCGGGCGGGATGAGCCAGCAGGACCCGCGCAGCACCATCTGGAACCCCGCCGATCCGGGCACCGCCGGAAACGCCTGCCCCCACGGGGCCCGCCAGGTGATGCGCGCGGACGTGGGCCGGCCGGTGCGTATGTGGGCGACGACATCACTCAGCACATCCATGCCAGAAGTCTAACTCCTGAGACTCTGGCTTAAGAAAAGTAGACAATCAAGCATTGGTTATCTCACAGGCTGCGCATACGGTTGTTTGCATCCTTCCCGACCGACTGTGAGGACCGTTGAAATGATCAGGGTTGGCATCATCCTCGGCAGCACCCGTCCGGGCCGCAACGGCGAGGCGGTGGCGCAGTGGGCGCACGAGCTGGCGGCCAAGCGCGGCGACGCCGAGTACGAGCTGGTGGACCTGAAGGACTATGACCTCCGCCACCTGGACGAGCCGAACTTCCCCGCCATGGGCGACTACGCGCACGAGCACACCAGGCGGTGGGCCGAGAAGATCGGCTCGTTCGACGCGTTCGTCTTCGTGACGCCCGAGTACAACCACTCCATCCCGGGCGCGCTGAAGGACGCCGTGGACTTCCTGTACGCCGAGTGGGGCAACAAGGCCGCCGGTTTCGTCGGGTACGGGGTGGACGGCGGGACCCGGGCCGTCGAGCACCTGCGCTCGATTCTCTCCCTGGTCGGCGTGGCCACCGTGGCGCAGCAGGTGACGCTCTCGCTCTTCACGGACTTCGAGAACATGTCCGCGTTCAGGCCCGCCGCCGTCCACGAGGAGAAGCTGAACGCCGTGCTCGACCAGGTCCTCGCCTGGGGCGGCGCCCTGCGCCCGCTGCGGGCGGCATGAAGCGTGGGGACCGGAAGGGCGGCACATCGTGGGAACGGGGCTAACCGGCGGCGGGATCCTTGGCCGCCGTGGTGACGACGTCGGCGAGCGTGACCTCGGTCAGCAGGGCATGCTCGTGCTCGCGCATCGCCGTCCAGATGTCGGTGAGCGGGCCGGCCACGCCGGGGAAGCGCTCGATCTCCTCCTCGATACCCTCCGTCACGCGGATGACGTCGGCGAGGGTGATCTCCTCGGCCGGCCGGGCCAGCCAGTAGCCCCCGTCAGGTCCCCGCTGGCTGCGCACGAGCCCGGCCCGGCGCAGCTGCAGCAGGATGTTGTCGCAGAACCGGCGCGGGATGTCCTGGCTGGAGGCGATCTTGTCGGCGGGCACCGGGCCGGGTGGCGCCGCCGCGAGGGCCACGGCGGCGCGCAGGGCGTAGTGAGTGCGGGCAGAGATCCGCATCAGGCCGTGGTCGTGCTCAGGGCCAGGGAGCGGGCGGCCGGGCTGGGCCACACGTGGATGACCTGGTCCGGACGCAGATCCAGGCGTTCGACGGTGCTCCGGGTGACCTGGGCCCAGGCCTCCTGGCCGTCGATGAGCAGCTCCACGCGCACCTCGAAGCCGAGGCGGACGACCCGGGTGACCGTGGCGGGGACGCTGCCGTTCTCCGGGGCGGTGCCGATCTCGATGTCGTGCGGGCGGACGAGGTGGCCGTCCAGCTCGGTGACCGGGCCGAGGAAGCGCATCACGAACGGATCGGCCGGGTTGTCGTAGACCTCCGTGGGGCTGCCGATCTGCTTCACCTGACCGTCGGCCAGCACGACGATGGTGTCGGCGACCTCGATCGCCTCCTCCTGGTCGTGGGTGACGAAGACGGTGGTGACGTGCACCTCGTCGTGCAGGCGGCGCAGCCACGTCCGCAGTTCCTTGCGTACCTGGGCGTCCAGGGCGCCGAAGGGCTCGTCGAGCAGCAGGACCTGCGGCTCGACCGCCAGCGCGCGGGCCAGGGCCATGCGCTGGCGCTGTCCGCCGGAGAGCTGGGCCGGGAAGCGGTCGGCGAAGTTCTCCAGGTGGACCAGCTCCAGCAGCTCCATCACGCGCTTGCGGATCTCGTCCTTGGGACGTTTGCGGATCTCCAGGCCGAAGGCGACGTTCTTGAACACGCTCATGTGCTTGAACGCCGCGTAGTGCTGGAAGACGAAGCCGACGTTGCGGCGCTGGGGTGACAGCCTGGTGGCGTCCACACCGGAGATCAGCACGGTGCCCGTGTCGGGGGACTCCAGTCCGGCGATGACGCGCAGCAGCGTCGACTTGCCGCCGCCGCTGGGGCCGAGCAGCGCGGTCAGGGATCCGGCGGCCACGTCGATGGAGACGTCGCTCAGCACCGGCGTTCCCCCGAACGCCTTGTTGACGCCGCTTACTTGGATGGCCATGAGGTTCAGCCCTTCGGGCGCAGGATCTTGGTGAGCAGGAGCGTGACGACCGCCACCAGCGCGAGCGCGGTCGCGGAGGCGAAGGCGGAGGCTTCGTCGAAGTTCTGGAAGCGTTCCTCCACGAACAGGGTCAGTGTCTGGGTCTTCTCGACCAGGCGGCCGGAGACGACGGCGACCGCGCCGTACTCGCCCAGCGCCCGGGCCAGGCAGAGCACGACGCCGTAGGCGAGGGCCCAGCGGATCCCGGGGATGGTGATGCGGCGGAAGGTCTGCCAGGGGCCGGCGCCGAGCGTGCGGGCCGCCTGCTCCTGCTCGTCCCCGAGCTCCTCCAGTACGGGGATCACCTCCCGGATGACCAGCGGCAGGGAGATGAAGACGGCGGCCATGACCATTCCGGGGATGGAGAAGATGACCTGGACGCCGAGGTTCTCCAGCCATCCGCCCACGGGGGCGAAGCGGCCGTAGACGAGGATCAGCGCCAGGCCCACCACGACAGGGGAGACGGCCATGGGCAGGTCGATGAGCGCGCTCAGCAGCCGCTTGCCGGGGAAGTCATGCCGTACCAGGAGAATCGCCGTGCCGACCCCGAAGACGGTGTTGGCCAGCACGGCCCAGAACGCGACGATCAGGGTGACGCGGAAGGCCGACTGGGCCTGGGGCGTGGTGAGCGCCTCCAGCACCGGGCCGAGGCCGTTCTCGAAGGTGCGCCAGCCGATGAGCACGACCGGCAGCACGAGCAGGAAGAGCAGGTAGAGGAGGGCGAGCGCGCGCAGTCCGTATTTAGCCACGGCGACTGCCCCACCGCTGCAGCAGGTCCAGCAGGACCAGCGTCACCAGGGCGACGACGAGCAGGACCGTGGAGACCGCCGCCGCGCCGACCGGGTTGTCGGTTTCGATCTGTCCGAAGATTTGCACCGAGGCCACCTGGGTCTTGAACGGGAGGTTCCCCGAGATCAGCACGACGGAGCCGATCTCGGCCATGGATCGGGAGAACGCCAGCGCGGTGCCCGACAGCATGGCCGGCACCAGGTTGGGCAGGATGACGCGGCGGAAGATCTGCGCCGTGCTCGCGCCGAGCGAGGCCGCGGCCTGCTCCATGTCTCTGTCGAGCTCCAGCAGAACCGGCTGGACCGTGCGCACCACGAACGGGAGCGTGACGAAGAGCAGGGCCAGCACCACGCCGGCGCGGCTGTAGGCCACGTCGACGCCGAGCGGGCTCTTCGGGCCGTACAGCGCCAGCAGCACCAGCCCGGCCACGATCGTGGGCAGTGCGAACGGCAGGTCGATGAGCGTGTCGACCACGGCCTTGCCGGGGAAGCGATCCCGCACCAGCACCCAGGCGATGACCGTGCCCATGAACAGGTTGATCACCGCCACCACCGCCGAGGCGCCGATCGTCAGCGAGAGCGCCGCCCAGGCGTCCGGCGTGGTGACCGCCTCCCAGAAGTAGGCGAGCCCCCGCTCCTGCGAGCGCAGCACCACGGCGGCCAGGGGGATCAGCACGATCAGGCTCAGGTACAGGACGGCCGCGCCCAGCCCGAGAGCGGTGCCCCGCTTCTGGCTGAGCGCTCCCCTGGAGACGACAGTCTGTGTGGACACGTGGTCCCTACTTCTCGATCGAGACCCCGAGCTTGCGCTCGACGTCGGCCATGACGCTGCCCTTGGGGTCGAAGAACTCGGTGGTCACCTTCGACCAGCCGCCGAGGTCGGCGATGGTGAACAGGGCGGGCGGAGCCGGGAAGGAGACGCCCTGCACGCCCTTGACCACCGGCCGGTAGCCGTTGTCAGCGAAGATCTTCTGAGCTTCCGTGGTGTAGAGGAACTTCAGGAACGCCTTGGCCTCGTTCGGGTGCGCCGAGTTCTTGGTCACCGCGACCGGGTTCTCGATCAGGATCGTGGAGTCCGGGACCGTGTAGTCCAGCGGCTGGTTGTTCTGCTGGGCGAAGATCGCCTCGTTCTCGTAGGCGAGGATGGCGTCGCCCTTGCCGCTGGAGAAGGTCTGCAGCGACTTGCGGGCGCTGTCGTCCTGCACCGGGACCTTGGCGAACAGGGAGTTGAGGTAGCCGACGCCGGCCTGCTTGTCGGCGCCCTTGTTCGACTTGGCGCCGTAACCGGCCATGACGTTCCAGCGGGCGCCGCCCGAGGTGAACGGGTTGGGGGTGATGACCTCGACGCCCGGCTTGATCAGGTCGTCCCACGTCTTGAGGTTCTTCGGATTGCCCTTGCGGGTGGCGATGACCACGACCGAATCGGTGATCATGCCCTTGTGCTCGCCGGTGCTCCAGTCCTCGGCGACCAGG
Source organism: Nonomuraea sp. NPDC050786 (assembly GCF_040654115.1). Lineage (NCBI taxonomy): Bacteria > Bacillati > Actinomycetota > Actinomycetes > Streptosporangiales > Streptosporangiaceae > Nonomuraea > Nonomuraea sp. NPDC050786. The sequence continues at coordinate 63,394 of NZ_JBFAHJ010000023.1, forward strand.
CCCTTCTTGACCAGGCGGGTCATGTCCGGCTCGAGGGAGAACGCGACGATGTCGGCCTTCAGGCCGGCCTCCACGGCCCGGCTCTGGTCGCCCGACGCCCCGAAGGACTTGGTGAAGGTGACGTTCTTGCCCTCCGGCGTGGCCTGGAAGGCCTGGATGATCTTCTCGTAGGCCGCCTGTGGCGTCGAGTACGCCACCAGCGACAGCTGTACCTGACCGCCCGACCCGCCGTCGGACCCGCCGCCCCCGCACGCGGCGAGAGTGGCGATCGACGCCATGACCGTAGCCGTCGCCATGAGCCTGCGCACGTTCACCGATTCTCCTATTTTCCTACTTAACAAGTCGACATTTGGATATTAGGCCGATGGGGTTCCCTTGGCAAGGCCATGACCCGGAGTATTCCCTTCTTTGTAGGTAGGTTATAGTGGCTTTAGAGTCACCCAGCCTCGTACATGAAGGGCAGATCCATGTCATCCTCCAGACCGCGCACCACAGCCGTGGCGAGCATCGCGATGCTCGCCGTCGTGGGGCTTCTCGGCGCCTGTGGCGGTGGCGGAGCTGCCCAGGCGGCCAAGGGCGGCGGCCAGCCGGTCTACGGCGGCACGCTCACCTACCTCGAGCACCAGCCTCCGACCTGCCTCTACCTGCCGGCGGCCGGCTTCTATCCGAACGGCGGCATCCTCAACCAGATCACCGACAAGCTCACCTGGCAGAACCCGAAGACGCTCGAGATCGAGCCGTGGATCGCCACCAAGTGGGAGATCGACAAGGACGCCACCGAGTACACGTTCCACCTGCGCGACGGCGTGACGTTCAGCGACGGCACCCCGCTCGACGCCGCCGCCGTGGCGGCCAACTTCGACGTGTACGGCCTGGGCGACGAGAAGCTCAAGCTCCCGGTCGCCGAGTTCGTCAACAACTACGAGCGCAGCGAGGTCGTCGACCCGCTGACCGTGCGCTTCCACTTCGACAAGCCGTCCCCCGGCTTCCTCCAGGGCACCTCCGTCATCGGGGCGGGCCTGGTCTCCAAGAAGACGATCTCGCTGCCGTACGAGCAGCAGTGCCAGCTCAAGAACGTCATCGGCTCCGGCCCCTTCACCCTCAAGAACCAGGTCGTCGACAAGGAGGTGGACCTGGTCGCGCGCAAGGACTACAACTGGGCACCGCCCTCCTCCAAGCACCAGGGCCGGGCGTACCTGGACGAAATCAAGATCATCGTCACGCCCGAGGACAACGTGCGCGTCGGCGCGCTCACCTCCGGCCAGGCCGACTTCGTCCGGTACGTCCAGGCGTACGACGAGAAGACCGTCAAGGACGCGGGCTTCCAGCTCTACGCCGAGCCGACGAGAGGCGTCAACAACGGCCTCTACCTGCGCCCGCGCAACAGCATCCTGAAGGACGTCAAGGTCCGCAAGGCGCTCCAGGCGGGCACGAACGCCAAGGAGGTCGTCGACACCCTCTTCACCGGCAGCTACCCGCAGGCCACCTCGGTGCTCAGCCATCTCGCGCAGGGCTACACGGACCTGTCCAAGGACCTCGCGTACGACCCCGACAAGGCCGACCGGCTCCTGGACGAGGCCGGCTGGACCAAGGGCGCCGACGGCGTCCGCGTCAAGGACGGCAGGCCGCTGCAGCTCGGCGTGTTCGTCTCCGGCCCGCAGCCGCTGTCGAAGCAGACGCTCGAGCTGGTCGGCCAGCAGTGGGCCAAGCTCGGCGTGAAGCTGGAGATCCGCCCGGCCGACGCGGGCACCCAGGCCGTGGACATCAAGAACGCCGAGAAGACCGCCATCCAGCACGGCATGGTCGGCCGCGCCGACCAGGACGTGATCAAGAGCCACTTCCACAGCAAGAACCGCGACGTCATCCTCTCCGACGACACCAAGCTGGACAAGCTGCTGGAGGAGGAGTCGGCCGAGCCCGACGTCGCCAGGCGCAACGCCAAGGTCGCCGAGATCCAGCGGTACGTCGTCGACCAGGGCTACGCGATCCCGCTCTTCGAGGAGCCGCAGGTGTACGGCGGTGCGCCGTACGTCCAGGGAGTGGCCTTCGAGGCGGTCGCCCGGCCGTGGTTCTACCCGGTGTGGAAGTCGGAGCAGTGACCAGGTACCTGCTCGCCCGGGCCGGCCAGGCGGCGCTGGTCCTCTGGATCGCCTTCACGGCCGGCTACGTGCTGCTGCAACTGCTGCCCGGCGACTCGATCCTGATCAAGTTCCAGAACCCCGAGCTCGGCCTGTCACCGCAGCAGATCGCCGAGATCCGGGCGTACTACGGCGCGGGCGAGCCGCCGCTCCTCGACTACCTGAACACCCTGCTCGGCTTCCTGCGCGGCTCCTTCGGCTACTCGATCGACACCGGCACGCCGGTCGTCGAGCGGCTGGGGGAGGCGCTGCCGGAGACGGCGAAGCTGGCCTCGGCCGCGTTCGCGCTGGCGGTGCTGATCGCCGTGCTGATCGCGTTCGCGGCCGGCTACAGCAGGACCTCCTGGCTCAGGAACGCGCTGCTGTCGGTGCCGTCGATCTTCGTCTCGGTCCCGGCGTTCTGGCTCGGCATCCTGCTCATCCAGGTGTTCTCGTTCCGGCTCAAGCTGGTCCCGGTCATCGGCGGAGGCCCGGTGCAGCAGCTCGTCCTGCCGGTGCTCACGCTGGCGGTGCCCATCTCGGCGCCGATCGCCCAGGTGCTGGCGCGGAGCATGGACCAGGTCGCCACGCAGCCGTTCGTGCCCGTGGTGGCGGCCAAGGGCGCCTCGCGGTGGTGGATCCTGTGGCGGCACGTGGCCCGCAACGCCGTGCTGCCGACGCTGACCGTGGCGGGGCTGACGTTCGGCGAGCTGATCGCCGGGTCGGTCGTGACGGAGACGGTCTTCGGGCGCAACGGCATCGGGCGGCTGACCGAGCAGGCCGTCAACGCGCAGGACACGCCGGTGATGCTGGCCGTGGTGGTGCTCGCGACGGCCGTGTTCGTGCTGGTCAACCTGGCGGTGGACGTGCTGTTCCCGGTGCTCGACCCGCGACTGAAGGCCACCGCGTGACCCGGTGGGGCGGGCTGGTGCTCGCGTGGTTCCCGATAGCGCTGGTCGTGCTCTGGGCGGTGGCTCCGGGCCTGTTCACCGGCTACGACCCGATCGCGGGCGTGCCGGCCGAGAAGCTGCAGGCGCCGAGCGCGGATCACCTGTTCGGCACCGACGCGGTGGGACGCGACCTGTTCGCGCGGGTGGTGCACGGCTCCGTGCACTCGCTGACGGGCGCTTTCGTGGCCGTCGCCGTGGGGCTCGTGGCCGGCACGCTGCTCGGGCTGCTCGCCGGCTCCGCCGGCGGCGTGCTGGACGACGCCGTCATGCGGATCGTGGACGTGCTGCTGTCGGTGCCCGGCCTGCTCCTGGCCCTGACCGTGATCATCCTGCTCGGTCCCGGCACGGTGAACGTGGCCATCGCGGTGGGCGTCGGCTCGGTCGCGGCCTTCGCCCGGCTGTCGCGCTCCGAGGTCGTCCGCGTGCGGCGCACCGACTACGTGGAGGCCGCGTTCGGCAGCGGCGGCCGCTTCCTGGCCGTGCTCTGGCGGCACGTGCTGCCCAACTCGCTGGGCCCGGTCATCGCGCTGGCGGCGCTGCAGTTCGGCATGGCGATCCTGGCCATCTCGACGCTCAGCTTCCTCGGGTACGGAGCCGAGCCGCCCACCCCCGAGTGGGGCCTGCTCATCTCGGAAGGGCGCAACTACCTGGCCACGTCGTGGTGGCTGACCACGCTGCCGGGCGCCGTCGTGGTCGCGGTCGTGCTCGCCGCCGGCCGCGTCAGCCGCTCGCTGAGGAGGCACGAATGAGCCTGCTGGAGGTCTGTGACCTGGCCGTCTCCTACGACGGGAGACGCGCGGTCGAGGGCATCTCGTTCGCGGTCGAGCCCGGCGAGGTCGTCGCCGTCGTCGGCGAGTCCGGGTCGGGCAAGTCGACCACGGCGCACGCCGTCATCGGGCTGCTGCCCGCCAACGGCGCGGTGGACGCGGGCCGGATCCTGCTCGGCGGCGCCGACCTGGCGACCTGGTCGTCCAAGCGCATGGAGTCGGTACGCGGCGCGCAGATCGGCCTGATCCCCCAGGACCCGTCCAGCTCGCTGGACCCGGTCAAGACCGTCGGCGCGCAGATCGCCGAGGTGCTCCGCATCCACGGGCGCGGCGACCGCCGGGCGATCAGGAGGCGCGTCGTCGACCTGCTCGCCCGCGTCGGGCTGCCGGACCCGGAGCGGCGGGCCCGCCAGTATCCGCACGAGCTGTCCGGAGGCATGCGCCAGCGCGTGCTCATCGCCATCGCGATCGCGCTCGAACCCCGCCTCATCATCGCCGACGAGCCCACCAGCGCGCTGGACGTGACCGTGCAGCGGCGCATCCTGGACCTCATCGACGACCTGCGCGCGGAGTCCGGCACCGCGCTGCTGCTGGTGACCCACGACCTGGCCGTGGCCGCGGGACGTTCCGACCGGCTGGTCGTGATGAGGGGCGGGCGGATCGAGGAGCAGGGGCCGACGAAGCAGGTGCTGGCGTCCCCGGCCGCCGGCTACACCGAGCGCCTGCTGAACGACGCCCCCGCGCTGTCGGCCTCCGCGTTCCGCGATCCCCCCGACGGGGCCGGGCCCGCGATCGTGGTGCGCGACCTGGTCAAGGAGTTCAAGGGGTTTCGCGCGGTGGACGGGGTCTCCTTCGAGGTGACGCGGGGCACGACGCACGCGCTGGTGGGCGAGTCCGGCTCGGGCAAGACGACCACGGCCCGCATGGTCGTGCGGTTCGCCGAGCCCACGTCGGGAACGGTGAGCATCGCCGGCGCGGGGGAGGGCCGGGCGTTCCGCCGGCACGTCCAGCTCGTCCACCAGAACCCGTACGGGTCGCTCGACCCCCGGCAGTCCATCGGCGACATCGTGGAGGAGCCGTTGCGCAACTTCCGGCTGGGGGACCGGGCCGAACGGCGGGCCCGCGTGCTCGACCTGCTGGAACGCGTGGCGCTGCCGCAGGACGTCCTCACCCGCAGGCCGCGGGAGCTCTCCGGCGGCCAGCGGCAGCGGGTGGCCATCGCCCGCGCGCTCGCGGCCGGACCGGAGGTGGTCGTGCTGGACGAGGCCGTCTCCGCCCTCGACGTCACCGTACAGGCGCAGATCCTCGACCTGCTCGAACAGCTCCAGCGCGACCTCGGGCTGACGTACCTCTTCATCTCGCACGACCTGGCGGTGGTGCGGCAGATCTCGCACACCGTCTCCGTCATGAACAAGGGAAGCATCGTGGAATCAGGCACGACCCGGCAGGTCTTCACCGACCCCCGGCACGAATACACCCGCGAACTCCTGGCCGCCATCCCGGAGCCCGCGCTATGAGGCTCGGCTTCTTCACCCGGCTGCTGGACGACGTGCCGGCCGGCGAGCGCTACCGGCTGGCCGCCGAGCAGATCGCGCATGCCGAGGCGTACGGGTTCGACACGGCCTGGGTCGCGCAGCACCACTTCGACGGCGCGGAGGGCGGCCTGCCGGCGCCCCTGGTCTTCCTCGCCCATGTGGCGGCCAGGACCAGCCGGATCCGGCTCGGCACCGGGATCATCACGCTCCCGCTGGAGCAGCCGGTACGGGTGGCCGAGGACACGGCCGTGCTCGACCTGCTCACCGGCGGGCGGCTGGAGGTCGGCGTGGGCAGCGGCGGGACGCCCTCGTCGTTCGCGCCGTTCGGGCACGAGAGCGCTGACCGCTCGGCCGTCTACGCCGAGCACCTGGCGGTGCTGCTCAATGCCTGGTCCGGAGGCGATCTCGGCGGCGGCAACCGGCTCTACCCGGCCGCGCCCAGGCTGCTGGACGCGGTGTGGCAGGCGACGTTCTCCGCCGGCGGCGGCGTACGCGCGGGGAAGGCCGGCCACGGGCTCATGCTGTCGCGCACGCAGCCCAGGCCGGCCGACGACCCGCAGGCCACGCTGGCCCAGATCCAGCGGCCCATCGTGGACGGCTACCTCGAGCACCTGCCGCCCGGCGCGACGCCGCGGATCATGGCCTCGCGGACCGCGTTCGTGGCCGACAGCAGGGCCGAGGCGCTGCGGTACGCCGAGCTCGGGCTCGGGCGTGGCCGGCTGCCGTTCGAGCTGCCGGACAGCGACCTCGACCGGCGCATCGCCGCGTTCGACGTGCACGTGGGGACGCCGCAGGACGTCATCGAGAGCCTCAAGGCCGACCCGACCCTCGAACGGGTCACCGACCTGGTCCTCCAGGTGCACTCGGTGGATCCGCCGCACCCGCTCATCCTCCGCTCGATCGAGCTGCTGGCGTCCGAGGTGGCGCCCGCGCTCGGCTGGGTCCCTTCCACAGAATCGATCCCCACATGATCACTGATGTCATCGACCAGCTGGCGGGCATACAGCCCGGCTCGCCCCTCGACCGGCTGCGCGGCCGGCGGCCCGCCGCCCGCGAGCACGCCCAGCGCAGTTACGACGCGCTGTTCAGCCCCGACACGGAGGAGGAGGTCACGCTCGTCGAGCGGGACGCGGTGGCCGCCTTCGTGGCCGGACTGCACCACGATGCCGCGATCGCGGGCTTCTACGCCGACCGGCTGGCCGAGCTATCGCCGGGGCTGCTGGAGGTCGTCGAGTCGGAGGTCGAGGCCGGGGCCACGACCGGGCCGTACGGGGTCTATCCGGGCGAGGGCCCGCTGTCGGCGGAGAGCGACGAGGGGCTGCGTTACCGGGCGCGGCGACCGGGCGAGCTGGGCGCGCGGCTCGCCGCCGCGTTCGAACACGCCCACCTGCTCGTCTTCCGGCCCCGTGAGGCCGCGCCCGAGTCGCTCGCCGCGCTGGCGCGGGCGGGCTGGAGCACCACGGGCATCGTGACGCTGTCGCAGCTCGTCGCCTTCCTGACCTTCCAGATCCGCGTGGTGGCCGGGCTGCGTCACCTGCAGAAGGGACCGACCTCATGACGCACCTGGCGTTCACGCGAGACCAGCTCGGCTGGGAGCCGTGGCTGACGCCGCTGGCCACCGACGAGCTGACCGACGAGCACTACGAGGCGCTGGTCGACAAGGCCCGGGCGAAGTCGCCGTACTTCCTGCTCCTCGCCCGCGACCCGGCGGTCCTGGAGGCCAGGACGAAGACCGACAACGACATCTTCTACAACGCCGAGGGCGGTCTGCCGCGCGCGGAGCGCGAGCTGGCGGCGGCGGCGACCTCACGCCGCAACGGCTGCGTGTTCTGCGCCTCGGTCCACGCCCGCTTCGCCGCCCACTACTCCAAGCGCGCCGACGACGTGGACCGGCTGCTCGACGAGGGCGTCAACGCGCCCCAGGACGGGGAGTGGCAGGCGATCATCGACGCCTCGGTGGCCCTGGCCGCCACCCCGGCCGAGTTCACCGCCGACCACGTCGAGGCGCTCCGCGCGGCCGGCCTCGACGACCTGGCGATCAGCGACGTCATCCACGCGGCCGCGTTCTTCAACTGGGCCAACCGCCTCATGCTCTCCCTGGGCGAGCCGGTGCAGGAGCCCGCGGCATGACGGCAGAACTCGACCACCTCGTCTACGCCGTCCCGGACCTCCTCGCGGGCGTCGCCGCGTTCGCGGAGCGCACGGGGGTGACCCCGGTGGCGGGCGGGCGCCACCCCGGCGGCACCGCCAACTACCTGGCCGGCCTGGGCCCGACCGCGTACCTGGAGATCATCGGCCCGGACCCGGAGTCAGCCGGTCCGCGACCCCGCGCGTTCGGCCTGGAAACGCTCGCCGAGCCCCGGCTGGCCCGATGGGCGGTGCGGCCCGGCGACATCGACGCGACGGTACGACAGGCACGCGAGCGCGGCTACGACCCCGGCGACGTGCAGCCGCTGTCGCGCCGGACACCCGCCGGGACGCTGCTGGAGTGGCGGCTGACCAGGTGGAACGACGTGGCCTCGATCAACCTGGTGCCGTTCCTCATCGACTGGGGCACGACCGCCCACCCCGCCGCCTCCGGCCTCCCGCAGCTCGGCCTGGCCTCCTTCACCGCCGTCCACCCGGACCCGGAGGCGCTCCACCGCGATCTGGCCGAGCTGGACGCCGTGCTGGAGATCTCGAAGGGCCCGGAACCGGCGCTGGAGGCGGTGCTCGACACTCCTCTGGGCGCGGTGACCCTGCGCTGACCGGATGTCAGCTCATGACGCGACGAGGGTGACCAGGACGGCCGAGGGGTCGTCGCCGGTGAGCGGGACGGCGAAGACCGCCGTCCGCTCGCGGGCGCCGTAGACGACGAACCGCAGGCCGTCCTCGTCCCAGGTGTCCTGGACGTCCGAGGTGAGCTGCGCGGACGCCGAGCAGTACGCAGGGCTGCGGTAGAGCAGGTGCAGCGAGGTGCCCAGCGGGACGTGCTCCGACGGCACCACGGCCAGCGGGCGGCGCAGCCGTACGAGGAGCCGGCGCAGCGGGGTGAGCCAGTAGCGGTCCAGCTCGGCGGAGAGAGCCATGAGGGCCACGGCCTCAGCCAGGCCGAGCGCCACGAGCGGCGGGCCCGGATCGGCGGGGATCGCCACGAGGCTCGCGGCCAGCAGGAGACCGGCCCGGGTGAAGGCGCGCACGTCGACCGGGCGGGAGTGCGCGCCCAGGCAGCCGCACGACGCCGTGGGCGCGGCCACGTACGAATAGGTGAGATACGCCAGGAATCCGGCGCAGAGCAGCGCGGCGGCCGTACCCTCCCATGGGGAGAGGGGCGGCGCCAGCAGGGCCGCGGCCACCGCGAGCTCGACCACTCCGACGAGCCGGAGCGCCGGGACCGCGCGCGCCGCGCCGACCAGGCGGGCCAGTGCGGTCTGCCCGGCCCGCGCCCGCATCCTTCGGCTGAACAGCTTCATCAGGCCCGCCCAGACGAGGAACAGGGCGATCACGTACGGCTGCGTCGCGGCGATCCCGTGCACGGCTGGCTCCTAGTGGGGGGAGAAGACGGTTGCGATGTCGACCTCGTTCGTGTCGGGCCGCCAGGCGCCGAGGATCTGCACGTGCTGGGCCACCCTCAGCATCGACAGGTCCGCGGTGGGCGGCGATTCGGAGTGGACGGCGACCGACTTGCCGGCCACGACGTGGCAGAGCACCTCTTGCCCGTTGTGATCGAGGTGCAGGGTCTTGTCGGTGATGTTCTTGATGTGGCCCTTGATGTTGACGATGTTGAGCCACACCGACTCGGCGGCCAGCACGCCGTCCGGCATCCGCACGCCACGCGCGTAGAGGCCGTCTCCCGGCTTGGCCTCGTCGAACGGCACGGGGCCTAGCTTCCACAGGCTCGTGCCGTCCACGACCTTGATGCTGTGGAAGACCATGTTCGAGCCCAGGACGAGGAGCGTGTTGTCCTTGATCGAACGGATCCGGCCCTCCGCGAAGTTGGGGTCGGGGGCGCCCGGCTCGACGTCGGACGCCGAGCGGGCGAAGGCCGCCTCAGGGCCGAGCGAGCCCAGCGCGGTCGCGGCGACGACCGTGGCACCGCCGCCGAGCAGGGCGGACCTGAGCATGTCTCTTCTGCTGGTCATCGTGGCCCCCTCACGCCGCGTCGATCGAGCAGGGCCGCAGGCCGGTGGAGAGGCTGGCGATCTTGCTGTACGCCGCGGGAGTGAGGTCGATGATCCGGTCGGTGGCGCAGGTCGAGCCGCAGCAGCTGCGCTCGCCGCAGAACAGGTCGGTCTGCGGGCCGCAGTCGGCGATGGCGGTGACGACGCTGACGCCGCTGCACAGGTTGGTGGTGCGGTGCTGGAAACCGCAGGTCCGGCGGGAGAGGTTGAAGCCGCAGCTGTCGGGATGGGTGATGGCCCAGCAGGCGTCGGAGGTGTTGGGCCAGGCGTGCTGCATGCTTCCGGAGTTGCAGGTGCCGCAGGCGCCCTTGCCTGTGCTGCTGCATGGTCCCCAGGCGGTGCCGCAGCAGAACCAGGAGACCTCTCCTTGCACCGCGGCGTATAAGTCGATGGGCGTGTCGGGGGGCTGGGTGCGCGCCATGCGCGTCCTCCTTGGGTGAGCTCTGGACCATATGGAGGGTCCTGAAGCTTTCCGACTTGATCTATGAGTACCATGTAAGGATTTTTCGTCAATGCCCATTTTTGGCGGCCGTTTGGAAGAGCAGGTGCTCGTTCCCTGAGCGGCAGATGAGCTGGACGCCGATCGGCAGGCCGTCCACCGTTCCCGCGGGGACGCTCAGAGCGGGCAGGCCCAGCAGGCTCCACGGGCTGGTCAGGGAGAGCAGCGCGTCCCGCACGGCGACGAGCGTGCCGCCCACTTCGATCTCCCTGCGGCCGATGGGCGGGGCGGTGATGGGCACGGTCGGCATCGCGAGGACGTCATGGCGCTCGAACAGCGCGCCGACCGTTTCGGCCAGCCGGGGCCTGGCCTCCAGGGCGCGCACGTACCGCCAGCCCGGCACCGTGGCGGCGGTACGCAGGCGTTCGAGCACCTCGCCGTCGAACAGGGCGGGCGCCTCCGCCATGCGCTCCGCGTGCACGGCCGCCACCTCGCCGCTCTGCATGGCGGTGAACGTCTCGTGCAGGTCGCCGGCCTCTTTCCGCGACAGCCGGAGCTCGTCCAGCGGGCCGGTCCCGGCCTCCAGCGCCTGGCGCGCCGTACGGATCACCTCCGGGTCGCAGGGGAAGAGGTCCGCCGGATCCAGCCAGCCGGCCCGTGGCACGCCCGTGCCGGCGACGGCGTCTGGGGCGAGGGCGCGGTAGGCGATGAGGCAGCCCTGCGCGTCGCCCGCGAGCAGGCCGACGTGGTCCAGGGAGCGCGCCAAGGGGAAGACGCCGTCCGCCGGGATGGCCCCGTACGCGGGCTTGAAGCCGGCGATCCCGCACAGCGCCGCGGGGATGCGGGTGGAGCCGCCGGTGTCGGTGCCGAGGGCGAGCGGGACCATGCCCGCCGCCACGGCGGCCGCGCTGCCGCTGCTTGATCCGCCCGCCATGCGGGAGGTGTCCCACGGGTTGAGGCACGGCCCGGCGGCCGAGCGGTCGCCGGTCGGGCCGTACCCGAACTCGTGCGTGTTGGTCTTGCCGACGATGACGGCCCCGGCCTGTCGCAGGAGGGCCACGCAGGCGGCGTCGGTGTCGGGGACGTACCCGGCGAAGTGCCGCGAGCCCATGGTCGCGGGCAGGCCCGCCACCATGATGACGTCCTTCACCCCGGCGGGCAGGCCGTGCAGCGGGCCCCGGTCCATGCCGCGCGCCAGCTCGCAGTCGGCGTGGTTCGCCGCGGCCGTCGCGCCCTCCGCGTCCACGGTGACGAACGCGTTGAGCGCCGGGTCGAGCGCCGCGACGGCCTCGAGTGCGTGCCTGGTGAGCGCCGCCGACGTGGTACGCCCCTCGCGCAGGTCCTGCGCGAGCTCGGAGATCGTACGACCGGCGAAGTAGCCGCGTTGGCCGGAGGACATCGCCGGTCCCATACCCCCGTTGGCAGGCAGTATGAGTCGACGCCTGCCCCGCGCCCGCCGCTAGATCACTATCGCACCGAGGTAAGCGGTAGGTGACTCTCTGGCAACTCTACGTAATGAGCCCGGCTGATTACGTTCAGTGGTGCACCAGCAGCCACAGGCGAGCGATTGCGAGGGAACATGTCTACGGAGCCCCGGTTGAGCCTGGACACTCGGGCAGCGCGCAACCTGGCCACCACCACCAAGACCCGCCCGCAGATGCAGGCCATCACCTCCCGCTGGCTGCTGCGCAGGCTGCCGTGGGTCGACGTGCGCGGCGGGACGTACCGGGTCAACCGCAGGCTGACGCACCGGGTCGGGCGCGGCCGGGTGAGCGTGGTGCAGAACGGCGCGGACGACGTGCGGATCATCCCCGAGACGCTCTCTGAGCTGCCCCCGCTGCGCGGCTTCGGCGACCTCGAGATGCTGCGGGCGATCGCCGCCACGTTCGCGCCGCGGGAGTTCCAGGCAGGCGATGTGATCGCCGAGGCCGGCGCCCCCGTCACCGAGACGTACGTCATCGCCCACGGCCGGCTCGACCGGCTGGCCACCGGCGCGTACGGCGACACGCTGCTCCTCGGCGTCGTCACCGACGGTGAGCACCTCGGCGACGAGGCACTCGCGCAGGAGAGCCCGCGCTGGTCGTGCACCGTCAAGGCCGCCACCGCCGGCACGATCCTGGTGTCGCCGTGGCAGGAGTTCCAGCGGTTGTACGACGGGTCACCCGCTCTGAGGGAGCACGTCGAGAGGTATCTGGAGGAGACGCGCAGGCCGGTCAACCGCCGCGGCGAGGCGGCCGTCGCGATCGCGTCCGGGCACGTCGGCGAGCCCGTCATCGACGGCACGTTCGTGGACTACGACCTCCATCCCCGCGAGTACGAGCTGAGCGTCACGCAGACCGTCCTGCGCGTCCACACCCGGGTGGCCGACCTCTACAACGACCCCATGAGCCAGCTCGAGCAGCAGCTGCGCCTGACCGTCCACGAGATCCGCGAGCGCGAGGAGTGGGAGCTGCTCAACAACCGCGAGTTCGGCCTGCTGCACAACGCCGAGTACGGCCAGCGGATCAGCACCTGGTCCGGCCCTCCGACCCCGGACGACCTGGACGACCTGATCAGCATGCGCCGCAAGACCCGGTTGCTGCTGGCCCACCCCAAGGCGATCGCCGCGTTCTTCAGGGAGTGCAACAAGCGCGGGCTGGTGCCCGGCAGCACCGACGTGGACGGCCACGAGGTCCCGGCCTGGCGCGGGGTCCCGATCTTCCCCTGCGGCAAGATCCCGATCTCCGAACACCACACCACCTCCATCCTGGCCATGCGCACGGGGGAAGAGGACCAGGGAGTTGTCGGCCTCTACCAGACCGGCCTCCCGGAGGAGCACGAGCCGGGGCTGAACGTCCGGTTCATGGGCATCGACCAGCACGCCGTGATGTCGTACCTGGTCAGCGCCTACTATTCGGCGGCGATCCTGGTGCCCGACGCGATCGGCATCCTCGAGAACGTCGACATCGCGGCCCCGCGCGTCTAGGAAGGGGGCGGCGACATGCCCGACATCGCAGCAGGCCCCACCGGCCTGGGCACCTCCGCACTGCGCCTCCCGCCGGTGGACCGCCATCCCGTGCCACGGCCCCCCGAAGGCGACGGGCACGAGCCTCCCAGGCCCGCCCCGGTGGACCCGGCGCAGGCGCTTCGCGGCGCCCTCTACCGGCACAGTCTCGCCCCGCTGCCGTACCGGGAACGGCAGTGGGGCGACGGGTCGTACCCGCCGCTCTACTGCCCGGAGACCGTCAGGGACGACCAGGAGCTCGCCGACGAGGTGGACCGGCGGCTGGCGGCCTGGGCGGAGGGGGTCGGCCTCCACGAGGGGCGGATGGAGGAGTTCCGCGCGACGGGGTACGGGCGGCTGGCCACGCTCACCCATCCCGACGCCGACGACCCCGACCTGCTGCTGGTCGCGGCCCAGATGAACGCCGCCTGGTGGGCCGCCGACGACTACTACGCGGACGAGACCGAGCTCGGCGCGACGCCGACCGAGCTCCCGCCGCGGCTCGCCCTCGTGACGTCGGCCATGGACCCGCCCCCACCGGCGGGCGACTACACCCGCGAGCTCGAGGAGGCGATCCGGGCCGACCCCGTGCTGGTCTCGCTGCGATCGGCGGCCGGCCACGTACGCCGCCACGCCACGCCCTCGCAGGTGGGGCGGGTCTGCAACATCACGTCCCAGATGTACGTGAGCTGGGCCGCCTACGCGGCCTGGCGCTACCTGGAGACCCCGCCGCCCGTGTGGCGCTATCTCGCGGCCCGGCAGCACGACAGCTTCTACACGTCCATGACGCTCATCGACATCGTGGGGGAGTACGAGCTGCCCGCCAACCTCTTCTTCGACAGCAGGTTCCACACCGCGCTCATGCAGGCCGGCACCGCCAGCGTGCTCGTCAACGACCTGCACTCCGTCGACAGGGAGGCGGCCGACGAGCTCCCCGACTCCAACGTGATCCTGCTCATCGCCGCGGAAGAGGGCTGCTCCACCCGGGAGGCGACCGAGCGCGCCGTCGCCATGCACAACGACTTCGTCCGAGGCTTCGAGGCCAGCCAGCAGCGACTCGCCACCGTCCCGTCCGTCGAGCTGAAGCGCTTCCTGCGCGGGGCGCAGGCGTGGATGGCCGGCTGTCTCGAATGGCACAGCACCAGCAGCCGCTATCAGTCATAGAGAGAGGAGCCCCGCCGATGACGGCCACCCCCGTCCTCAGCACCTACTACCAGCACTCGGTCGCCGACTATTGGAACTCCGAGCAGAATCCGGTCAACCTGCGCCTGGGCGAGGTCGACGGCATTTACCACCACCATTACGGCATCGGAGAGGTGAACTGGTCGGTCCTGGAAGGCCCGGCGGAGACCCGCGAGAAACGTGTCATCGAGGAGCTCCACCGGCTCGAGCACGCGCAGGCCGACACCCTCATCAGCCACCTCGGCGCCCTGCGGCCGGAGCACCGGGTGCTGGACGCCGGCTCGGGCCGCGGCGGCTCCAGCCTCCTGGTCAACCTCAGGTACGGCTGCCACGTCGACGGCGTCTCCATTTCCGAGTCCCAGGTGACCTTCGCCAACGAGCAGGCCGCGCGGCGCGGCGTCGACGACAAGGTGCGCTTCCATTTCCGCAACATGCTCGACACCGGATTCGAGACGGGAACGTTCCAAGCGATCTGGAACAACGAGAGCACGATGTACGTCGAGCTCTCGTTGCTCTTCGCCGAGCACGCCCGCCTCCTGAGCCGCGGCGGCCGGTACGTGTGCATCACCGGGTGCTACAACGACGCCTACGGCCTGCCGTCCCGCGCTGTCAGCCAGATCAACGCCCACTACATCTGCGACATCCATCCGCGCAGCACCTATTTCAAGGAAATGGCCGCCAACCGCCTCGTCCCCATCAACGTCATCGACCTCACCGCCGCGACCATCCCGTACTGGGAGCTGCGCGCCAAGACCCACCTGGCGACGGGGATCGAGGAGGCCTTTCTCGAGGCGTACCGGGACGGCAGCTTCCAGTACCTCCTGATCGCCGCCGACCGGATCTGACCTCCCCCGCGTGACCTGACCCCGGCGGGGTCAGGTCACGCATGCTCTTGCCGGGGTAGCCGGCCAGCTGCCGTTACACGGCGAATGGGGCCCCGGTCGGGGCCCCATTCGCGTGATCGGTCCGGACGCGTCGCCTCACGAGGGCGCGTAGATCCGGTGGACGAACTCCGCGAGCTTGTTGTCCGGCAACTCCTTCGCCAGGTCGGCCTCGCTGACCATGCCGACGATCCGGTGGTTGTCGATCACAGGCAGCCGCTTGATCTGGTGCTGCTCCATCTTCTGCAGCGCCTCTTCGACGCTGCTGTGGGCTTCCACCCACACCAGCCCCTTGGCGAGCTCGCTCGCCGTGGTCCGGTCGAGGTCCTTGCCCTCGGCGCAGCACATGACCACGATGTCGCGGTCGGTGATGATCCCCTTGAGCCGGTCGTCCTCCCCGCAGATCGGCAACGCGCCGACTGACAGGTCACGCATCATCTGCGCGGCTCTGCGCAGGCTGTCGTGCTCGCCGATGCATTCCGCTCCGTGGTGCATCACGTCCTGTACGGTCTTGCCGACTCCCGATCTGTCGTCCATTGCTACCTCCTCGGAGACGGTCGCATGGAATCTTCAATGAAGGCCCTACCCCTTCTGCAGGAGATTGCACGAGCGGGGTCAGTGCCTTGTTCGATCGCCAGGACGACCGGGCATGACCAGGGCCGCGACCGCCGTGACGCCCATGAGCACGATGCAGGCCGCCACCATGATCCCCGTCCCCGGACCCCAGCCGAAGGCGCCGATGAGGGCCGCCATGGCGGCGGCTCCCAGCGAGGAACCGACGTAACGGGCGGTGTTGTTGGCCCCGGAGCCCATGCTCACCCGGTGGGCGGGCACGCTGTCGATCGCCAGCTGCGTGATCGAGGAGTTGATCAGCCCGGATCCGGCCCCGCTCACCGCCAGCCCGGCGACGACCAGCGGCAGGTGCAGCGAGCCGCCCACGCCCAGCAGCCCGGCGAACCCGGCCGCGCTCAGCCCCAGACCGAGCGCCAGGCGCGCGGCCGTGGCCAGCGGTACGTGCCTGGTCAGCAACGACGCCACGAACGACAGCCCCGACCAGACGCAGAACAGCAGCGCCGAGTCCAGCGGCGTCAGCCCGTGCGCGGCCTGCAGCACGCTGGGCAGGTAACTGAGCAGCCCGACCACCGCCGCCCCCACGACCAGCGCCCCGCCCGTCGCCACCAGGAACGCCGGCCGCCGGAACAGCTCCAGGTCGATCAGCGGATCCGCCCGCCGCCGCTCCACCGCGACGAACGCGCCCACCAGCACCACCGCGACCGCGAAAGCCCCCAGCACGACCGGCCGCGACCACCCGACCCGCCCTTCCGTCACCCCCGCGACCAGCGCGGCCACGCCGAGGGTGAGCAGCACCACGCCCGGCACGTCGAACCGGCGCGGCAGCGCCGATCGCGACTCCTCCAGCACCCGGGCGGACACCACGGCCAGCGCCAGCGCGCAGGCCGCCAGCAGCCAGTACACCGCCCGCCAGCTCATCATCGTCGCCAGCGCCCCGGAGACCAGCGGCCCGAGCGCCGTGCCGAGCCCCATCATCGCCCCGTACCGCCCGCTGGCCCGCACCCGTTCCGTCCCTCCGGGGTAGGCATGGCCCACGATGCCCAGGCTCGCGGCCAGCATCGCCGCGCTCGCCCCGCCCTGCACCAGCCTGGCCAGCACGAACACCGGCACTGACGTGCTCACCGCGGCCACCACGCTGGCACCGGCCAGCACCGCCGTGCCCGCCACCAGCACCCGCCTGCGCCCGTGGTCGTCGGCCAGCCCGCCGGAGACCAGCAAGAGCGACGACAACCCCAGCGCGATCGCCCCCAGGATCCACACCGGCCCGGTCGCCCCCGCGCCCAGCGACGCGGCCGTCTGCGGCAGCGTCACCATCGGCACGGTGTAGTTCGTCAGCACGAGGAGCGGCGCCGACGACGCCACCGCGAGCGTCGCGTGCCGCTGCACAGTCGGTTCGGTCATTGAACTCATGTCGCGCACGGTAGCACGGTTCAGTGAATGAACTAAGATGGGCCTCATGGCGCTCGGCAAGAACTACGACGGCCAGGACTGCTCGTTGGCCAGGGCCCTGGAAGTGATCGGCGAACGGTGGACGCTCCTGGTGGTCCGCGATGCCATGTACGGCGTGCGCCGCTTCGGCGACTTCCTCGCCCACCTCGACATTCCCCGCGCGGTGCTCTCCCAGCGGCTCACCGCCCTCGTCGAGGCCGGCGTCCTCGCCAGGCGCCGCTACCAGGACACCCCGCCACGCGACGAGTACGTCCTGACGCCCGCGGGCCGCGAGCTCTGGATCTCCGTGCTGACTCTGGCGCAGTGGGGCGAGCGGCACCTGTCCGAGCGCGGACCGCGCCGGCTGTTCCACCACGCGACATGCGGCAGCCGGCTCGACCCCCGGTCGCACTGCCCGGCCTGCGGCCGCCACGTCCCGCTGGACGAGGTGGAGGTGCACCCCGGCCCCGGCCTGGAGCGCAACAGGAATGACCCGGTCAGCCGCGCCCTCGAGTCCCCCCACCGGATGCTGGAGCCCGTTCCCTGACCGGCATGGCATGATCCGGTGATGGATGACCCGATCTCCACGACCACGGCCAGTTACGACCACATCGCTGCTGAGTTCGCCGCACGCACCGAGCACGTGGACAGCGCTTACCTCGCCTTCAGGCAGCGCTTCGCCGACGCCCTGCCCCCGGGCGGCCGGGTGGCCGATCTCGGCTGCGGTCCGGGCCGGGACGCGGCGTGGCTCCTTGAGCAGGGGTTGCAGGTCGTGGGGGTCGATCGTTCGTACGAGATGGCCAGGCTCGCCACCGCCCGCGGGGTCGCCACAGCGCTGGGTGACCTGCGCCGGCCGCCGCTCGCCCCCGGCTCGCTGGCCGGTCTGTGGTCGATCGCGGCACTCCTGCACGTGCCGGCCGCCGGGACCGAGGCCACGTTGCGTGCCTGGTCGGTGACGCTACGGCCCGGTGGCGTGCTGGGCTTGAGCACGTCGGCGGGGGACGGTGAGGGATGGGAGCGCGTGCAGTACGGCGGCGAGCTGTACCGGTGGTTCGTGCACCGAGAGCCGGAGGCGCTGCTCGGACTGCTCGCCGAGACCGGATTCGACGTCATCGAGCACCACGTCCGCGCCGAGCAGCGCACCTGGCTCGGCGTCCTCGCGATCCGGCGCGAGGTTTGACGAGCGCCCTGGGCGGTATGGGTCCCATCAGGGGAACCATGAAAATGATCGCCGCTGTCGCAGGACTTGTGGTCATGGCCACGTCCGGCGTGACCGCCGCCTTCGCGGACGGTACAGGCCAGCAAGAAGTGAGTCAGCAGCAGTACGAAACCCTCCTCTCCCAATGCCGCTACGCCGACACGGGGAAGGCTAGATGCAGGGCAGCGGTCAGGGAGATGTACCGCGTGGGCAGAGTCGACCACAAGCTCGACTGCCGTACGTACTCCGGCGTGACCGTCTGCGGCACGCTCAAACTCAGCGAGGCAGAGCGCGAGTGCCTGCGCGACTCCACAGCCAAGGGACTGACGTTCCGGCGCGCCGAGGTGGAGTGCTACGCGTTCGCGTAAGGAGCGAGTTCCGTGATCATCGTGGGCGTCGACGGCTCGCGCACCGGGCTGGACGCCGCCGGCTGGGCCGCCACGGAAGCGGCGCTGCGCCACGCGCCGCTGACCGTGGCGCACGCCGTTCCGAAGTGGGTGTGCGAGGAGACCCACGGCCGCTACGCCGAGGTGGGGCGGTGGATGCGCGAAGGTGCGAAGACGGTGCTCCTCTCGGCCCGGGACCGGGCGCTGCGCGAGCGGCCCGGGCTCAGCGTGGAGACCGCCCTGCTGCCGGGCGACCCCCGGACCGCCCTGATCAGAGCCTCGGAAGAGGCCGAGCTGCTGGTCGTCGGCAGCCGGGGGATCGGCGGCGTGCGCGGGCTGCTGGTCGGCTCCGTCGCGTACGGGGTGGCCGCGCACGCGCTCACGGACGTGGTCCTGGTACGCGATCGCCCTTCGACGCCGCAGGGCGAGGTGGTCGTGGGGGTCGACGGCTCTCCGGGAGGCCGGCAGGCGCTCGGCTTCGCGTTCGCCGAGTCCGAATTGCGCGGTGCGCTGCTTCGCGCCGTACACGCGTGGGCCTGGCCGCATCCGAGCGGTTTCGCGCCCGCCGACCCCGACAGCGAGCGGGACGCGCTGCGGGAGCTGAACGAGTTCCTGGCCGGGCACCGGGACCGGCATCCCGGAGTGGACGTGGTGGCGGAGATCGTGCACGGCCATCCCGTCGAGGTGCTGCGGGAGGCGGCGAAGGGGGCGGACCTGCTGGTGGTCGGCTCGCACGGGCACAGCCAACTCGCCGGGATGCTCATGGGCTCGATCAGCCAGGCCATGCTCCACCACGCGCCCTGCCCGCTCGTCGTGGTCCGCCGCGGCAGGCCTGGACAGGCTTGAAAGTTACACGGCGTCCTCGCAGGTCATGGGCCTGTGCGTACCGAGTCGCCTTCCCGCCTACCAGCGCGCTTCTTACGATCTGCGCAGGCTACGACGGGAGAGCAGACGATGCGCAGGACCAGCACCTTGCTGGCGGCGATGCTGGCACTCGCCGCGGCGGTGTTATTCGCGACCACCACGCAGGCCAGCGGCGCCGCGGCAACCAGGATCATGCCTCTCGGCGACTCGATCACCGGATCCCCCGGATGCTGGCGGGCCCTGCTCTGGAACCGGCTCCAGAGCACCGGCTACACCGACATCGACTTCGTCGGCACCCTCCCGCTGCAGGGCTGCGGCGTCCCGTACGACGGCGACAACGAGGGCCACGGCGGCTACCTGGCCACCAACATCGCCAACCAGAACCAGCTGCCCGGCTGGCTCTCCGCGACCAAACCCGACATCGTCCTGATGCACCTCGGCACGAACGACGTGTGGAGCAACCTCGCGCCGGCGACGATCCTCAGCGCGTTCACCACGCTCGTCAACCAGATGCGGGCCGGCAACCCCAACATGAAGATCCTGGTCGCCAAGATCATCCCGATGAACCCGTCCAACTGCGCCGACTGCGGCCAGCGCGCCGTCACCTTCAACAACGCCATCCCGGCCTGGGCCGCCGCGACCACCACCCAGCAGTCGCCGATCACGGTGGTCGACCAGTGGACGGGGTTCAGCACGAGCACGGACACGTACGACGGGGTGCATCCGAACGCCACGGGGGACCAGAAGATGTCCGACAAGTGGTACCCGCCGCTGGTGAACGCCCTGTCGGGGACCTCCACGCCGACCGCCACCCCCACCGTCACGCCGACCGTCACCCCCACTGTTCCCGCGGGCGGGTGCACGGCCACGTACAAGATCACGAACCAGTGGCAGGACGGCTTCCAGGGCGAGGTCACCGTCAAGAACAGCGGCGCCGCGGCGATCAGCGGGTGGACGGTGCAGTGGGCGTTCGCGAACGGGCAGCGGATCAGCCAGCTCTGGAACGGCACCCTGAGCGCCGACGGCTCTTCGGTGACCGTGCGTAACGTGAACTGGAACGGGTCGCTCGCGCCCGGGGCCTCGACGACGTTCGGCTTCCTCGCCTCCTGGAGCGGCGCGAACACCGCTCCCACGCCCACCTGCTCCTAGTTCAGGATGATCGGCGCCAGCCTGGGCTCGGCCAGCCGCACGTAGTCCTCGGTGGCCAGCGCGACGGACCGGTCGAGCCTGGCGGCGTTGAAGTAGAGCTCGGGCCGGTCGAGCAGCGACGGGTCCGCGACCAGCTCGAGCCGGGGGTCGTAGCTGAACGGGAGCACCGTCCCGCTCACGCTCCCGGCCAGCTCCTCGGCCTTCTCCTTGCCGGCGAAGGCCACGTACGTGCCGTCCAGCAGCGCCTTGACCGCCTGGAGGTCCAGCCGGGCGTCACCGGGCACGACGGCCAGCACGTGCCGGGTCTGCTTCTTGCCGATCTTGACCATCACGATGAGGCACTTGGCCGCCTGGGCGACGTCGTGCCCGCGCATCGCGCTGACGAGCTCGGTACGCCCTTCGGGGGCATGGTCGATCAGCCGGTAGCGGGCGCCGGCGGCGTCCATGTCGGCGATCAGGCGCTCGTACAGCTCACCCATGACTGCTCAACAACTCCTTCGCTGCGCGATCTCATCCTTGCCGCGCCGGTAGTACACCCACTGTTCGATCCTCTTGCCGCGGACCAGGCCCGCCTTGGCGAGCACCGTGAGGAGCCCGCCGCCGGTGGGCCGGCTGACGGCCGGCTCCGTCTAGGCCTTCTGGGTGATGACGGGCGCGCCTTCACTCGCCTGCACCAGCACGAACCCCTGCCCGCTGAACGACAGCTGCATGGCCTCCCCGCTGCCGCGCCCGATCAACGCGCCCACCTTCATCGTCCGGTTGACGCCGACCCGCAGCCCGGTGCTCCAGCACACCGCGGACTGGCCGTCGGCGTACGTGGGCATGCGGCCGGCGTCCAGCAGCACCGGCGTGCCGTGCGTGGTCACCGCCACCCACCCGGTCCCGGTCACCGTGGTGTTGAACAGCCCGCCCGCCGCCATCCCGGCGCCCTGCACGCGCTGGATGTCCCAGGTGAGCTGCGGCTGGAACGCCAGCAGGTTGCGCCCGTTGACGGTGATCCCCTCGTTCTCCAGGTAGAACAGGTGAATGTCGTCGGCATTGTCGGCGAGGTAGAGCAGCCCTTCGCCGCGTACGCGCATGAGTGACGCGCCCTCGCCCGTCACGGCCTTCTTGAGCAGCTTGCCGAGCCCTCCGCCCTCGTAGTCGAAGTCCATCTGCCCTTGGAAGGCGACCATGGAGCCCTGCTTGGCCAGGACTTCGTGCGGCAGCTGAACCCTCAGCATCTTGCCGTTCTGGAGGGCGAATCCAGGGGGCACCGGCTGGGACTCGAGATTGCCGAAAATGGAGCTACGCACGGTTCGACCTTCCTGCGGTTCGGACGAGGGTAGGGCCAGGGTACGCGTAAAAAATCCGGCTGCAGCGCGCAAAAGAATCCGCTACATCGCCGGCGCGGTCACGCCTGCCTCTTCGACGCAGCGCATCACGCCCGCGGCGCCATCAGCACCCGATGAAAGACCCCCACCCAGAACAGCGCTTCGCCCTCACCCCGCGCGTCACCGACCAGCAGGTAGAGCTCCGCGGCCCGCTGATCCATGGAGGTGCGCCGACCGATGCCGAGGGTCGCAGCCCCTCACTCCTCAGCCCCGGCCAGCAGCCGCCAGATCCCGCACCACCTGAATGAGCTCAGCCGGATCGAACGGCTTGGTCAGATAAGCGTCCACCCCGATCCCCAGCCCCCGTCTCCTGTCATCGTCCTGCGCCCGGGCCGTGATCAGCACGACCTTGATATGGCTGGTGGCCTCGTCGGTGCGCAACTTCTCCGCAGTCGTCCATCCATCCAGGCACGGCATCATCACATCCAGCGTGATGACATCCGGCATGACGTCGAGCACCCGATCAAGGCAGTCCTGCCCGTCGGTGGCGGTCGCGACCTCGAACCCCTCCAGGTTCAGATTGACCGCGATGAGCTGACGGATGACCTCGTCGTCATCGACGACCAGTACTTTCCCAAGAACCTCGCCCACGGGCGCAAAGTTACCCGTAGTAGTGCTGTCACGTGCGGTTTTCGCGGGATGCGTACGAGGAGCTTTATCCGGTGCCGAGTGGTGTCGGGATGCTGATAGCCTTATCACTCGTCGAGCCCCCTTAGCTCAGGGGATAGAGCACCGGCCTCCGGAGCCGGGTGCGCAGGTTCGAATCCTGCAGGGGGCACTCGATCTTGACCAGCGGTTCCAGCCGCTGACCAGGGCGAATATTGCGGTACGGGCGGGTCTCCAGTCCCACGGAGTCCCGCCCGTTCTCATTGGCGCTCGCTGGTTGTGGGCCACGCCGGAACTTCCGATCAGTACCCCGACCACCCGGCGAATCTGCTAGCCCGCGTCGAACTCAATGGCGTCTGAGGTCGGCGCTCGGCTACCGGCCGCCCCTGGAGGTACTTAACGAGTCCCTCTCGCTCCAAGCAGCCGCATAGGCTCTACGCCATAAGACGGCTGTCCGGAATCACCGTGGCCCCTCAGACCGACCGGCTGGCCCGTATGGTCAACGGGCTGCTCGCGCTGGCGCGCCTTGAGGACGCCGCCACAACACGGGAACCGGTCGACCTGGACGCCACCATCGCCGACCGGGCTGAGACATGGGCTCCGTTCGCCGCCGAACACCAGGTCGCGCTCACCGTCATTGGCCCTCCCGTGGGCCATGTGTGGGCCGTGCCCGGTGCCATCGTGCGGATCATCGACAACCTCCTCGCCAACGCCCTGCGCGTCGCCCCGCCGTGCACCTCGCCTCCGGTGAGCAGCCACCCGGCCAGGGTCAGCGCGGACAGGACGAAGACGGCGGCGGGTGGCCGGGTCGAGCGCGGGGACGTGATCAAGGCGATTTTCGAAGGTACTGGGGTGCGGCCCTCGGAACCGGCCACCCATTCGCATACCGGCGAGTTCATGCAGGCCCTGGACGAAGGTCGCTCTGCCGAGGGCCGTCCGGAGACCCGGCGGGCGGGCTTCCGGACGGCGGCCCGGCGTCATCCCCACAGGCAGGACCCAGCGCCCGCGATGATCCCGCCGTTCGCCCCGGCGATCATTCCAGGTGGCCCGCCAGGACTCCCTGCGATCACGCCCCCGAGCCCCCACCAGAGCCCCTGCTTGCCGCAGTGAACCGCAAGCTGATTACGCTCGCGCTGCCGCTGGACCTTCGCCGGGTCGTCGCCGCCTTGGATCAGGTGTGTGCGCAGGAGGGGCGGGGCCGGTCGGTCTGAGGGGTCGTTGTCAATCTCCGGCCGGTGCCCTGGCCCCGGCCTGTCTTTCCGTTTCGACCGCCGGTGCTCATTGTCTGTGATCTCGACCCCGAACTGCTTGAATATCTGCTCCCATATGGTGGCGTAGCCGGGAGCACCGGTCGCGCCTTGGTCGCCCGACAGGTTGAGACCTCCAAGTAAGGCGTCAAGGAAGCTGGGGTACTTGATGACATGTTTGGGCTTCGGCCGGTATTTCACCGGAGGTGGAAGCTTGCAGAGGATCGGGAACATGTCGCAGAACGTCCGTGGCCTGACGCTGTCACCGGAGGACGCCACCGGCTTTCCCCGGTGATAGACCGTGTACCCGTGACCGTCGCTGTTGGGGCGGCGGTCCACGCCGTCGCCGTTGAAGCAATCGACCCCGTCGGGAGTGTGGTAGCACATGGTGCCGTCGGCGTCCGCGTTGACGACGGGGTTGTTGTCGGCGTAGGCGTAGCCGTTCCAGCTCTGCGGGTCTGCGCTGTCGAAGAGGGGGTCGACGGAGAGGAAGCGGCCGGTTTCGGGGTCATATTCGCGGGCGCCAAGGTGCGTCAGGGCGGTGGACTCGTCGATGGTGCCGCCGACGAAGCCCTTCTGGCCCGGCCAGGATGTCGGCGCGACGCCGCGTTGCTGTCCGAACGGAGTGAATCGGCGCCGAGCGGCGGTCTGGGTGGTGGTGTCGTCGACGATGGTGGTGGTGGTGCCCTGATGGTCGTCACCGAGCCAGACCAGGCCTTTGCTGGTGCGGGCGGCGATGATCTGGTCGGCGAAGCTGAGGTAGCGGGTTGCGGTCTTGGCGCCGGTCTTGGTGTCGAGCCGGACTTCCATGTCGGCGACGTAGAGGGTGGTGGAGGTGGGGTCGCGGCGGATAAGCCGGTCGCCGTCGGCGTCATAGACGTAGGTGCTCACGCCGGAGGGGTCGGTCGACTTGGCGAGGTGACCTTCGACGTCCCATTCCAGCAGGCGGTTTGAGCCGTGTTCGGTGGTGTTGCCGGCCTGGTCGTAGGTGTAGGTGTCGATCTGGCCGTCACGCGTTCCGCCCTTGTACGCGACGGAGGCCAGCGTGTGCGGTTGTGGCTTGCCGGCGCCCGCGTAAGTGTACGTCTTGGTGACGTCGCCGGTGGCCTGGTGGTCGATGTCCTTGGTGCGGTTGCCGACATTGTCGTAGGCGAAGGACTGCCAGTACGGTGCCGGTCCGCCGACGACGCTCTGCGAGGGAGCCGTGGCGCAGTCGCCGGTGGATGTCGTCCAGGCGTCAGTCAGACGTCGCAGGTAGTCCTGGCGGAAGCATTGGACGTCGGATGTCTGGTTGGAGGGCGTGTCGGCGATTTTGAGGATGTTGCCGGACTGGTCGTAGGTGTAGTTGGTGTCGGCGACGGAGATGGGAGCGGTCTCGCGTTCGTAGAGGGAGCGGGTGAGCCGGTTGGTGCCCTCCTCGTAGAAGTTGGTCTCCTTGACCCGCTTCAGGCCGGTGGTCATCGTCATGTCGAGGACCTGGCCGAGCTTGGAGTAGGTCGTCGAGGTGACGTAGTTGGTCAGGCCCCGCATCGTGGTCGGGTTGCCGAGCGCATCGTAGTCGTACAAGAGTGTCTCGCCGAGCAGGCCGCCGGCGGCGGGCAGCACGGTGCGGTGGACGGTCCCGTCGGGGTTGTAGTCGGTGGTGGTCTTGTACGTGCCGGCCAGGGCACCTTCGGCGGCCGGGATCACGGTCTGGGTGCCGGTGGGCCGGTAGGCGTTGTCGTAGCCGGTCACAGCGCTGGTGTAGGCGTCCATCGCGCCGGTGGCGGCATTCCTCACGTACCGGGTGGAGCCGGTCTGGCGGCCCTTGGCCTCGGTGCCGTCGGCGAGTTTGTCGAAGGTCCACTCGGCGATTTTGGTGCCGGCGGTGGAGGTGCCGGAGTATTCGGCGGTCTTGCGTCCGAGGGCGTCGTAAGTGAGGAACAGGCTGGCGCCGCGGGCGTCGGTGACCGTCGTGAGCAGGTCGTTCCTGTCGTCGTAGGAGAGCTTGGCGGTGCCCTTGTCGGGATCATCGGTCTGGGTCATGCGGCCGCGCAGGTCGTAGTGGTAAGTCCAGGTGTTGCCAGCGGTGTCGGTGATGGTGGCGGGCTGTCCGGCGCGGGTGTATGTGTAGGTGGTGGTGTCGTAGTCCCCGGCCGGGGCGTCGCCGTGGTACTGGCGGAATTCAGTGGTCTTCCCCTGTGCGTTGACGATCTTGGTGGTGGGGGTGGAACCGGGGGGCGGGTCGACGCTGATGCGGTCGCCGCCGTAGGTCGTGGTGGTGCGCCACTGCTCGGTGCCGCGCTTGCGGAAGATCTGCGCGGTGGGCCATTCCATGCCGTTGTAGACGGTGACGTTCTGCCCGGGGACGTCGTCGTCACTGGCTGGTACCCACAGCGTGCCGCCGGGGTCGCCTTCGGTGTAGTAGTCGTCGTTGGTCTTGTAGACCAGGCCGCGGGTGTCGTAGAAGGTGTCGTTGATCAGGCGGCCGCCGCCGGGGGCGGGCTGCTGGGTCTGGCGGGTGCGTAACAGGCCATCGTAGAGGGCGTAGCCGGAGGTGTAGGTGGTGCCGTCGGCGCGCAGTGTCGAGCTTGTGACGGTGGTGGGCCCGTCGGTGCGGATCTGGTAGCTGAACTTCGTGTTCGGGGTCGAGGCGTAGGTGGTCTTGGCGTGGCCGGGCAGCCAGACGCCGGTCAGCCGGCCGAGCGGGTCGTAGGCCAGGTCGGTGCGTTTGCCGTTAGCGTCGGTGGTGGCGGTGGCCAGGCCCCAGGCGGGCTCGATCTCGGTGGTAGTGACGTGACCGAGGGCGTTGGTCTCCTGTTTGGCGGTAACCAGTCCTGTGGCCGGGGTGTAGGAGGTCTTGGTGGTGGTGCCGTTGGGGTCGGTGACCACCAGAGGGCGGCCGTAGAGGTCAAAGGTGGTGGTGCCGACGGTGACGTACTGGGGGCCGCCGTCCCAGGAGCCGAGTTTTTCGGTCTTGGTGACGTCGCCCTTGGACGGCGCCGCGCCGAACGCCTTGCCGTCGTAGTATTTGCGCACGTCGGAGAGCACGTCGGCGGGCCGGTCGGGGGTGGCGGAGCATGCTTTCGCAACGGTTTCCACGCGAGCGGCGTAGGAAAGCATCCACCGGGTGGTGTCGCGTGCGTAGGTGGTGCGGATGCACTGGTCGTCGTCGGTGGTGGCCTCGTCGCCGAGGTTGTTGACCTCGGTGGACAGGCCGTCGGTGTTGTAGCCGGTGTCGGTAGTGGTGTACCGCCAGCCGCCGGAGGCCAGCGCGGTGCGGATGCGGGTCTTGCCCCCGCGCACCATGTGTGCGGTGGTAGTGCCCCAGGAGCGGACCCGTTTGGCGGTCTGCTTGGTCCAGTAGCCGCTGGTCGTGCCCGTCAGAGCAGCCCCGGTGGGCCCGTCGTAGCGGACCTCCTCCCGGACCCGGCCCTGCAGCGGCTCGGCGTCGTCCACAGCCGTCCCCGTGGAGTCGGTGATCTTGACGTCGCGGGTGCCGCCGCCGGACAGCTCGTCGCCGTCCATGCCGCGGAAGTAGGTGAACTCGGCCTTGGAGCGCTGTTCCCCGGGAGCGCCGCGTAGCACCCGCAACGTGCCGTAGCCGCGCCACTGCGACCAGGTCTTGTACTTCTCCTTGGTCAGACCGTCGTCGTCATCGTGGTGCCAGGCGCTGCCGCCGAGATACTCATACGTCTCCAGCACGTCGGGCGCGCCGCCGGTACGGTCGATCTGCTGGACCTGGGTAACCACGTACTTGTGGAACCAGTCGCGCTTGGGCGAGGTAGCGCCCTCCGGCGACCAGTACTGCGGGTAGCAGCGGCGGGTGTTGGAGTCCGGATCGGGGGTGTTCCCAGCCTTGCAGTCCTCGTCGGAGTAGGTAATGGACAGGGCGCCGCCGGTCTCGTTGTCGATCGCGGAGATGCGCCACTTGGTCAGCGGAGGCCGTCCCTCCAGGGCATCGACCCGGTTGGGCCGCTGCACGCCGGCGAACCTTACCGACGGCAGCGACGCCGTCACGCCGACTTTCCCGGTGTGCTGGATCCCGGCCAGCCACAACGACGCCGCCGTGCCGTCGCCGGGCGCGCGCATCTGCTGGTCGAGGGTCCAGGTGTCGACGTCCTTGTACGCGCTCCCCGACAGCACCTGAGTGGTGACGGCGGCCAGCCGCTTGCGCGTCCAGAAGGTCGGGGAGTAGCGGTCGAGGCACTTGTCGCCGGAGTCGCAGTTCTGGTCGTAGGGGACGTCTGGCCAGTACTTCGCGTTGTCCTTGGTGAACTTGCCCTCGGCGCAGTCGAAGCTCGACGTCGGGATGCACCGCTCCTTGCTGTCGAAGACGACCCGGGCCGGGGCCGAGGCGGAGAAGATCGCGTCGGAGCGCTGGCCGTAGTCGATGCGCTTGAGGTAGCCGCTGCGGTCGTAGACCGTGGGTGTGCCGTTCGGCACGCCGTCGGTCAGGAGGGTGACGTCGCGGCGGTAGTAGTTGCTCTCCTTGGCGTACCAGAACGTGCTGACCGTGCCGTGCGGGTCCACGACGTAGTCGAGGTTCCACCGCCACGCCTGCCGGCACCAAGAGTCGGAGAAGGAGTCCTTGTGGCAGGGCTCGCCGTCGTCGTCGCCGAACACCGGGACCGTCCACACCGACTGTGTCTCGGCCTTGCCGCTCGCCCAGCCGGGCAGGTGGTTCTGGCCGAAGTAGTACTGGGTACCGTCGGGGGTGGTGAGGCGCCAGTACTCGCCGTCGTTGTCGCCGTTGTCGGCACCCGACAGCTTCTCGATCCTGGAGCCGTCGTCCTCCTTCGGCTGCCAGGTACCGGTGGCGTCGTCGAGAACCAGCTCAGTGGCCCGGCCATTCACGGCCATGATGGCGTTGTGGTTGCCCCAGCACTGATCGCCGCGCTTGGGCGTCACGCCGTCATCGGCGCACGCCTTGTACCTGCGCTCGATGAAACCGGGCCAGTAGTCGAAACCCTCGCCGATCCAGGACGCCTGATTGTTGGTGGCGACGGTGCGGCCGTCGATGCTGCCCGAGGAGTAGACGAACCCGACGTCGGGAGTCGGCCCGCCCGGGGCCGGCGGCAGGCGCAGCGGATAGGACCAGGAGAACGAGCCGCTCTGGTTGCCCTCGTTCCAGGTCGCCGACGGCGACAGCGACGTGGCCTCGTACGTGCCCGCAGAACCGGACGGGGCGGCCTCGGCGGCCAGCGTGGTCGCCCCTGCGGCGAGGGCGACGTCGGCGGCCAGCCGGCCGGTGGTGACGTCGTTGCTCGTCGGCAGGGGCGTGCGGGTCTGGCACTCGGGCAGGTCGGGCATGGTGGCCGCGCACGCCGGCAACTGGACCAGGCGCAGGCGGGAGGCCCAGTCGCCGCCGATGGCGTACCGGAAGGCCGAGTAGTCGACCTCGACGGACAAGCGAGCCGGGGCGTTCTGCGTGGTGAGCTGGATGCCGAGGCCCTTGATCTGCGATCTGTCGGCGCTGCGTGCGTCGAGCGTGCGCACCTGGACGATGGTGGCCTCCCGCGCGCCCTTCGATAGGGTCGCGGGCGCGGCCCGGC
Organism: Nonomuraea sp. NPDC050786; assembly: GCF_040654115.1. Classification (NCBI taxonomy): domain Bacteria; kingdom Bacillati; phylum Actinomycetota; class Actinomycetes; order Streptosporangiales; family Streptosporangiaceae; genus Nonomuraea; species Nonomuraea sp. NPDC050786. The sequence goes on from NZ_JBFAHJ010000023.1 coordinate 92,766, forward strand.
CCAGCCAGACAGGCAAGCCTCCGGCCCGTAACCTGGCCCTGCCGCCGCTCGGCGCGGTTGCCCCCGCTGTGGCGGTGCTCTCCGCGCTCTGGGACGGCGTGTCGCCGGCCGCCGGGACGGTCACGGTCGCGGTGCCCGCTTGCGGCCAGGACACGGCGGGTGCGCCCTTGAGGTCGTATCCGGCCCCCGGGTCCGTCAAGGGCCCGCGTGCCTTGACGGTGCGGCCGGGCACCGGATGCTGTTCCTGGGCCTGCTGCCAGCCGGGGTCGTCGGTCGCCTGGGCGGCGGTCGGCGCCGTCAGCGTTGCCGGCACCACGATGACTAGAACTGCGGCGATCTCGATCCAGCCTCGCCTTGAACCGAGCACGGCTTTCCTCCCGAGGGGGCGTCGGTGAGCGTGTGGAGCGTGGCGTCTAGCCGTCGATGGGCAGGTTCATCGCGATGTTGATGACCTGACGGTCGGTCAGGGTGCCGGTGTAGGCGCGGACGTCGTCGATGTCGCCGCTGAAGTAGTCCACGGCGGCGCTCTTGTACGTGGCGCGGCCGATCTGCAGTGCGCCTGCCGCCCATCCGCCGGTGACGGGACGCTGGTCGTTGAGCTGGCCGTTGACGTAGAGGCGGATCTGTTTGGCCTGCTCGTCGTACACGCCGGCCAGGTGGGTCCAGGTGTTGAGCGCTGAGCAGTCGATGGGCTCGGCCGAGGTGGCGTGCGTCAGGGTGCCACTGGCGGCGTCAGGGGTTGTCGAGAACGACCAGTGCGGCACCGCGACGCCGTTCTCGGCGATGAGCCGGTAGCCGAGGTAGAAGGAGCTGTAGGTGGCTCCGTCCTGGGCCAGGACGGTCATCGCGTGGCTCGGCAGCACGCAGGTGTCGTCGCCTGACAGGCGGACCCACGCGGTCACGGCGTAGCTGTGGTCGGTGCGGAGCGGCGCCGACGGGGTGGTCGCGTAGCCGGTGGTGCCGTTCAAGCTGAGCGCGCCGCCGCCGTCGAAGCCGTCGCCGGTCCAGGCGGCGCCGCCGCCCAGGGCGGCGGGCCAGCGGCTGTCGGTGGAGTTGACCGCCGTGGTACCCGTGGTCTCCTCGAACTTCCACCAGCCGCGCTGGATGGGAGGTTGCTTGGCCATGGCGGCGATCTCGTTGCCGAGCGCGGGGTCGTTGACGGTACGCGGGTCGTCGGACAGCTCCCGCTTCCAGATCTGCACGTCGTCGATGTCACCGGCGAAGTTCTCGATGTAGGTGCCCTTCCATTGCACCCGCCCAAGCTGCAGCGGCCCGGTCGCGTCCCACGGCTTGTACGGGAAGTCGCCCTTCGTGGATTGCAGGATGCCGTTGACGTACAGCCGCAACTGCCGTTCCGGCGCGTCCCACACCCCGGTCAGATGCGTCCAGATCCCGGTCGTCGGCTCGTCGTCGCTGATCGCCCGGACGATGGTCATGTCGTCGACGTCGGCGTTGAACTTGTTGAAGATCCACCGCTTGTAGCCGGAGGAGTAGTAGAGCTGGAAGCCCGAGCCGCGCACGGCGTTCTGGCTGACCACGGTGGAGTTCTTGGTCTTGTCGTTCAGCAGCACCCAGGCCGACACGCTCATGCTCCGGTCGGTGTGCACCACCGGGCCGGACGTGCTGCCGTAGCCGGTGCTGCCGTCCAGGCGCAGGCCTCCGGCGACACGCGCGCCGGTCCAGGTGGTGCCGCCACCGAGTGTCGCAGGGTGGGTCGTCGCCGCGGAGTCGGCCGCCGTGGTTCCCGCGGTCTCGTCCAGCCGCCAGTGTCCCTCGGGGCCGAATCCGGCGTTGACGTAGAAGCTGTAGACGGTCGGGGTCTTGCCGACGTTGCCCGCCCTGTCCACCGGGTAGACGTACAGGGCGTTGAGCCAGTCGTGGCGGGGCGCGACCCGCACGTTCACGGTGGTCTGCCCGGCCGGGATCGAGATCTGGGTGGCGGGGGTGGCCAGAGCCGGGTCGTCGAGCGCCCAGCGGAAGGCCGACACGTCGCTCTCGCCGTCGCCGGGAGCCAGCGTGAGGCCGCCCGCCCACCCCACGCTGCCCTGCCAGGCGTCGGGCGTGTTCGGCGGATAGTCCAGGGAGGTCACCTTGGGCAGGGTGACGGGATCGACGGTGTCCACGGCGAACTCGCACCATTTGCTCCATGCGCTGGAGTCGGTGCCGTCGTAGGCCTTGACCCGGTAGGCGTAACTGTGGCCGGTGACGAGCCCGGACAGCTTGATCGAGTGGTCGGTGGCCGAGGTGGTGTACTTGTAGGCGGTCTTGCCGCCGCCGGGCATGGTCGAGGTGATGTCGTCCCACACGCCGGTGGTGGCGTTGTAGTGGTGCAGGCTGAACTCGGCCCGTACGCCGTCGTTGGCCTTGTCCGGGTCGTAGATCCGGGCCTTGAGCTGGAGCGGGTTGGCCGCGTCACCGGCGTTGACCGCCGGCCGGGCCGCTCCGGTGACACAGGGCGTGGCCGGATAGGTGCCGATCCCCGACGGAGCCGCCGGCGGGGTGTTGTAGTCGATGACCAGCTTCGGCGCGTTGCTGAAGCCCTTCCATCCCCACACGCTGCCGCTGGTGTCGTTGTAGTCCCTCAGCCCGAACGTCGTGTTCGACCAGCCCGATTTGGCGGCCCGGACGATCGCCTTGGTCACGTTGAACTCGATGCCCTTGTCCGGGCAGGAGGAGCTGTATCCGGCGTCGGAGGCGACGCTGTCCTGGTAGTCGGACCAGGACGGCTGATGGTTCCAGGTCGTGGAGGTGGAGATGCCGCCGGTGAGCCAGAGCTGCACGGCCTGCGGGTCGGAGGTGCAGCCCCAGGACTTGATCTGCGTGATGCGGAACGTGGCCTTCAGGATGTGCTTGCCGTTGACGTTGTCGGAATCCATGCGGAAGAACGAGCGCTTCACGCCGCCGCCGTAGGAGCCGGCCTCCGGCATGTGGCTGGAGTTCCAGTAATCCTGGGAGGGGTAGGACTTGTCCACGTACGTCCAGGCCAGCTTCGACCCTGACCACTGCGGGTCGATGTAGACCGGGTACATGGTGCCGGGAGAGGTCAGCAGGCTCTTGTCCGGCGTGATCGAGAGACGGTCCCCGGCCACGTCCACGCCCATGACGGCCTGCCTGCCCTCGCTCGACGGCCCGGCCTTGAGCGTGGCGGGGTCGGACGTCGTACCGGAGGAGTCCCACATCCTCGGCGCCGGCGCGTGGAACAGCTCGGTTCCCGTCTCGGTGACGGCGCTCAGGCCGCCGGTCGCCGTCTTGTGCACCGTCAGCCCGTTCGTGCGCATGCTGAAGGCGAGCTGGTTCAGCGCGGGGTTGGCGGCGGCCTGCCTGGTCTTGACCACGAGCACCTCGGATAAGCCGAGCACCGAAGCGGTGACCTTCAAGTCGAGGCCGGGCAGCACCTCGCCGTAGGTCGCGGTGTCCCCTTCGAGCACCGGCTTCGGCAGGCGCCCCGGCCAGGTCATCGCGACCGAACGGCCACCCTCGCCGATGGCGGCCAGCGGGGCTGTCCCGCCGCCCGAGAAGGTCAGGTCCAGCGGCGTCGCCACGGTGCGTACGCTTCCGTCCGCGGCGAAGACCAGGGTCGGGTCGACGTCGGCCCAGTCACCGCCGCGCCGTACCCGCTCAGGCAGCGCCGAGGTTTCGGAGGTGTACGAGCCGTCGGGATTGGCGAACACCTGGCGGGTCTCCGTGCGCAGCGACAGCACCTCAACGCGCTGCCTGCTGCCGCGCGCCAGCTCCAGAGCCTCGCGTTCGGACCGCGCGGGCGGGCTGCCCGTCGCCGCCGGCGCGGGGGACCCACCCGGCGAGGCCGCAACGGCTTGCGGACAGCAGACCAGCAGCGACATGACCAGCGACATGACCATGGCGAGGACACGGCTGAGGACGCTGCGGGGGGTGCGGCGGCGCATCGAGCCTCCAGGAAGTGCGACGAAGTGTGCTTGCGTAAGCTGCTCATCGGTTCCACCGCGTCGCAGGACGAACCCGCCCCTTGCGGGCACTCCGCTTTCTGACAGCGCCGGCGACTCGGACCGGCACCATTTATAGGAAAAAGCGGTCGTCCTTGGCGTCAAACTCTTGGATAGAGATCGCTGCGCCATCTGCGGTACGGCGGTGCGTGAGGGGTAAACCTCTGCTGTATATGCCTGGCGTTCCTACCGCGGAGGTAGCAGCGGCGGACCGACCGCTCAGGCGATGAGTGGCGCTTCCCGCGGCGGTTAGCATGCGCTGATGCGCGTGAAGATACTGTCGTCGCTCAGGCGGCTCGCCGCGATGAACCCCTTCGTCATCGATGTGATCTTCAGCGTGGTGGTCGCGGTCACCTCTGTGGTGTTCGGCTTCCTGCTGTCCGAGGAAGCGGCGCAGTTGGGCTACGCGCGGCGGCCTTGGGACGCCGCCGGTGTGGGGCTGACACTGGTCGTCACCCTCGTTCTGGCCTGGCGGCGACGCGCCCCGCTGACCGTGCTGGGGGTCGCCTGGGTCGCCGGGCTCGTCTTCCACGTGGCCGGCTACGACGCCCGGCTCAACGAGCTGCCGCAGCTGCTGGTCCTCTACACGGTGGCCGCCCGACGGCTCCCGGCCGTGTCCGTCCCCTGCGCACTTGCCGTGGCGGCCTCCTGGTGGCATGCGGCGGTCCTTGCTCCGGACAACTACACCTGGCCCAACATCGTGCAGGGCAGCCTCATGGTGGCCGTCGTATGGTCGTTCGGCAACCGGACACGGACGGTCATCAAGCGCAACAAGCAGCTCGCCGACCTGACCGAGCGCTTACGGCGCGACCAGGAGGGCAGAGCGCGGCGTGCCGTCACCGAGGAACGCCTGCGTATAGCCCGCGAACTGCATGACGTGGTCGCCCACCATATGTCGGTCATCGTGATTCAGGCGGGGCTGGCCCGCTACGTCTTCGGCTCCGACCCCCCAACCGCGCGCCAGGCTCTCACCACCATCGCCGACACGGGCAGCGAGGTCATGGGCGAGATGCGGCGGCTGCTGGCCGTCCTGCGCATCGACGCCAACGACAGCGCTGACGAGCGTGCTGACAGCTACGATCCGGTGCCAGGCCTGGGCCGGCTCGATCAGCTGACGGAACGGGTGCGCTCCGCAGGCGTCCCGGTGGAGGTGTCGATCACCGGCACGGTACGCCCAATGCCACCCGGGATCGACCTGTGCGCCTACCGAATCGTCCAGGAATGCCTCACCAACGTGCTCAAACACGCCGGTCCCGCTACGGCGCGGGTCTCGCTCGACTACGGAGCCGAACTGGAACTGCGCATCAGCGACGACGGGCGCGGGGCTCCGGATACCCCGGAAGGGGACGGCCACGGCTTGATCGGCATGCGGGAACGCGTCAAACTTTACAAGGGAACGGTCAAGACCGGTTCGAAGCCGTCAGGAGGATTCGAGGTCGTGGTCACTCTGCCGCTGCCCTCCCCGGGCACGGACATCCAGCCTCTCACTCCCGGCCCGTGAACCGCGCAGATGATCAAAGTACTCGTCGTCGACGACCAGGTCCTCATTCGCGCCGGCCTCGCGGCGCTGATCCGCGCCGCCCCCGGCCTCGACGTCGTCGGCGAAGCCGCGAGCGGACAGGAGGCCATCGCCCTGACGGCCGCCGCCCGGCCCGACGTGATCCTCATGGACGTCAGGATGCCCAGCATGAACGGGGTCACGGCCACCGAGCGCATCCTGTCCGCGCACCGCGACCAGCCGCCCCGCGTGGTCATCCTGACCACCTTCGACCTCGACGAATACGTCTACAACGCGCTGCGCGCCGGCGCCTCAGGATTCCTGTTGAAGGACACCCCGCCCGAACGGCTCATCGCCGCCATCCACACCATCGCCTCCGGCGACATGCTCTTCGCGCCCACCGTCACTCAGCGCCTCGTCAAGGCCTATACCCGCCGGCCGGACCCTGACGTCACCCGACTCGCGCCCGAACTCGACGCCCTGACCGCCCGCGAAGCCGAGGTTCTCAAGCTCGTGGGTCACGCCCTGCCGAACGCCGAGATCGCCACGCGCCTGAACGTCAGCGAGGCCACCGTCAAGACCCACCTCAACCGCGCCATGGTCAAACTCAACCTCGGCAGCCGGGCGCAAGCGGTGGCGCTGGCGTACGAGTCAGGCCTGGTCACCCCCGGGCCGGGAGATCGCCGCGCCCGCATGACGTCTGAATCCCAGGTCTCCTCGCGAAGCCGGACGACGGCGCCACCCCCAAGACCTTCACCGACCCCCGCCTCTGCGCCGCCATCGTCGACCGCCTCACCTTCGGCGGCAAAATGGTCGAAACCGGCACCGACTCCTACCGTCTCACCCAAACCCGCGCAACCCAGCAAGCCTGACCAGCCCACCATGCCCGGCACCAGCCTCGACACCCCCGAGCCTCCCTCTCTTGCTGAGAGACCTTAAGCCGAAGTGCGGGGGGTGCTTGCAACGGCGTGTGAAGGTGGCGTGGACGGTGCGCCAGGGCATCAGGAAGTCGGCGGGCAGATTGCGCCATTTGCAGCCGTTGTCAGCCACGTACCGAATGGCGTCCATGACCCGGCGACGGCAGTACTTCTCGGGTCGTCCGCCGTTGCCCTGTAACCAGGCCGGCCAGGGCATCAACGGCTTGATGACCTGCCATTCCTCGTCACTCATGTCGGTGGTGTAGCGGGGCGCCCGGATGGGGTGATCGGCACCCCGACCGGACTGGCAGGCCACACACGTGCAGGCAGTTTCTTCGGTACGGGAAACAGCGACGGGAGCGACGGCGTGCAACGGCGGCAGGCCTTCCGGTCGATGATGGGGCTTGGCCAACCACCGTTGCTACCGGAAGGTCACTTCCTGTCGCAGGAGATTCGCCCTACGTCACTGTTTCGCCCGATGACCGTGCGCCATCCCGCAAGCCACCCGCGCCTTCGCTGGAGCCTGTATCCTCCATCAAACGATCTTGCCTCCCGCTCCCAGCCGATGGGACAGCGTCTCCATGAGCAGCGCTTATTCACCTGTACCAGAACTGAACCAGCTCAACGACCTTGAGAAGCAACTCGAAGGAAAGTTCGTCTCGGACGGTTCGAGCTGATCGAATTCGGAGAGCCAAAGCACGACGGCTGGTCAGACGCCCAAGAGTTCATCGACGCCTTCCTGCCCTTCGCCTACGCCAACAGTTCGGGCTCGTTCTATGCCTTATGGCGCAGGGACGACCGCGCGGACCTCTCCACCTTGCCCATCGTCGTGTTCGGAGACGAAGGAGGAATCCACCTCACCGCACGCGAACTCCGGGATCTACTGCGCCAACTCGCGAGCGATCGACCACTTGACGTGGACTGGGGCGGCGCCAGTTTCGGCGGGTATAGGGGACACCATCGTGAGTGCGACGGCGGAGCCCAAGCTCACAAGACATATGTCGCATGGCTGAACCGGCGCTTCGGGCTGGTCCCGCCGGACGACCCAAACGATCTGATCGATGCAGCCGAGAACGAAGTCGGAGCTCAGTTCAAGACCTGAATCCGGGCATTCATCGAAGAAATCTAGAAACCCCCACGCTGATCTGGGCCGACAGCGCCTACGCCGGCAAGCTCGTGATCTGGGCCCAAAGCGCCTCCGGCTCACCCTGGAGATCGTCAAGCGCAGTGACGATGTCAGCGGCTTCGTGCTCCTTCCGCGCAGGTGGGTGGTGAAACGCACACTGTCGTGGATGGTCTTGTGGGCGATCATCATTCTCATGGGGCGAGGACTCGCACGATCGGCATCGCCCAAACCGACCTGACGATCAGTTTGTACACGGGCACCTAGCGGACCCCGCGCCGGCCCTCTGGCAGAGGATCGCCTCCGCGCTTTCCTTTGCAGGGGATTGACACCGCAGCGCCTTCGGATGGAATCCCGACCGTCGGCAGGGTGGGCCGCGGGCGGTTGTTGACCGTCCGCGGCCCGGTAGGACCTCACGTCAGCTGCGCAGGCTCCACTGCTGGTTGCTGCCGCCGTTGCACGACCACAGAATGATCTTCGTTCCGTTGGCGGTGCCGCCGCCGTTGGCGTCCAGGCACAATCCGGACTGCACACCGGTGATGGTGCCGTTGGAATTGAGGTTCCACTGCTGGTTGGTCTGTCCGTTGCAGTCCCAGATCACCACTTGGGTGCCGTTCGAGGTGCCCCGGTTGTAGGCGTCCAGGCACTTGTTGCCGAACACCTGCAGCTGCTTGCCCGACGTGTACGTCCACCGCTGGTTGGTCTGTCCGTTGCAGTCCCACAGCTGCGCCTGGGCGCCGTTGGTCGCAGTGCCGCCGCTGACGTCCGCGCATCGACCCGACTGGCCGCCCACGATCGTGACGTTCTGCTGGCTGCTCCCGCCGTTTCCTTGCCTGACGAGCGATTTCGACTCAACCGATCGATTCCCCTGGGCGTCCACGACGTAGAGCCGATACTCACCGGTCGACGGCGGAACGGCAATGGAGGTCGCGGTTCCGCTTGCCCGGGTCATCGTGTTGCCGACGACGAAGGAGGTCGTGCCCGAGGGGGCCAGCCAGACCGTCTTGCTCGCATCGCCGGTGCTGCGGATGGGGATCGATGTCACGCCGGCGCCGACGAAGGTGCTGGCGGGCAGGACGTAATCCGGCAGAGAAAGATTGCTCTGGGGGATGATGTTCCTGTACGCGTCCTCGAGTCCGGAGTTCACGGCTATGCCATAGGCCTGCGACGGCCAGACGTAGTCGGAGGATACGAGGATGTCCTGGACCGTGCTGTTCGGCAGGTTCTTGTTGGAAACTTTGTTGATAGGGCCGTATGTCTGCGTGATGCTCAGATCATGCTTACGCCCGAAGTCGTCGGAGTTGATGAGCCACGTGACATTCTTGTCCACGCTCAGGACGTTGTCGCGGAAGGTTATGAACGCTGAGCCTTCGTCCGGGTGGAGTCCGTACTTGTGACCGGCCGGGACGCCCTGCAGATAGTTGTTGTTGATCGTGGTTCCCGGCTGGCTGCCCAGCGTGTAGATGGGAGCCGTATCGCCCAGGCGCTGCACCGTGTCGATGATGTGGTTGTAGCTGATGTTGTTGTTCTTCGCCGTGGTGGTCGGCCGGTTGGGCTGGATCGAGCCTGACGATCCGTCGAAGTTCCACCACCCCCAGCCGAGCGTTATGCCGGACCACGGGGCTTTCTCGACGCGATTGTGCTGGATGGTCAAGCTGTCGGCGAAGTACGCCGAGATGGGGCTGTGCCCGTTGAACAGAACAGCACTGTCGTAGATGTAGTTGTTCTTTATCTCGATGTTCTTGGGCGCTCCTTCGACCTGAGCGGGATACTTCTCGTGATTCGTCGCGGTGTGGTCCCCGATGTAGACATGCTGGGGATGGCCGACGACGATAGCGGATCCGGCGATGTCGTTGGTGTAGTTTCCGATCAACTGCGAATTCACCACGTCGTTGGCCATGGTGATTCCGTCGACGCCGGTGTGCTGTATCCGGTTGTTCTGCAGGACGAGGCCGTCGGCGTTGTCGATCTGAATGATGCCGGGTGCCATGTCGACATTGCGGTAGTAATAGACGTGGAAGTTCTGCTTGGCATATACGAGTGCGCCGAGATTGCCCTGCTGGGCTTGTTTGAACGCCGAGCCGGCCACGTTGAACAGGTTCCAGTCGGAGTGCTGGACCGTGAGGCCGGAGAATGTGATGTTTCGGACGCGAGAACTGGTGGAGGCGCCGGCGACCCTGAGAAGGGTGGACACATTGTTCGGCGCGAAAACCGTCGCGGTCGCCATATCTTCGGAGGCTGCCTTGTAGTAGTACAACGTCCGGCTCGTCTTGTCGAAGTAGAACTCGCCCGGCGTGTCCAGGAACTCGTAGGCGTTCATGACCTTGTGGGTGCCGCCGACCTGGGCGTTCCCGTTGAAGGCGCCTTGGGCGATAGCCGCTCCCGGCTGCTGGAACTGAGCTATACGGTTCGTGCCGTCAGAGGTGACCTGCTGGACTCCCACGATGGCCGTGGTCCAGGTCGTCGCCGTCTCTATTTCGATGTCGTCTTGGTTGGCGGCGATAGCGGGGAAATCGCCCAGACTGTACTTCGCTCCCGCGCACTGCGAGCCCGATTCCCACGCCCAAGACGCCTGTCCGGCCGTGACGGTGTAATTTCCGTAGCACCCCTGCGAGTTTATCGTCTTCGAAGCCATGTACGCTCGCTTGTCGTTGACATAGAGCGCGCGGAGCTTGTTGCTGCGATTCAGCGGGGCTTTCCAGATGTTACCGCTGTGCTGCGTCCATCCGGTTACCTGAACACCGCCGTTGAGGATTGGCGTCTCGTTCTGGTACGCCGCGTACACGACCCGGAATCCGTTCGTGCCGGAGTCGGCCGGCGTGAAGTCGATCGTGCTGCCGACCGGATAGTTGCCCCCGCGGAGATACACGTGGATGTCGCCTGTCATGTCGGCGTTCACCGTGCGAACGACGTCCCTCGCGCGCTGCAGGGTTTGGAACGGTGACGTGATCGTTCCAGGGTTGGCGTCGTTGCCGTCGGGGGCGACATAGTAGGTTGCCTGGGCCGCCGCCGAGGCCGAGGCATTACCTGTGAACGTCGGCAGCAACACCGCGGCAACGAACACCGCAAGCGCCGCTAACGCCTTCCCAGTGGTGGGCAGGGCTGGTATCACACTCTGTTCCTTTCGCTGGTTCCGAGAAGGGTTTCGCCGCGAAATCACCCCGCCCCAGCAGAGCTCATCGGGGTGTGCCTTTGCGCGGGCGTGGCGCCTTGTCTTGCCGTTGCGGACATCGATCGGAGGGCCGCGCACCTTTCCGGGCCGAGGGGCCGGCCGCCCTCACGCCATGCGCGGCAATGCCGTAGCGCGGGGGCCTCGGCGGGTTCGTCGTCGGGAAGGCCGAATGTCCTTACCGCCGGATGAGCGGCGCCCGGCCGTCTTGCGCACCGAGCATTCGTCACAGGCGGCTCATGGGCTCTGCAGTACGCGAAGGACGAGTCTGCCGGTGCTGAAGGAGTTCTGGCCGTCCGCTCCGGCCCTGCGCTGACGAAAGTCACGCCGCCGGGGCGCGAGGTCTCCTCATAACACGCCCTAAGAATCCGTGACAGACGTGCCGTTACGGAATGTAACGTATGACGTATGCCGACTGATGTTTAGGAGTAATGTCGCATTAACATGGGTGTCTCGCAATAGTTGATGGAGCGCCGGAAGGCGCACCTCTTCGTCCACCCCCAGCGCCGCGGCGCTGGGCGATCTTCCGCGACATGGTGGACTTCCCGCGGGTCGCGGTGGGACGCCGCCGGTCATGCGTACGGGGCCACCTCACCTGGCAGCTCTCGGTCCGATCTGCCAGGTCAGGGCCGATGTCTCCGGCTCCGCGCCGGTTGCCGGCGGCCCGGCGCAATCCGCCATGCGGTGCCCGCGGCGCACCGGATCTCTGCTGGATCAGCCGCGTTCCGGGCAGGTTGAGGGAGGAAGCCGCCTATCTCAGCAGTGGTGGCTCACTTTGCCGATGAAACTTTCATGAGCAATGTGAGACAGCTGAGTTGAAGGCCGTCGTCGGGATAGGCGATCTTTTGTGACTAAAAGTAATCGCAGGGCAATGTCAGCTCACAGCCGGGTGCCTTACTGGCACCCGATCCCCGGCCCCGGCCTCAGGCCGTCAGGCGATGAGGCTACGCCGATAAACACGGAGGACCGAAGACGCTTGCGATCGGCACGCGCGCCGTTGCTCGCATGCCGGGCTCCGGGCCCGCGCCGACGCGGTCTCGCTGTCACACGGTGGTGAGCGGGAGTGTCAACTCCTGACCGGTGGGATCGAGGCTCATCAAGGATGGCCATGAACACGCGCTTCAGGGCGTCGGTCTCGTTGGGGAAGTGGCTGCGGGCTGGAACGACCTGGGAAACGATCAGGCGCTCGTCGATGACGTGCGGCGAGATCAGCCGGCTTCGTGTGCCCAGCGTTCGGTGAAGAGCCGGTCAGTGGGCGGGGCGCCGGGTAGCGGACGCGGGTGGCAGGCGCGCAGGCCGTCCACGGCGATGGTGAGAACGCGCTTGTGAGCGTCGGCGGCGGCTTCGATGAGGTCCTCGCGCCCCTGCTTGCGCAGTTGGTCCAGGGCGGGTGATCTGCCGAACTGCTCGATCAGCAGCGAGATGTCGATGGCGGTGACGTCCGGCCTGAGCACGCGGGCCTGGTGGGCGCGCTCGATGAGCGCGGCGAGCAGTTCGTCCGAGCGGTCGGATTTGGCCTGCATCTCCTTGGTGACCTCGATGGTGCCGGCGATCGGGGCGAGCGATCCCTGGCCGAACTCGGCGCAGGCGACGATGAAGGAGGCCAGTCCTTCCCATGGGTCGTCGTCGGCGAGAGCTTGTTCGGCGGCTTGGTTCCAGTTGTCGAGGGACAGTTCGGCCAGCCGCTGGAAGAGCTCCTCCTTGGTGCGGTAGCGGCGGTAGAGGCTACCGATGCCGACCCCGGCGGCCGCTGCGATGGCCGCGACGGAGGCGTGTGCCCCGTCGGCCGCCAGCACCTGGCGCGCCGCCTGCAGGAGGGCCCGGTCGTTGCGTTCGGCTTCCGCCTGCCGGGGACCGCGACGCTTTGGTTCGGTCATGCCTGCAGCATACCGAACTTGCGGAGCGAATCACTCCGGTTGTAGGGTCCTCTCAAGCGGAGCGATTTGCTCCTATTGAGGAGGCAGTCATGCAAGCTGTGGTCATGGACCGCTTCGGCGGGCCGGAGGTGCTGCGCATCCAGGAGGTCGAAGACCCGGTGCCGGGGCCGGGGCAGGTGCTCGTGGCGGTGGGCTATGCCGGGATCACGTACGTCGAGACCCAGGTGCGGGCCGGTCGCGGTCCCGCGGCCCACCAGCGGCCACCGCTTCCGCGCATCCCCGGCAACGGGGTGGGCGGACGCGTCTCGGCTGTCGGCCCGGGGGTGGACGCCGCGCTGGTCGGGCAGACCGTGGTGACCACGACGGGCGGCACCGGCGGCTATGCGGAACTGGCCGTGGCCCGGGCGGAGGACCTCGTCCCCGTCCCGGCGGAGGTGGCGCTGCGGGACGCGGTGGCGCTGCTGGCCGATGGGCGGACAGCGATGCTCCTGCACCGGCAGGCCGGGGTGCGTCCGGGCGAGTGGGTGCTGGTGGAGGCAGCCGCCGGTGGTGTCGGCAGTCTGCTGGTCCAGCTGGCCGCCGCCTCGGGGGCGAAGGTGATCGGCGCCGCCCGCGGTCCGGGCAAGGAAGCGCTGATCACCTCGCTGGGCGCTCTCGCCTACGTGGACTACTCCAAGCCGGGGTGGGAGCAAGAGGTCGCCGAGATGAGCAGCGGGGGCGTCGATCTAGTCTTCGACGGAGTGGGCGGCGTCGTGGGCGCGCAGGGCATGCGCGCCGTGCGACCCGGCGGCCGGGCCAGCGTGTACGGCATGTCCTCCGGCTCCTGGACCGAGCCGGCCGCTCATGTGACGGTCGTCCCCGACGGGGGCGTGCCGGCCCCGGCGGAAATCCGGGCGCTGGTCGAGGAGGCGCTCGCGCACGCCGCGGCCGGTCGGCTGCGCCCGATCGTCGGTCAGACCTACCCCCTGTCCGAGGCCGCCGACGCGCACCGGGCCATCGAAGCCCGCGCCACGATCGGCAAGACCCTGCTGATCCCGTGAACACGCCGAACGCAAGCCCGGCCGCCTCGGCCACGACCGCCCGCGCCCTCCTGCCGCTGACCGCGACGGTCCTGGTGGGCGCGATGGCAGCGCTGCTGGACACCACGATCGTCGCGGTGGCGCTGGACGAGCTGGCCAGGGACCTGGCCGCGCCGGTGACGGTGATTCAGTGGGTCACCACCTCCTACGTGCTGGCGATGACCGCCGTCATTCCGCTGGTGGGCTGGTCGGTCGGTCGCTTCGGCGCCCGCGCCGTGTGGCTGACGGCTCTAGGGCTGTTCCTGCTCGGGTCGCTCCTGTGCGGCGCCGCGTGGTCGGCAGGCTCGCTCATCGCCTTCCGGACCCTGCAAGGGCTGGGCGGCGGCATGATCCTGCCTGTGACGCAGCTCGTCCTGGCCCGGGCAGCGGGACCCGAACGCCTGGGCCAGGTGATGGGCAAGGTCGGCTTCGTCGGGCAGCTCGCCCCGATCTCCGGGCCCGTGCTCGGCGGCGTGCTGATCGACGGCTGGGGCTGGCGCTGGGTCTTCTTCGTCAACGCGCCGCTCATCCTGGTCTCGCTGGCCATGACATGGCGGTGGTTCCCCCGGGATGAGGAACGTGACGAACGTCGTCTCGACCTTGTCGGGCTGCTCCTGCTGCCGGCCGGAGTAGTCGCCCTGCTGCACGCGCTGACCGGGCTGGAGACGCAGGCCGGGATCGGGGCCGCGACGCTGACGGCGGTGACAGGGGCCGCGCTCCTGACCGCGTTCATCACGCGCTCGCTCCGCCGGACCGAGGCGAGCCTGCTCGACCTGCGGCTCTTCGCCGATCGCGCCTTCCGGTCGGGAACGGTCATGATGTTCGTCCTCGGCGTCACGAGCTGGGGGCCGATGTTCCTGCTGCCGCTGTACTACCAGCGACTGCACAACCTGTCCGCGCTCGACGCCGGGCTCGCTCTCGCCCCCCAAACCCTCGGCATCGCACTGGCGTCCCTGCTGGCCGGACGGTACGCCGACCGCCTGCCGCCGCGTCCGCTGGCCCTCGCCGGGATGGCCGCGGCCACCATGGGCACCCTTCCGTTCGTCTTCGCCACCCCTGACACCGACACTCTCCTGCTGAGCGTGGCGTTGCTCCTGCGCGGCGTCGGATTCGGCGTCGCCAGCCTGCCCGTCAGCGTCGCCGTCTACCGCACCCTGCGCCCGGCCGCCATCCCGCACGCCACCAGCGCCAGCACCATCGTGCAACGGATCGGCGCCGCCACCGGCACCGGGCTGATGGCCGTCATCCTCCAGGCCGGCGGCTTCACCCCAGCCCTCACCTGGATGTTCATCCTCACCGCGACCGGCCTGGTCATGGCCGCAAGCCTGCCCGGCCACAAATGATCGCCACCTGCCGAACCCACCAAGGACGTACTCATGATCAAAGTAGGCATCATCATCGGCAGCACCCGCCCGGGGCGCAACGGCGAGGCCGTGGCCCACTGGATTCACGACCTGGCGACAGGACGGGACGACGCCTCGTTCGAAATCGTCGACCTCAAGGACTTCCACCTGCCGCATCTGGACGAGGCTCTGCCACCGGCGATGGGCCACTACGCCAACGCGCACACCAGGGCCTGGGCCGACAAGATCGCTTCCTTCGACGCGTACGTGTTCGTCACCCCCGAGTACAACCACTCGACCTCAGGCGTGCTGAAGAACGCCATCGACTTCCTGTACGCCGAATGGAGCAACAAAGCCGCCGCCTTCGTCAGCTATGGCAGTGCGGGGGGTGTCCGAGCTGTGGAACACCTGCGCCTGATCATGGGCGAACTACAGGTCGCCGACGTACGCACCCAGATCGCACTGTCCCTGGCCACGGACTTCGAGAACTTCCAAGTCCTCACCCCGGCGGCCCACCACGCCGATGCGGTCACTGCCATGCTGGACGAGCTCCTCGCCTGGGGCGGTGCCTTGAAGACATTGCGTCACACCTGGCAGGCGAAAGGCACGCCGGGGGCCGCGTAGGAACCGCGCTCCCTCCGATCCTGAGCGGCAGGGATCGCAGGGCAGTCGCCAGGTGACGCCCGCCCGCGTGCCGCAGGTCGTACGGCACGCCCATCAAGACGTGCTCGATCCACCGTCTGGTGTCAGGCTGAGTACGTTCGACTCTTTGCGCCTTGGAGGTTCTGATGCGTGCAGGCGTCGTGGTCACCGCACACCCCGGTGTGGAGGACCTCGCCGTACAGGCCGAGGAGTTGGGCCTGCACAGTTTCTGGGTCAACGACACCCCGATGGTCCACGGCGACCCCTTCGTCGCCCTGGGACTGTGTGCGAAGGCCACCAGCCGCATCAGGCTCGGCATCGGCGTGACCTCCCCGGCGCTGCGCTCGGCCCCGGCCGCCGCGAGCGCGTTCGCCAGTCTCAACGCCCTGGCGCCGGGCCGGATCATCTGCGGGATCGGCACCGGGAACACCGCCCGGCGCACACTGGGCATGCGGCCGACCACGGCGGCCACGTTGGAGAGCTTCACCACCGCACTGCAGAAAGGCCGGCATCGACGAACTGCTCATCCAGCCGGTGATCGACCCACCAACCGAGATGGCCCAGCTCGCGAAACTCCTCACCTGACGGCCGAAACCGTGCGGATCGAGATGACGGGCCGCAGGCCGGCACGTGTCCCTCCCGCCGACCTCATCCGAGACACTTCCATCGCTGTCAAAGGCCCTGCAGAACGCGATCAAGTGCCGCCCGGCCCGCAGGTCCCCAGTTCGGCTTCCCGCCGGGAAGGCCCCGATCTCCGTTCTGCCCCATGAGCATCAGGAACAGGCTCTTCATGGCGGCCAGCCCGCGGGCACGCCTGATCGTTGCCTCGTCCGCGTGCCCGTACGCGTCGAAGAACTGTGCGGCCGCGCCCGCCGGGAGCAGCACCCACGCGGCGCCGAGGTCCCACGCGGGATCGCCGGCGAACAAGGCACCGAACTCGATCACGCCCGAGAGCGTCCCGTCCGAGACGACGACATTCGCGGGATGGAGGTCACCATGCACCCACATCGGCGGGCCCTCCCACTCGGGGGCCGCGACGGCATCGGCGCAGACGGCCCGGACGGCGCGGACATCGCCGACGGCGTCGGGGTCAATGGCCTGCAAGAACCGCTCGAAGCCGCCCGTGCCCCTCTTGGGGTGAGCGCCGCAATCCGAACCGGCCGGGGCCTCGGCGGGCGCCTCCACATGGAGCGCCCTGAGGAAGGCCGCCAGCGTGTCGGCCGCGTGGGCGCCGCGGCTGATCGAGCCGTGGTCCAGCGGCTCGCCGGGAACCCATGTCATCACGGTCCAGTGCTTGGGGAAGCGCTCGGACGGTTCGCCGAACCGCACCGGGGTCGGCACCGGGAGCGGCAGACGGGGAGCCAGCACGGGTAGCCACCGCCGTTCCTTGAGCTGGAGCTCGGGGGTGGGGTCCATGCGCTGCATGCGTACGGCCAACTCGTTCCCGAGGCGCCACATGTGGTTGCCCCAGCCGCCCGCCACCTCGCGGATGGCCAGCCCCGCAAGGTCTGGATGTTGCTCCTGCAGCAGGTCGCGGACCAGGTCTGCCGTGATCTCGATCTCGGTGTCGGTCATGCGAAGTCACAGTCACTGAGGCGGCAGGCGGAGCGGCTCCCGCTCTCCGGGCCGGGCTTCCCCGCTTCCGGGCCGTACTGAGCTCCGCGAGCTACATGACGCCCGGCACCAGGATTCGGCGCCCGCTCTCGTAAACTCGGCGGTCATGACAGAACGATGGCCCTTCATCCACCACGTGACCTTCATCGCCGCGGACCTCGAGGCGAGCACGCGCTTCTACAGTGCCGCGCTGAAGCCTCTCGGTGTTGTCGGAGAGGCGGCTGACGGCGGAGCGGAGTTCTGGGAGGAGGAGTTGGACACCCCTTCCTTCGGTCTGTATCCCGCTGGCGACGCCACGGTGACACGGGGCGCGCACATCGCGTTCACCGCTCGCGATCGGGCCGCGGTCGACGCCTTCCACGCGGCCGCGCTGGCGGCCGGCGGCAAGTCGCGGCACGAACCCCGGCTGTGGCCCGAATATGGCGCCTACTGCGCGTTCGTGGATGACCCGGACGGCAACAACATCGAGGCGGTGTACAAGGAGCAGGCGTAGGGCCGGCACCTGGCGGTGATCGCGGCGGTGGCGCGGGTGGACGAGCGGCCGCAGCTGGATCCCGGCGGTTCTGGCAGGGCGCGGCGGCGGGCGCATACGCGCGGCGATCCTCTGCGGGCGGTCGCAGGGTATCTGGGCTGGAACCTCCTCGGCGAGATCACCGCTGGCGTGCAGGGCGAACTCGCCACGCCGGCCGGCGCTCGCTGCGGCCGCGGGAGTCGGGCCTGATGCGGATCTGATCCCCGGTCCCGTTGCTGGCTGAAAGGCGCTGTGGCCGGTCGGGCGGGCTTCTGCTTGACCGTGGTCAGCGCCGGGTGGAGTCGCGCAGGACCAGGCGCCACTCGATCGGGGCGGTCTCATCTGTCGCCTCCTCGCCGAGGACCAGTTGCGCGCAGCGTGCTCCCTGGGCGCGCAGGTTCTGCGCGACGGTCGTCAACCCGGCTGCGGCGGCTGCGTCGGTGTCGTCCCAGCCGGTGACGGCGAGGTCTC
This sequence comes from Nonomuraea sp. NPDC050786, assembly GCF_040654115.1. NCBI lineage: Bacteria > Bacillati > Actinomycetota > Actinomycetes > Streptosporangiales > Streptosporangiaceae > Nonomuraea > Nonomuraea sp. NPDC050786. The sequence continues at coordinate 110,951 of NZ_JBFAHJ010000023.1, forward strand.
CGGGGACAGCGAGACCGGCACGGGTCGCCGCTCGCATCAGGCCCAGAGCGAGTTCGTCGCTCATGGCCATGACCGCGTCGGGGGCGTCCGGCCCCGCCAGGAACTCGGTGGCCAGGGAGGCCGCCTCGCCCGCGCTGTTGCGCGCGCACACCGCCACCCGCACCTGCGGCCATCGGCCGCCGGCCGCCTCCCAGGCGTCACGGACTCCGCGCAGGCGCTCACGGGTCACGCGGAAGGTGGCCTCGGCTGGATCCAGCCCGTTGCGAACCCCACGTGCACGGGCGCGATCGAGCGGGAAGCTGAGCACCACCGGCCGCCGGGCGCTCGCGAAGACCTCGGCGGCGACGGCGCGGGCCGCCTTCCTGTCGTCGATGGCCACGATCGGCATGTCCCGGTGGTGCGGTCCGCCGTGCACGACGGCGGGGAGACCGGTGGCGGCCACCGCCGGCACCACGGGGTCGTCGTCGCTGGTCGTCCAGACGACGAACCCGTCCACCGCCGCCTCGGCGACCCGGTCGGTATCGGAGGGCGCCCCGGTGATGGGCACGATCGTGAGCCCCAGGCCGTGACCGGCGCAGACCTCGGCGACGCCGGCCAGGAACCGAGTGGCCTGGGGGTCCTCGAAGGCGTAGGTCAGGTGTTCGCCGAGCACCACCCCGAGGCTGCCGGCCCGTCCCCGGCGCAGCGAGCGTGCGCCCGGATGCGGGCCGGGGTATCCCAACCGGGCGGCGGCTTCGCGGACCCTGGCCCGGGTGCGTTCGGAGACGCGATCGGGCTGGGCGTAGGTGTACGACACAGTCATCACCGAGACCTTCGCCGCGCGGGCCACCTCCGCCATGGTCGGCCGGGGCCGAGAAGGGTCTTGGGCCATGCCTCACTCTATCTTGTGTATCGTTACACAGCATGTGTAACGATACACAGACAAGTGTCGATCATGGTCGTGTTCGAGCCTGGGTGCCGTATGCGGGATTCACTGTCTTCGGCGCGTTCTGGGGTGTGTGGGGCGCGTCCGTTCCCGCCATCCGCGATCAGGCCGGGCTGACTGATGGCCAGCTCGGCACGGCTCTGCTGTTCATCGCCGCCGGCGCCCTGCCCGCCATGCCCCTCGCGGGCCGGGCCGTGGACCGGTGGGGGCAGCGTGTCACGGCGATCACCCTCACCTCGCTCGGCATCGCGGGTGTCGCCGTGGCCGTCACCGCCCGCGACCTGCCTTCCCTGTCCGTGGGATTGGCGGTTCTGGGCGCGTCGTCCGGCGCCGCGGACGTGACGATCAACGCGGCGGCCGGCTCCGCCGAACGGGCCCACGGCCGTCCGGTCATCACCCGGGCGCACGGCTTCTTCTCCTTGACGGTGGTCGTGGCCAGCCTCGTGACTGGCCTGCTGAACGCCGCCGGCCTGGCCGTGGTCGTGCCGTACTTGCTGGTCGCGCTCTCCGCCGGCGCTGTGAGCGCCGCCATCGGCACCCGCGGTCGCACGCAGACTGATCCCGGCCGCCACGATCGCACCCGCACCTCGGCCGCGCACAGCCGGCCGGGCCTGCGCGCTCATCTGCCGCTCCTGCTTGTCGCGGGCGGGCTGGGCGCGCTCGGGTTCGCCGTGGAGAACGCTCACCAGAGCTGGAGCGCCGTCTACCTCGCAGATACCGTGCACGCCGGACCCGCGCTGGTCGGCGCCGGGCCCGCGGTCTTCGCACTTGCCGTCTCGCTCACCCGCTTCGCGATCAGCGCGGTGAAGACCCGTCGTGCCTGGATCGTTCTCACCGCCGGTGCGATGATCTCCGCGGTGGGGACGTCCCTGCTTGCCCTCACCACGTCTCTCCCTCTGGCTCTGCTCGGGCTGGCCCTGGCCGCCGTCGGTACCGCCGTGCTCTTCCCCACCGTGCTCGGCCTGGCCACCGCCAACGTCCCTGCCGCCGCCCGCGGCGCCGCCACCTCGGTCGTGTCCACCTTGGCCTATCTCGGCTACCTCGCCGGGCCGGTGTACGTGGGGCACTGGTCGCAGGCGACCGGGCTGCCGGGCGCCATGCTGGCCGTGGCGGCACTGGCCGCGGCCCTGGCGCTGCTGGCGTGGCCCTCGCTCAGAGCCGTCGTCCCCGCCCCCGCGCGGCGGGGCACCGCCGAAGAAGGAGCGAGAGATCACGGGTAGTCAGGCGCCGGAGAGGCCGACCGGGTCAGGCCCCGGGAAGCTCCGGGCAGGGAGGCGACAGTGTGGCTGTGGCCGGGCCGCGGCCTCTCTGCTGAACCGGCCGTCCCTGGCAGCACGCGGTCCGCGCGCAACGCACGAGTGGCGGCCGCACCAGGTACCGGCGTCACCCGATGTCGAAGACCGCCTTCCCCCTCACGCGGCGGTCGCGCAGCGCGGCGGCTGCCTCGGCGAAGCGTTCCCAGGAGCCGCGCCAGCCGATCTCGGGCGCCAGAGCGCGGTCGGCCGTGAGCCGCACCAGCTCGGCCAGGTCGTCGGCGGCTGCGAACTCGTTGACGTACGAGGTGAGCGTCTTGGGCGGTCCGACGGTCGCATATGGCGGGAAAAGGGCCGGCTCGCCCGAGGTCCATCCGACGGACTGCAGGTTCCCGCCGGGGGCGAGCAACTCCCAGGCTCTGACCAGATGAGGCCCGCCGACGGTCTCCACGACGATGTCGACGGGCTCCTTGACGTCGTCCAGCCCCACGACCACTTCGTCGGCGCCAAGACCGGCCAGGCCGTCACCCCGCCCGGGGGAGCCGGCCGAGGCGATGACGTACGCCCCCGCGTGGGCGGCGAGCCGCACCGCATACCGTCCCACGCCGCCCGAGGCGCCGGTCACCAGCACGCGCTTGCCGGGCGCGATGCCGGCGGCGCGCAGGGAGCGAAGCGCGGCCAGGCCCGCCGTCGGCAGTGCGGCCGCCTCGGCCGGCTCGACACCCTCCGGGACTTCGGCCACCGCCGACACATCGACCGCCACCCGCTCGGCGAACGCGCCGTCCGCGAAGAGCACGACACGGGTGCCCGCGACGGGGCCGGACCCGTCCGCCGCTCCCTGCAGGACGATCTCGGCCGCATCGAGGCCCAGGGGCGCGCCGGCCGGGATGCGTCCGGAGGTCGCGTTGTTGAGGTCGGCGTAGTTGAGCGAGGCGTGCAGCACGTCGACGAGCACCTGCCCGGGCCCGGCGACCGGGTCGGCGGCCGATCTGCTATCTAACCTTTTGGGTCGTCAAGGTCACGAAAACGCCGGACGAGCTTCGCTACCCGTTTGGATGGGGCTCCATTGTGGGTAGGTTGAGGCTGCCTCAGCGTGCGGCCACGGGGGCTTCGTCAGGTGGCCGGTCCTGGGTGGCGCAGAGCGGTCAGGGGAGGCCCTTCGGATGAAGATCGTTGCGTTATCCTGCACGCAGAAGCGGCTCCCGTCGCTGACCGACGCGCTGCTCGAGGCGGCGATCACCGGCGTCGTCCGGGAGGTCGCCGACGCGGAGATCCAGCGGATTCGGTTGATCGACCATCGCATCGCGATGTGCGAGGGCGAGGACACCTGCCTTGATCCCGAGGTGGGCCGGTGCACGCTCGACGACGACTTCCAGCATGTCGTCGATCTGGCCGAGGGTGCGCAGGCGATGCTGCTCGCCATGCCGGTCTACGCGGGGAACGTACCCGCGGTGCTGAAGATCTTCCAGGAACGCCTGAAGAGCTACATGAACGCCAGGCAACGCCCGTTCGGCAACCTGCTGGTGGGGACGATCGTGCATTCGCGCACGATGCTGACCGAGCCGGCACTGGGCTCCCTGTTCCCGTGGTACCTGCGCCTACGGAACAAGAACGTGGCGTCGGCGTGCTTCACCCAGAACGATCATCAGGACCTTACCCGCACCGCGGCGCTCGACCTGTGCGTGGCCGTGGGCCGGCAACTCGGCATGACGCTCGACGGCAGCCGGTCGCCGGCCGACGACCGGACGGCACTGCCGTTGGTTCAACCGCCGGCTCGTCCGCGGTGCGGTGACCCGGCCGCCTCCTCTCCTGGGGCGTGAGGAGCTTCCGCGCGCCAGGTGCACCCGTCGCCAGCCTGTTCACACGACACCGTGACGTCCGGTTCCACGTAGCGGGCGGCGATGGCGGTGTTGAGTTCCTGGCAGTAGGGGCACGGTGACGAGAACGTCAGGACGACGCCGGCGCGGGCGGCCCGTTTGCGGTAGCGGAGGATCCCGCAGTCGGCGTTGCGCAGGACGGTGCCCGAGGGCTGGGGCTCACTGGTCACGGCCGAGTCGTACAGCAACAGCTGACGCTGCAGCCGGGTCATGAAGTGATCGGTGGCGGACACCCCGGCGGGTCGCTGCGCTTGCAGGAGCTTCGCGGTGATGCGGGAGTTCGCCTGGATCCACGCAGCGAGGCCTTCTTCGCCGTGCTCTCCCAGGATGAACTCCTCTGCGGCCGCCTGCGCCTCGAAGAACCGCTGGCGCCACAGGTCGACCTTCTCGGCCGGGTCGAGGGGAGACGGTTCACTGGTCATGGCCCTCGTCCTTCCCGGTGGCGCCGTCCAGCTCGGCGAAGACCTCCTGGGCGACGCGCAGCCCGTTGTTGGCGACCGGCCAGCCGCCGTAGTAGGCGAGCTGGATGATGACTTCGACGATCTTCTCTCGCGACATCCCGAGGTGCAGGGCGGCACCGATGTGGCCGCGTAACTCCCAATCGGTCCGCGCCAGCGTGACCGCGGTCAGCGCGACCAGTTCGCGCTCCTCGACGCTCAGGTGCGGGCGGGTCCAGATCTCACCGAACAGGTGGTCGACGGTGATCTGCAGGAACTCCGGGTACGAACCCGGGCGCGGTTCGCGGCCGAAGACCTGCTGGAACATGGCCTCACCCCGCTCACGTCGGGAAGACGGCTGATTCATCGATCAACTCCTTCGTGTTGGCCGAACAGTTGTCAACGTCCACGACGCCACGAAGGCGACGACCAGCAGCGCGGCGCCGCTGCCGAAGGCGGCCGGAACACTCACCCGCTCGGCGACGAGCCCGACGACGACCGGTCCGACCACGGCGCCGACATCGGTGCACATCGAGAAGACGGCGACGCCACTGCCGGCCCGGCCGGCGACGGCGTCACCGATCAGCGCGGCCGGTGCGGCGTTGAGCAGCGCTGATCCCGCCGCGTACACACTGAGCAGGACGACGAGCCAGGCGTACGTGTCCACGAACACCAAGGCGGTGATCGCCGCCGCGGCCACACCGGTACCGGCGATCATGGCGAGCCGGCGGCCGGCCCGATCGACGACCCAGCCGGCCGGCATGATCAGCAGCGCCTGAACGCCGGCGGAGATCGTGAACGCCCACCCGACCGACGTCACGTCATGCCGCCACGCCACCACCACCGTGGGGACCAGTGCGCTGCGCAGCCCGAACAGGACCCATCCCTGCGCCAGCGCTGCGAGGCAGGCCACCAGGTAGCGTCGATCCCGCAGCAGGACCGGCAGCCGGACCACGTCACGGCCGGGCTCCGCGCCGGCGGTTCGGCCGGTGCGGAGCACCGCCAGTGTCACCGCCGCGGCGGCCAGCAGCAGCACGGCGTACGCCACGAACGGCGCGGACAGGGCGATGAGAGCGAGGAGCCCGCCCAGTGCCGGCCCGCAGATCCCGCCGAGCAGGAAGCCCGCTTCGAACACGGCGCTGGCCCGGCCCCGCTGGTCGGCCGGCGCGATCGCCAGGAGCGTCGCCAGTGCGGACACCGAGAACAGCACTGAGCCGACGCCGCCGAGGCCGCGGAACACGAGCAGCTGCCCGTACGACCCGGCGAACGCCGCCAGGGCCGAGGAGAGCGCACACAGCAGCAGGCCGGCGACCAGGACGCGCCGCTCCCCGAACCGAACTCCGAGCCGGCCGCAGAACGGGCTGGTGGCCAGCCGCATCAACGCGAACAGGGCGACGAGCGCCCCGATCTGGGTGGGCCCGGCCCCGAACGTCGCCGCGTACACCGGGAGCACGGGGAGCACCAGTCCCAGGCCCAGCATGACGCAGCCACCGACGACACTGAGGACGTAGACCTCGCGAGGGAGACTCGGCTGGGGAGCGGCAACGGGTGGGACGCTGCCAGGGCCGGCCGCCGCCATCACTGTCCGATCACAGGATGATGCTGAGCTTTCCGTGCTCGTACAACGTCTCGTGGTCGAGCACCACGACCCGTCTCCGGATCCGGAACGACTCGCCCTCGACGACGAGCTCGAACCGGTATTTCCCGACGTAGGCGTCAGAGCGCCCGTGCCCGAACCGGTGCACGAGGACATTCGCCGCCACGTCGAGGCGCGTGCCGCGGTCGGTCAGGATCTCCACGTTGCTGATCATCCGATTCGTCCGCGACCGAGGGTTCTCGCACCACACCTCACCGTTGAGGAGCTGTTCGATCCGCTGGCGTAGCCGGGCGGCGTCGTCGTCGATGAGCCCGAGCGCATCGGCCGTCTCGCCGCGGACGTCGGTGGCGGGCACGGAGTAGCGGATGTCGTCGGTCAGCATCTCGTCGTACCACTCGAGCAGGCGCCACTCGTCGAGCAGCCGCGCCTCACGGAAAAGGAACTGGCTCACCCGGTGCCATAATCGCACCTGGGCCGCTTCGTCGACCGTCAGCTCGGTGGTCATCGTGCTTCCGCCTCTTGCATCTCGGTCCGGTGAGCGACCTCGAGGTGACCGTCGTCGCCGTGCATCAGCCGGTCCCACTGCCGCCAGAACTCGCGGGCGGGCAGCTCGTCGGTCGTCTCCGGGACTTCCTTGTTCATGCCGCGTGACAGGTCCGAGTAGCGGACCGTGCGGTTGAGATAACCCCGCTGGCACGACTCGACGATCTCGATGTCGTCGGGAGTGGCGAAGCCGGCGGGGCCGAGGAACGTCAGGTAGTGACTCTTGCGGAGCTCACGGATGTCCGGATCCTCGTCCTTGGGGGCCAGGGCGACCGAGGTGATGGCCATCTGGCCGGCGCCGATCGGGTCGATCTTGCGGATCGTGATCGCGATCGCGTCGATGATCATCAGGTTGGGGAAGATCAGCACCGCCCGATTGGTATGGGTGATCCGTTCGGCGCGTTCGGCGCCGAACCGGTCGACGAACCGTGCGGCCGTCGCCTCGATCCGCGGCCGGACCTCGGCGCCGAACATCGGCGTCCAGTAGGCGAGCGGGCGGGCTGCCGCCGGTGGGAGCTCGTTGGCGCCATGCCCCAGTCCGAGGGCGCGGCCGAAGCCGCCTCGTCGTCGTGGTGGCACCGACCCCAGCGACTCCATGTAGCCGACGTAACGCTTGTGCAGGGCCCGGAAGTGGTAGATGTCGACGCTGTTCTCCATCATGAGCTTCCAGTTGGCCCGAGCCCCGTGGAGTTGCGCCCCCTGGATCACCTCCATCCCGACCTCGGACTGGTCGTCGATCAGATCGAGGTACTCCGTCGCACCCGCCAGGTACTCGGTCAAGGTGCGCGGCTGCTCCGGATCGAAGGTGACGAACACGAAACCGCGGTAACTGTCACTGCGGTGCCGCGCCAGGCCGAAGTCCGCCTTGCGGAAGCCTGGCCCGTACCCGTCCGGGATCGGGACCCCGACCAGGTCGCCCTGGTTGGAGAAGGTCCAGTCGTGATACGGGCACCGGAACGATCTGGCCTGCCCGGCCGGCTGCGAGCAGATCAGAGCTCCGCGGTGGGTGCAGCTGTTCGCGAACACCCGGATCACCCCGTCGGACCCGCGCGCCATGACCACCGGGCGCCCGCCGACGTCGCGTGACACGTAGGAGCCCGGCTCGGGCACCTCCGATTCGTGCCCGACGTACAGCCAGCAGCGATCGAAGATCCTGGTCATCTCCTGTGCGGCCAGGTCGTCGTCGGTGTAGGCGCGGCGATCCACCCGGAACGACAGGCGCTCGAGATCATCGATCACGATCGGGTCGCCCACCGGCCGCTGCAGTTCGATCGTCACTGCTGCCCCTTTCGCTGGAGCGTCTCGACCGTGCTGATGACCAGCTCGGCCGTGCGCACGGCCGAATCGCCGCACTCCGGCTGGGCAGCGCGTAGCCGGGCCCGGTAGTCCCGGGCGGGATCGAGCAGATCGGTGACAGCGTCAGTGACCGCCTGCTCGGTGACGCCGGCCGGCTCCAACGCCGTCCCGAAGCCCGCGCTGGCCACGAAGTACGCCTGGACGGGCTGATCCACAGCCAGCGGGATCACCAGCATCGGTGTCGCCGCCCGGATCGACTCCGCCACGGAGTTGTAGCCGCCATGGGTGATGAACACGTCGGCGCGCTCGAGCACCTCACGTTGCGGCAGATACGGGGCGGTGAGCACGTCGTCGGGCAGCGCGAGCTCCTCGGCGAGATCTCCTACCGCGGCGATCACCTGTGCACCGGTCGCCGCCGCCCCCATGATCACCGTGCGCAGCAGCTCCGGCCGCCGGTAGAAGATCGTGCCGAAGGAGACGTACACCACCGGGCGGTCGGGGTCGATCCGATCCAGGCCCGAGAAGGCGACCTCGTCGCCGCGCGTCCCCGCCGCACCCGGCAACCCGACCAGCTGCACACCGTCGTCGGTGACCGCGTCCTTCCCGACGAGAGCAGGAATCGTCGGCATCAAATTGAGAATTCGCGAACGCGCCGAATGAGTCCGGGTCGACCACAACACCCCGTGCCTGGTCAGATAGTCGCCGACCTGCTCGTCGTACGCCCAGCGACCTCGTCGATGCTCGCTCGGGCATACTCCGCCCAGGTTGGCCCAGATCATCCCGTACGGCACGCCGGACGCCTGTGCGCCGGCCATGGCCGACGCCGTGACCGGCAGCGAATCGACGAGCACGAAGTCCGGCGCCGTCGCACGGAGCGCCTCAGCGGTCTGGTCTGCCACCGGCGACGACTGGAGCATCGGGCCGATCTTCGCCGGGTCGCCGCTCCACGGCGCCATCTCGACCTGCCCGATCGCGTGGACCTCCGCCTTGCCCAGGGCCTCTCGACGCTGCTCGTCGAGCGCGCCGCCGTCCGCGGACAACAGCAGCAGCGCAACGTCACTGCCGGCGGTCTGGAGCGCATTGACCACCGGGATGTACGGGTTCAGGTGACCATGTTGAGTCGTGGTGAGGAGGGCGACGCGCATCAAATCTCCGATCCATCGAAAGAAGACGATCAAGCCGGCTGAAGGTCTGGCTCTGGATGCACCACAGCAGCCACGACCGCGACACCCTCCTGCCTTCAGAAACGAGTCGAGACGGCGACGCACGAACGGCAGACGAAAGGGACCGGCGACGTCCGGGTACTGCTACAAGGCTCTATGCATTCCGCACCATCGCGGAGGACACATCGATCGACGCTACTCGCCGACGACCTCGAAACAACCGGTTCACCGCCTGCCCCCAGGCAGTTTCGCAAAGCCTGCCGGGATGTGCAATGAATGTCACGCCTCGAAACTGTCCGCTACCACTTCTATGCTGAACGCGACTTCGACCGGGCTCCGCCTCGGCCTTGAGTTCGTTTCATGGGCGGGAAGCGATACGAAGCCTTGACGGACGATTCGTACGTGTGCCGTCCGGTGAGTGGTGCACGAGTTGGGTGTCGAAATTCCCCATCGCCGAACGGCCGGTGGCGCTTTCGCGGGCTCTGCTTCCAGACATTCTTGGCGAGCGGAGGGAAGGGACGTCGTCGTGCTGCGGGCAGGCGACCTCGATGCCACCCGGGGGCGAACTCGCACCATACGGAGCTACGGCCTTCGGCATGGGCGGCGCTGGCGGCGCATGGTCGCCGGTACCTCCATCGAGCCGCTGCCGGGCGATCCTGCCTTCTCCGATGTCCGCCACATCGTTGTCAGCAGCCGTTCCGATGCCTAGGCCAGCGCCTCTGCAGTCGGCCGGCCCTGGCTTGTGGCAGCTGATCCAGCGAGCTGAGTCGCGGTCGGCGAACCTGTCCGAGCGGCCTGACGACTTCGAAGTGCTCGTTGCCGCATGCCGCAAGGGGAGTGACGTTCGCGTCGGCGTCACCGTTCAGGCTTTGTGAGCGATTGTGCGCCTGCTGTCGCCCGGGAACACCATGACCAGGATGTGCTGCGGCAGATCAGCTGCCCATACGGGTTCGCGGTAGTGCACGCGTACCCGGTAGTGTCCCTTTCCCGAGTACGCGAGATTAGGGAGACCGCCCGGCCCGGCCATGGGATCCACAATCACCATGTCCCCACCGGGACTCTCATAGCCGAGCTCGATCACCTTGTCCCAGGCCTTCACCTCGACGGGCGGCCGTCTCCGGTATGTCTCCACGGACAAACAAATCTGAGATTCAGCGCTCACCCCAATGGCCATGCGCCCCCGCGTACTGCCCACGAGACCATACTGTAAAAAGGGGTCATCGTCAGAAGTTTCGGTGTGATCCTCGAAAACCTCCAGGCCGGTCTCGGACCACATACGCTCATGCGCCACGGTCACCGCTCTGATCAGCGGCCGATGTCTCGATCGATCGCAAGCCGCCTGATTGGTTTTTTCCCGCTGCTCGATCTCCGCCTCTTCGGCCGCCAACTCGGTATCCCACTGCCGGGCGGCCGCAGGGCAAATAGGCACGATGAACGATATATCCACTCTCATGTGTGGATAGGCCGCGCATTGCCGACGGCCGTAGGCGAGCAGAAGATGATCGGGCATGCTGGCAAAGACCCGACGCGCGTTACAGAGAAACCCCAGCTCGTTCCTGAGCGCCAGGGGCTCCTCCGACCCACACGCCTCGCGTCCGGTGACAGGCCCGGTTGCCAGGTCCGCAACAGGCAAGAAGCACAACAGCCCTCCCGCTGCCACACCCGCCGCCCCCCGCCTGATCCACGGCTTACCCACAAGCCGCCGCAGTCGATGCCGAGGCACCCGCACGGCTGCCAGCGCACACAGCCCAGCCAGGGCGAGCGCGGCATCGGCGCTGAGAAAGACCCATACACCACGCAGAACGTTTAACTCGTGCAAGCTGACGCGGCAGTAGCGATCGACACCCACCTCCAGCGCCAGCGTCAACGCACCCGAGCCGTGGACCAGCAAGATGGCCACTGCTGACACCCGCGCGACAGCCCGGCCGATGGGCTCACGATCTCGCCTGAGACTCACCCAGTGGGCGACCAGAGCCAGGACCAGGACGAACACGCCCGCGTACCGCAGCGGTGTCCTCCAGCGGAGGATCGCCCAGACGCTCGAATCGAGCTCGAAGCCTGAGCAGAACCCCGGCTGCGACAGGAGCATGAGATTGCCTCCCGTGCGAGGAGCGGCGGCCCACATTCCGGCGACGGCCACGATCACAGCGGCGGCCCACCAAAGGCGCGATCTTGTTGACACAGCCGTCAACCTACCGTTCGGTCAACGGCGTAGAACCCCTCCCCACCAAAATGAATAGAGGTAGCAGAAAGGCACGAATTGTGCTGAGAGTGAGGAAGGGGAGTCGAGCTGGTCCCCCTCTCAAATGGTGAACGAGGGCTTTCTTGTCAAGGTCCCTGCTCGGCCTCATCCGGTAGGGAAATATGGCAACGGTGACGGCGCGGACCTCAGCGCCGGCAACACCTTCAGGGACGTGGCTTGGCCATGCGGGCGTGACGGGCGGCTTTGCGTGTCTCGGGAAGGACGTGGTGCTTGACGTAGGCGAGCTTGGTGGCCCGGTCACCGCCGACGACCTGGGCCCGGCCGGCCAGCATCGCCTTGAAGCCTTGCCGGGCGACCTGAACGCGACTGTTCTTCTTCGCGCCGGCGCCGAAGGCGGTGCTGTTCATGCCGGCGCGGGCGTGGAAGTCGCTGTCGGTGGCGCCGGGCAGCAAGGTGGTGACGCTCACGCCGTGCTCCTTGAGCTCCTCGCGCAGGGCCAGGGCGAACATACGGGTGAACGCCCGCGACGGGCCGTAGACGGTCTCGTACGGGGTCGGCAACGTGGCCGACAGCGAGGACGTGATCAGGATCCGTCCGCCGCGCTCGGCGGCCATGTGCCGGGCCACGCGCTTGGCCAGGTGGACCACCGAGGTGACGTTCAGGGCGATCAGCGCCATCTCGTCGTCCAGATCGGTGTCGAGGAAGGCGCCGCCGATGCTGCGTCCGGCGTTGAGCACGGCTGCCGCCAGCGGCCGTCCGGTGGCCTGCACGGCCTGCCAGACGTCCTCGACGCCGTCGTGGTCGGCGAGATCGGCCTGGACCGGGATGACATGAGCGCCGTCCTTCTCGAGATCGGCCGCGGCCTGGTGAATGCTGCCGCTACGCCCGGTGGCCACCAGGTCGTAGCCATGGCGGGCGAACAGCCGGGCCAGCTCGAAGCCGATCCCGGCCGATGCTCCTGTCACCAGCGCCAGCGGCCGGTCGGGCGAGCGGGGCGTGGTGCTGCTCATGAGCTGCTCCTCTGGGCTTGCGTGGTGCTATGCGGTTGACCAGGCGGGGCTGCCGCGGGCGCGTCCGCGCTCCAGCTGGCCAGCAGCCGCCAGGCGTCCTGCGAGGCCTGGTCGTCCTGGGCGGGCAGATAGAGAAACAGCGTCTGGTCGTCCTCACCGGGCATGGTGAAGGCCTGATAGTCGATGTTCACCGGCCCGACGAGCGGATGGTGGAAGCGTTTGTGGCCGAAGGTGCGATCCAGCACCTTGTGGTCGGCCCACCAGCGGCGGAAGTGCTCGCTCTTCATCGACAACTCTCCGACCAGTTCGGCGGTGCGGGTGTCGTCCGGGTGCCGGCCGGCGTCCAGCCGCAGGATCGCCGTCATCTCCGAGGCGATCTGCTCCCAGTCCAGGTACAGCTCGCGGGCGGCCGGGTCCAGGATGATCCAGCGGGTCAGGTTGCGTTCCCGGTAGGGCATGGCGTCGAAGTCGGCCATCAGCACCCGGCACAGGTGATTGGTGGCCAGGACGTCTCCCCGCCGGCCGAGGATGAACCCGGCCTGGTCGGTGAAGGAGTCCAGGAAGCGGCGCAGGCCCGGCCGGACCCGCTGGACCACGGGCGCGGCACGGTGGGCCCGGCCCGTCTGCGGCCGCACCAGGTCGGACAGGTGGGCACGCTCGGCGTCGTCCAGTCGCAGCGCCGTCGCGACCGCCTCCAGCACGCTCGGCGATGGGCTGATCTGGCGGCCCTGCTCCAGGCGCGTGTAGTAGTCGGTGCTCACCCCGGCGAGTTGGGCGACCTCTTCCCGCCGCAGGCCGGGCACGCGCCGGTAGGCACCGCGCTCGGGCAGCCCTGCCGACTCCGGGCTGATCCGGGCACGGCAGCGGCGCAGAAACTCGCTCAGGTCCTCATTACGTGCCATGTCCTACATCCTGTCTGCCCCACCACCCTGCTACCGGCCCGGTAGGAGGGTCGCCTTGTCCTAGGAAGCCGCTGCCCCCGCAGGTCAACGCCATGCTCAAGCCCCAGATCAGCCCCGGCGCCGGCACTTGGTGAGAGAAGATGACGCACCCGACCAGATCACCTGCAGGCTGATCGCGGGAAGAGCGCCGCCGCGCCGCATCCTAGGAAGCCGTTGGCCAGGAGAAGCAGCCCCCCGCACGGGGAGCTGTGTGGAGTGTGAGTGGTGGTGTGGAGGTATGGCGTGGTGAAGACCTGGTTCATCACTGGCAGCTCGACCTTTGCATCGGTGAGCCTGCAAGCCCGCCGCATCAGCCGCACCACACCCCTGTGACATGCCTCTTCCCACCGTCTGACGCTTACCGGCACGTAGCCCTGGTCTGCGGTGACGCGATCGTGTGAAGTTGGTGTCAGAGCTTTGCCGACGCCCGTTGGATGAGGTGATGAGTACCCCGAGTTCATGCGCCGCCGCTTCGGACCCGGCGCGCACCTGGTGAACCCGATCAGCTTCGTGCTCGCCCAGGTGCTCATCGCGGGGATCAACCTCTTCCTGCTCGCCACGGTGGTCAACGGCCTGCTCGGGTGGCCGCTGTGGGTGGTGCCGCTGCTCGCGGGGGCTATGAGGCGTGACCTGTGCCACGCTCCGGTCACGAAGAACGCCGTCGCCGCGTGGCTGAGGAGGGTAGTTCGGCCGTTGACGGGCCATCTGTCCGGAGCCTTCGATGCGCCGCGATCGCGCTGCCCTCAGTACGCCGCGAGCGTGAGCGCGTTGGCGGCCTGGTTGAGCGGCTTCATGATCGGCCGCATCGCCAGATCCTTCCACGGCAGGCGGTTGACCAGCCGCATCATCGTGGTCTGCATCCTGATCTGCCCTGGGCTGCCCGCGACCATCTGGGCGGCGTTGCTCGCGCCGAGCGCCACGTTGACATCCACGTACTCGCGCATCGCTTCCCGGTATCCGGCATAAGCCGCACGGTGGTCGCCCGCCGCCGCGTTCAGTTCGCCGGCCAGCACGTACGCGCCCACCAGCGCGAGGCTGGTGCCCTGCCCGGACAGCGGGGACGGGCTGTAGGCGGCGTCGCCGACCAGGGCGATCCGTCCGGTGGACCAGTGGTCCATGCGGACCTGGCTGACCGGCGTGAAGTAGAAGTCCGGCGAGTGCGGCATGGCCCGCAGCAGCGTGTCGGTCTCCCATCCGACGCCGGCGAACGCCTCGGTCAGTATCCGCTGCTGGGTGGCCCTGTCGAAGCGGTCGGGCAGGACGGTGGGGCTCGGGAAGACGAACTGCGCCTTCGCGGTGTCGGGCCGGGTGGCGTAGACGTTCACCACCTTGCCAGGCGTCGGATAGAGCAGCTCCCAATGGTCGAGCCCGAGATGGTTGGGGACAGTGAAGACGGCCGCGTGCATCCCGAGGGGGTGGACGTAGCGCTCCTCCGGACCGAACGCCAGGCGGCGCACGGTCGAGTGCAGGCCGTCGGCGCCGATGACGAGGGCGAAGCGGCGTGGCGGAGCGTGGCGGAAGGTGACGTCGACGCCGTCGGGGCCTTCATGGATTGCGGTGATGGTGTCGTCGAACAGGTACTCGCAGCTGTCGCGTGTCGCGTCGTAGAAGAGCCGGGCGAGGTCGCCACGCATCACCTCGTCGTCGCCGGGAGCGCGCATGCCGATGAGGTCGGGGCCCAGGGTGGCGAGTGGCTTGCCGCTCTTGGCGACCCACGAGCCGCCGCGGATGGCGGTGCTTGCCCGCCGTACGGCCTCCAGCATGCCCATCCGCTCGACGACCTGCATGGCCACGCCGCGCAGGTCGACCTTGTAGCCGCCTTCGCGCAGCGCGGGCGCCAGCTCGACCACGGTGGGGGTGAATCCGTAGCGGCGCAGCCAGTAGGCCAGAGCAGGACCGGCCACGCTGGCGCCGGAGATCAGAACGTTGCGGTTGGCGAGGTGCCGTGAGGTCGTCATGCCAGAGACCGTAACAGCATTGCCAGATCTTTGGCAACAAATTTCCAAATCTCATTGCCAGTACGCTGTCCAACTCGTCCGCTGCCGCCGGAGGGGTTGGCAACACATTGCCAGGGACTATCGTCGGCCCAGGACGAGATCGCCCGGCAGTACCTGACCGTCAGCAAGCCCGACGTCATCCTGGGCGGCGGTGAGGACTGGTGGCTGCCCGCCGGCACGCCGGGTGCCTGGCCGGACAAGCCCGCCGAGGATCCCGGCGAGGCCGGCAAGGCCTCACGCGGCGCTGACGAACCTCCAAGCCTCGTCGTTCCCACGTCACGTGGGAACGGCGAGGCTTCGTCTCCTCATAGAGCCACCGGCTACTAGGCGGGCAGGGGAGCGCCGGTTTCGAGGAGGGTCTTGAGGCTGGCGATCACCTCGGGCCACCCTCCGCTGACCATCTGCGCCACGGTGCTGCCGGGGTCGAAGTCGTCGTGGATGACGGTCAGCTTGACCCTGTCCCCGGCCGGCTCGATGTCGAACGTCACCTTCGACCGCCGCTCACCGGCCACCTTGTCCTGGAGCTCCTGGTCCCACCCGAACCGCTGGGCCAGCTCCGGCGTGAAGGTGTGCCAGGTGTAGGAGAGCCGGCGATAGGGCTCGGACTCCAGGACGACCTGCTCCGGATCGCTGATCACCACTCCGTGGTTGTCCCAGGTCATCGCGGACCCGGGCGTCCAGTCGGTCTTGAACGTCGTCTCCCAGTACCGCTGGGTGAAGGCGGGGTCGGTCAGCGCCTGCCACAGCCGTTCGGGCGTGGTGCCGATGTAGGTCGTGTACACGAACTCGGGCTTGTCCATCGGGGTCTCCTCCAGAACTCTCTTCAGATCAGCAAGGGCATCGACCCGAGCCTGGTCGTAACGGCTGATCCAGCGCTCGGCGATCTCGCTGATGGGCGCGGTGTTGAGGTAGTGCAGCTTCTCCCGGCCCCGCCACACGGTGGTCACCAGGTTGGCCGCCTCCAGCACCGCCAGGTGCTTGCTCACCGACTGCCGCGCCATGTCCAACTCGGCGCACAGCTCCCGCAGGGTCTGCCCGTTGCGGGCGTTGAGGCTGTCGAGCAGCCGCCGGCGACTGGCATCGGCCAGCGCCTTGAATACCTCATCCATCTCGCCATCCCGGATATGCAGCCATCTGGCTGCCCTTTCACTTTAGGCAGCCATTTGGCTGCATGTCAACGCCCGGTCCGCGGCTACTCGCTGCCTCGGCATGAATCCGCTGGTCAGGACCTGCCTGGGACAGGCGCCTCCCGGTTCCCGAAGCGCCCTCCGGCTGGTCGCCGGCCCCGGCAAGGCCGAAAGCAATGTGGCAGCACAGCGGTCGTACCGGCGTAGTGGGAGCCGGCGGCGAGCGCGTTCACATGCAGGCGCCCGGCCCCCATGTTCGGGGAGCCGGGCGCGGTCACGTCAGCGGGTTGGTTGGAACGGTCAGCTTGGGTCGGGCGGTCTTCCGGGTGAGGGATGAGGTTCTCTGACAGTTGCCGGGCGTGGAGCTTCACTGTGGGGTGGCCGGGGAGCGGTGAGCATGGGGGATTCTCCTTCGTATGCGGCGGTCGGCGGGTCAGCCCCGCGTCCCGGCGGCCTCGGTTTCCGCGCGTACGGCTCGCTGGGAGCGCAGTGTGAGTGCGGCGAGCAGGGCGCCGGCGCCGGCGATGGCGGCGGCTCCGACGAACGCGGCGGAGAAGCCGTTGGTGAGGGCGGGCAGGTTGCCGAGTTGGGCGGCGCCGTTGGCGGCGGCGACGGCGGTCATGGCGGCCAGGCCGAGGGCGGAGCCCACCTGGTAGCTGGTGTTGACGATGCCGGAGGCGAGGCCGCCCTCCTCGGGCCGGGCTGAGGAGATGGCCGTGCCCAGGGAGGGGATGAAGGCCAGCGACATGCCGAGCGCGGCGACGAGGCTGGCGGGCAGGACGTCGGCGGCGAAGCTGCCCTGGGGGCTGATCAGCGACAGCCAGGCCATGCCCGCGGCGAGCAGGACCAGGCCGGTGACGGTGGTCGCCTTGGGGCCGAACCGGTTGATGGCCCGGGGCGCCAGGACGATCATGCCGAGCATGATGAGGACGGTCATCGGCAGCAGGGCGGCGCCGCTGGGGAAGGCGCTGTAGCCGAGGACCTGCTGCAGGTAGAGGTTGAGGAAGAACCACATCGGGATCCAGGCTCCGCCGAGCAGGAGCTGGGTCAGGTTGGCGGCGGCGAGGTTGGACGTGCGGAAGATGGACAGCCGCATGAGCGGCTCCCGGCGGCGGGCCTGGACGGCGACGAACGCGCCCAGCAGCACTACGGCGCCGGCCAGTACGAGCCAGGTCTGCGCCGAGCCCCAGCCGACCTCGGGGGCGCGGACGATGGCGTAGACCGCGGCACCCAGGCCGGCGGTGACGGTCAGCGCGCCGATGACGTCGACGGTGCCGCGTCGAGGCTGGGCGGCGGGCATCAAGGGTGCGGTGGACAGTAGTGCGGCGAGCGCGATGGGGATGTTGATGTAGAAGACCCAGGGCCAGCTCAGGTACTCGGTGATGACACCGCCGAGGAACACGCCCGCGGTGCCGCCCGCCGGAGCGGCGGCGCCGTACAGGGCGAGGGCCTTGGTGAGCTCCTTGGGGTCGTGGCCGAACAGCATCATCAGCAGCGTCAGCGCCGACGGCGCGATCAGGGCCGCGCCGACGCCCTGCACGGCGCGACCGGTCAACTCGACCCACACCTCTGGGGCGATGCCGGCGACCAGTGAGCCGACGAGCAGGACGAGCCAGCCCGCGCCGAACAGTCTCCGGGCGCCGAACAGGTCCGACAGGCGACCGCCGAGCAGGAGAAGGCCGCCGAAGGCGACGACATAGGCATTGAAGACCCAGGACAGGCTCTCCTGGGAGAAGCCGAGGTCTTCCTGGATGCGGGGGAGGGCGACGCCGATGATCGACGTGTCCATGATGATGATGAACTGGGCCGTGGCGATCAGGGCCAGGGCCGTCCAGCGCCGCGGTGATGGTCCGGACATTGAGCACTCTCCAGAGAGTCGTTCCCTACGGGGTTGGGGTGCCGCAGAGATATACCTATAGGGGGTATGCGAGAAGAGATATATACACCCCGGGGGTATGTGTCAAGCGCGCGCTTGCCGCTTTGGGCGGTTCAGGGTGGGTGGGTGGTGGGGCCCGGGCGCGAGCGGCGATTCGGCGAGTGTCGCGGCCAGGTGGCGGCGGGCCCGTACGCGCCTGAGCGTTCTGCTGCGCGTATCTAGGTACTATGAGGCGTAGTTGTAAGGGAGCTGTGCTGCGGCGCCGCTATCGGGTCTTGTCGTGGGGAGGGGGCGTATGGGCTGGCTGGTCCAGCGACTGCCCCTTCCAGGCCGGCGATGGCTCTTGCCGGTGATGCTGGTGCTGGGTGTCTGCGGCATGCACACGCTCGGGCACCTCAGCTCTCACCACGGTGAGACTGCCTCGCCCGGCTCGTACACCATGTCCGTGGGCGTGAGCGCGCATGGCGGCGGGCAGCATCACGCTGAGCTCGCCGGAACGACCCCAGCTGTGGATGCGCCCAGCATGCCAAGCCTCGATCCGAGCGCTGTGTGCCTGGCCGTACTGTCCTCGATCGTTGCCCTGCTAGCTGCGGCGGCGTGGGCCGCGGCGCGGCGGTGGCGGGGCGAGTTGCCTGGTGGAGCGCCGTGGGCGGGCGGGGTGGCCAGGCCGCCGCCGCGCCGCCTGGCGCCCACTCTGACAGGGCTCTCGGTGATGCGTATATAGGCCGAACTATCCGCGGGCGGCCCCGGCGGTCGTCCGAGGTATCGGCTCATGTCCGCCAATCACCAGAGAGACCACTATGTTCACGAATATCAGGAAATACCCCGCCGTCGTCGTCACGTCGGGTGCGGTGCTGGCTCTGCTGACCGCTTGCGGTGGCACGGACAGCGGCTCCATGGGCGGGCATGGCATGTCCGCCGCGTCCAGCAGCGCTCCGGCCGCCACATCGGCGAGTGCCCAGCCGAGCGCCACCTTCAACGACGCGGACGTGATGTTCGCGCAGATGATGATCCCGCACCATCAGCAGGCGGTCGAGATGGCCGAGCTGGCTGACACGCGGGCGGCTGACAAGGAGATCAAGGACCTGGCGGCCAAGATCAAGGCGGCTCAGGATCCGGAGATCCAGACCATGCGGGGCTGGCTCACCGCTTGGGGCAAGCCGATGCCGTCCAGTGGCATGGACCACGGGATGGGGCATGACATGCCCGGGATGATGTCCGAGGAGGACATGAAGAAGCTTGAGGACGCCAAGGGTGGCGCGTTCGACAAGCAGTTCGCCCAGCTCATGATCGCTCACCACAACGGGGCGATCGAGATGGCGCGTACCGAGCAGTCCCAGGGGGCCGATCCTGCGGCCAAGGAACTGGCCAAGGCCATCGAGGCTGCCCAGCAGGCCGAGGTGGAGCAGATGAAGAAGATCCTCGAGCGGCTCTAGGCGTGGTTGTCGGCTGCCCGGCCACCGGGCAGCCGACGGGGCCCGTTGGTGACGACGCCCGGCGATCGGGGTGCTGTCATCGTGATCATCCCCGTGTGCTGTGGCACCGGTCACGGGAGCGCGGCGATGGCAGGCGGGCTGCCATGAGGTGCGAGTAATTCGTACAGGGATGTTCAGGTTGGCGGGAGTCGTGGTTAAAGTAACTCGTACAACCATGTTCGAGTTAAGGAGATTCCCGTGACTGACACGGCCAACCCGGCGCCGCCGGACTCGCGGCGATGGACCGCTCTTGTGCTGCTCTGCGTCGCTCAGTTCATGCTGATCCTGGACGTCACAGTGATCAACGTGGCGCTGCCGAGCATCGGCTCCGGTCTGGACCTCGACCGCGTCTGGCTCACCTGGGCCGTTACCGCCTACACGCTGTGCTTCGGTGGGCTCATGCTGCTGGGCGGCCGTCTTGGTGACGCCTTCGGCTCCCGTCGGATCCTGGTGGTCGGTCTGACGCTGTTCACCGTCGCCTCGCTGGTCACGGGTCTGGCCACCAGCGGGCCCGTGCTGATCGGGGGACGGCTTGCCCAGGGCGTGGGCGCGGCGCTGCTGTCCCCGTCCGCGCTGGCCACCATCACCCGCACCTTCCACGGCGCCGAACGCAACAAGGCGCTCGGCGCCTGGGCCGCGCTCGGCGGGGCCGGCTTCGCGGCGGGCGCGCTGCTCGGCGGGCTGCTGACCGCCTGGCCCGGCTGGCGCTGGGTGTTCTTCGTCAACGTCCCGGTCGGGCTGGTCGTCCTGGTGCTGCTGCCCCGCATGGTCGCGGCGGATCGTCCCGCACGCAGGCGGCGCGTCGACCTGCCCGGCGCCGTCCTGGCCACCGGATCGACCGCGGCCCTCATCTACGGCCTGGTCGACGCGGGCGATGCCGGATGGGGATCGCCTTCGACCCTGCTCGCGTTCGGTGGCGCCCTGGTGGGATACGTCGTGTTCGCGGTGGTCGAGCGGGCCACCGCCGAGCCGTTGATGGACGTACGCATCCTGGCCCGCCGGCCGGTCGCCACCGGCGCGTTCCTGATGCTGGCCGGCACCGTGCTGTTGCTGGCCATGGTCTTTCTCGGCTCGTTCTACCTGCAGCGGGTGCAGGGCATGTCCGCGCTGGTCACCGGATTGCTGTTCGTGCCGGTGGCGCTGGTGAGCGGGGTGGGCGGGCACCTGGCCGGGCACGTCATCCACCGGCACGGTGCGCGGGGTGCCGCCGCCGGCGGACTGCTGCTGGCCGCCGCGGGCACGACCGTCCTCGCCCTGGTGGGCGGCACGGCCTGGGTGGTCACGGGGCTGGCGATCGGTGCGGGCGGGATCGTCCTCACGTTCGTGGCCGCCACCACCACGGCGCTCGGGTACGTCTCGCACCACGAGGCCGGGCTCGCCTCCGGGGTGGTCAACACCTTCCACGAGATCGGCGGGTCGGTCGGTGTCGCGGTCGTGTCCACGATCGCCGCGCGCGGCATCGAGACCGGCACCGCCGGCGGTTTCCCCACCGCGTACGGGGTGGCGGCGGCCACGGCGCTCATCGCCGCCCTGATCGCGATCGCGCTCGTTCCGAAGGGCAAGGCGCATCTGCCCGAAGGTGTCGCTCTCCACTGAGCTCGTGAAAGAGCGCTCACGGGAGAGGCGATCGAGGGAACTTGGAATACGGTAGGGGGGTATGGTACGTTTAAGGAGTCGGAAGGAGGAGACATGGTCGGATACAGCGACAGCAAGCCGGACCAGCTGCGCCGGTTGCGCCGGATCGAGGGTCAGGTGCGCGGGTTGCAGCGGATGGTCGAGGACGACAAGTACTGCATCGACATCCTGACGCAGGTGTCGGCGGCCACCAGTGCCTTGCAGTCGGTCGCCATCTCTCTGCTGGAGGATCACCTGGCGCACTGTGTGGCCGAGGCCGCGGCAAAGGGCGGTCCCGAGGCTCAGGCCAAGGTCAAAGAGGCTTCCGACGCGATTGCGCGGCTCGTCCGCTCCTGACAGCACCGAACACACCGGAAAGGGTTGATCGATATGGCTACCGCTACCTACACCGTCAAGGGTATGACCTGCGGCCACTGCGTGAGCTCGGTGAAGGAAGAGGTCGGCGAGGTCGCCGGAGTCACCTCGGTGGAGGTCGACCTGGCCAGTGGCCTGCTGACCGTCGAGAGCGACAGCCCCGTGGACACGGCGACGATCGTTGCGGCCGTGGAGGAAGCGGGCTACGAGGTGGCGAATCCGGCATGAACGCGGCAGCAAAGCTTGGTTCCTATGTCCTGGGGCTGGCCGTCATCTTCGGCGGCGCCCTGGGCGTAGGGAACGCGGTAGGAGAGGTTGCCCCGGCCCCGGCGAAGTCAGAACACGGGACCAGCCATGCGACTCCCGCCACCGACAGCCACGGCGGCCATGAGCAGACCATCGCAACAGCGCAGGACAATACCCCTGGGGGGCTCCAAGTGTCCCAGAACGGCTACACCCTCAACCCCTTGACCACGATCAAGGCCGGCGAGCCCACGGACGTCCGCTTCACCGTGACGGGACCCGACGGCAGGCCGGTGACCGACTACCAGGTCCAGCACGACAAGAAGCTGCACTTCATCGTGGTCTCGCGGGATCTGGCGACATTCCAGCACGTACATCCGGAGATGGCCCCCGACGGGGTGTGGTCGGTGAAGCTGACGCTGGACGACCCGGGCGCTTACCGGGCCTTCGCCGACTTCGCTCCCACGGGCGGGAGCGGCCTGACGCTCGGCGCGGACCTGCTGGTCGCCGGGGACTACAAGCCGCAGCCCCTGCCCCAGGTGGTTCGGACGGCCGAGGTGGACGGCTACACGGTCTCCCTGGCGGGTGATCTCGTGCCGGGGCAGGCGAGCAAGCTCACGCTGAGCGTGAGCAAGGACGGCAAGCCGGTCACGGATCTGCAGCCGTATCTTGGAGCGTACGGACATCTGGTCGCGTTGCGGGCGGGTGATCTGGCCTACCTGCACGTGCACCCGGATGGCGAGCCGGGCGACGGCAAGACGGCGGCCGGACCGGAGATCACCTTCTACGCCGAGGTGCCCAGCGGCGGCGGCTACCGGCTGTTCCTGGACTTCCAGCACGACGGCAAGGTCCGCACCGCGGACTTCACCGCCCGAGCCGGGAGCGGACAGCCCCGCCCCACGGCAGAGCCGAGCGCCGGCCCGTCTCACGGCAACCACGCGCACTGATCGCAGGACATGGAAGAAAGGAGACGTGATGTCGTCCCTGACTGAAAGCAGGGCTGTCGAGCTGTCGATCGGCGGCATGACCTGCGCGTCCTGCGCCAACCGGATCGAACGCAAGCTCAACAAGCTCGACGGCGTGAGCGCGACGGTCAACTATGCGACGGAGAAGGCGAAGGTCACCTTCCCCGAGGGCGTGGATCCGCGGCAGCTGATCGCCGAGGTGGAGAAGGCCGGCTACACCGCCGAACTGCCCGCTCCACCCGATACCCCAGCGCGGGAAGAGCCGCAGGACGAGCTCAAGCCGCTGCGCGAGCGGTTGATCACCGCGGTGGTGCTGAGCGTGCCGGTGGTCGCGATGGCGATGGTTCCGGCGTTGCAGTTCACGAACTGGCAGTGGCTGTCGCTGGTGCTGGCGGCTCCGGTGGTGGTGTACGCGGGCTGGCCCTTCCACAAGGCGGCGTGGACGAACCTGCGGCACGGCGCCGCCACCATGGACACGTTGATCTCGGTCGGTACGCTGGCCGCACTCGGCTGGTCGCTGTGGGCGCTGTTCTTCGGCACCGCGGGCACACCCGGGATGACGCACCCGTTCGCGTTCTCCATCGAGCGCACGGACGGCTCGGGCAACATCTACCTGGAGACCGCGGCGGCGGTGACCGCGTTCATCCTGGCCGGCCGCTACTTCGAGTCCCGGTCCAAGCGGCGGGCGGGGGCGGCGCTGCGGACGCTGCTGGAGCTGGGCGCCAAGGAGGTGGAGCTGGCCGACGGCCGCCGCATCCCCATCGAGCAGCTCCACACGGGTGACACGTTCGTGGTCCGGCCGGGCGAGAAGATCGCCACCGATGGTGTGATCGTCGACGGTAGTTCGGCGGTGGACGCCTCCATGCTGACCGGTGAGTCGGTGCCGGTGGAGGTGCGGCCGGGTGATGCGGTGACCGGGGCGACGGTGAACGCGGGCGGCCGCCTGATCGTCCGGGCCACCCGGGTGGGTGCGGACACCCAACTCGCTCAGATGGCCAAGCTGGTGGAGGAGGCGCAGACCGGCAAGGCCGCCGTGCAGCGGCTGGCCGACCGGATCTCCGGGGTGTTCGTGCCGGTGGTGATCGCGCTGGCCGTCGGGACGCTCGGGTTCTGGCTCGGCACCGGTAACGGCACGGCGGCGGCGTTCACCGCCGCGGTGGCGGTGCTGATCATCGCCTGCCCGTGCGCGCTGGGCCTGGCCACGCCGACGGCGTTGCTGGTCGGCACCGGCCGGGGTGCGCAGCTCGGCATCCTGATCAAGGGGCCGGAGGTGCTGGAGTCCACCCGTAAGGTCGACACCGTCGTGCTGGACAAGACCGGCACGGTCACCGAGGGCAAGATGACCCTGGTCGCCGTCCACCTGGCCGACGGGGAGAACCGCGAGGAGGTGCTGCGGTTGGCGGGTGCGCTGGAGCACGCTTCCGAGCACCCGATCGCGCAGGCCATCGCCCGCGAAGCCGGCTCCGACGCCACGGTCGAGGACTTCGCCAACGTCGAGGGGCTCGGCGTGCAGGGCATCGTGGACGGGCACGCGGTGCTGGTCGGCCGGCCCCGGCTGCTGGCCGAATGGTCGCAGCACCTGCCCGCCGAGCTGGAGCGCACGCTGGGTGAGGAGCAGGCGGCGGGCCGCACCGCGGTGGCGGTCGGCTGGGACGGCCAGGCGCGGGCGGTGCTGGTGGTGGCCGATGTGGTCAAGCCCACCAGCAGGCAGGCGATCGCCGAGTTGCGGGCGCTGGGCCTGACGCCGGTGCTGCTGACCGGTGACAACGAGGCGGTCGCCAGGACGGTGGCGGCCGAGGTGGGCATCGATGAGGTGATCGCCGAGGTGCTGCCCGCCGACAAGGTGGAGGTGGTCAAGAGGTTGCAGTCCGAGGGCAAGGTCGTGGCCATGGTGGGTGACGGGGTCAACGACGCCGCCGCGCTGGCCCAGGCCGACCTGGGGCTGGCGATGGGGACCGGCACCGACGCCGCCATCGAGGCCTCCGACCTGACCCTCGTCCGCGGTGATCTGCGGGTGGCGGCTGATGCGCTGCGGCTGTCGCGCCGTACGCTGTCGACGATCAAGGGCAACCTGTTCTGGGCGTTCGCCTACAACGTGGCCGCCCTGCCGCTGGCGGCGCTCGGGCTGCTGAACCCGATGATCGCCGGGGCTGCGATGGCGTTCTCCAGTGTCTTCGTGGTCAGCAACAGCCTGCGGCTACGCCGCTTCACGTGACAGAACCGCTCCCTGTGGCCGAAGGCGATCAACGCCTTCGGCCACTTTGCGCGCATTGACCCCGGTGCGGTGCCGAGCCGCAGCTCGACGTCGCGTCGTCCGATCGAGATGGGGAGGTGGCGTGCCGGGTGCGGCAGTCGAGCCCGAGCCGCCCACCACCAGGGGGAAGAGAAGAGGCGTCGCGGACGGGGGATGTCGTCGAAATCGTTCCGTCCGCAGGCGCCGGGGTGGTGAGGGTGAGCGGCTGATCGCGAGGGTGTGGCCGCCGGCGTGCGGAAGCGGTGGTCACGGCCCAGTCGGTGTTCGGTCTGCGGCGGCGGAAGGGCGGGGCAGGCGGAGCCCTTTGAGGGCGAGTGCGTTGACCGCGACGATGAAGCTCGATCCGGACATCGACAGGGCCGCGATCTCCGGTCGCAGCACCAGGCCGAAGGCGGGTTCGAAGACGCCGGCCGCGATCGGCAGCGCGATGGTGTTGTAGCCGATCGCCCAGCCCAGGTTCTGGCGCATCTTGCGCAACGTGCCGCGGCCGATGGCCAGCGCCGTCGGGACGTCGAGCGGGTCGGAGCGCATGAGCACCACGTCGGCGGTCTCGATGGCGACGTCGGTGCCGGCGCCGATCGCGATGCCCAGGTCGGCCTGGGCCAGCGCCGGGGCGTCGTTGACGCCGTCGCCGACCATCGCGACCTTGCGTCCGTCGCTCTGCAGCTCGGTGATCCGGGCGGCCTTGTCGCCCGGCAGCACGTCGGCGATCACCGTGTCGATGCCGAGCTGATCGGCGATCCGCCGGGCGGTGGCCTCGTTGTCGCCGGTCAGCATGACGACCTCGACGCCGGCCTCGTGCAGCGCCGCGACCGCGGCCGCCGAGCTGTCGCGGGGGGCGTCGGCGATGCCGATCACCCCGGCCGCGCGCCCGTCCACGGCGGCGATGACCGCGGTGCGCCCGCCCGCCGCCAGTTCCTCACGCCGTACGGCCAGGGCGCCCAGGTCGATACGTTCGACCTGCATGAGTTTCGTGTTGCCCACCACGACCCGACGCCCGTCCACCTGAGCCGTCGCGCCGTGACCTGGGACGTTCTCGAAGCCGGTGGCTCGCAGGACGCCGGGGGCGTGCGCGTCGGCGTAGCGGAGCACGGCCGCGGCCAGCGGGTGCTCGGACTCCCGCTCGACGGCGGCAACCAGCCGCAGCAGTTCGGCCTCCGCCAGGCCGTCGACGATCACATCGGTGACCTCCGGCTCGCCCCTGGTGAGGGTGCCGGTCTTGTCCATGACCACGGTCTGGATGCGGGCCGAGGTCTCCAGCGCCAGAGCGTTCTTGAAGAGCACGCCACGCTTGGCGCCGAGGCCGGTGCCCACCATGATCGCGGTTGGGGTGGCCAGGCCGAGCGCGTCGGGGCAGGTGATCACGACGACCGTGATGGCGAAGAGCATCGCCGTTCCTGCTGTTGCGCCCGCCACCAGCCAGGCCGCCAGCGTCAGCCCGCCGCCGATGAGCGCGACGAGGACCAGCCAGAACGCCGCCCGGTCCGCCAGGCGCTGCCCGGGTGCCTTGGAGTTCTGGGCCTGCTGGACGAGCTTGACGATCTGGGCCAGGGCGGTGTCGGCGCCGACCTTGGTGGCCCGTACGCGCAGGGTGCCGTTCTTGTTGATGGTCGCGCCGACCACCGGGGAGCCGGGGGCTTTGTGCACCGGCAGGCTCTCGCCGGTGACCATCGACTCGTCGACCTCGCTCTCGCCCTCCACGACCTCGCCGTCGACGGCGATCTTCGCGCCGGGACGGACCAGCAGCACGTCCCCGGCCACGACCTCGGCCGTGGGGACCTCCACCTGCTCACCGTCGCGGATCACCACGGCCTTGGGCGGGGCCAGGTCGAGCAGCGCCCGGATGGCGTCGTTGGCGCCGCCTCTGGCCCGCATCTCGAACCAGTGCCCCAGCAGCACGAACGCCGCCAGTACGGTCGCGGCCTCGTAGAACACCTCGCCGCCGCCGGTCAGCGTGATGTACAGCGAGTACAGCCAGCCCGCTCCGATCGCCACGGCGACCAGCACCATCATGTCCAGCGTGCGCGCCCGCAACGCCCGTACGGCGCCGTCGAAGAAGATCCATGACGAGTAGAAGATCACCGGCAGGCTGAGCAGCAGCGCCCACACGTCCTCGCGCAGCCCGAACGGCACCGGCACGTCCAGTCCCAGCACCTCGCGGCCGATGGGCGACCAGATCAGGATCGGGACCGACAGCACGGCCGCCACCAGGAACCGGTTGCGCATGTCGGCCGCCATGGCCGCCATCGACATGGCGCCGTGGCCGCCGTGCCCCGTCATCTCGTGCGGAGACGCACCCGCCGCCGCTTCATGCTCGGCAGCGTGCTCCAGAACCGCGTGCTCGTCGCCTGGCGGGTCGGGCTCCAGCATGGGATCGCAGACGTGCGACGGCACGGACTGCCCCGCGCAGTGATAGCCGCACTCCCGCACCCAGCGGCGAAGCTCGGCCAAGGACGTGGCCCTCGGATCGAACACCACGGTGGCGGTCTGCCCGACCGGGTTCACCTCGACCTCGATCACTCCAGGGCGACGGCTCAGGACGGCACGCACGACGTTCTGCTCCGAGGCCCACTGCAGGCCGCTCACGTCGAGAACCGCTGTGCTGCGATCTTTGGTATCCCCGGTCGTCATGGCTCTCCTCGATACCCGCCGGTGGCACTCGATCTACCATTGGCCATAGTAGACGTTGTGTCCGGAGATGTCGTAGAGCGACGTCAAGGACTCCGATTTATGCTCGTACGTGGGGCGAGGGCGACAAGGGGCGTCCGGTCGGTGATCGTAGTCAGAGCGTTTCGCGCGCCGTGATCGCCCGCTTGAGCTTGATCAGGTCCTTGGGGGAGTTGACCGCGACGGCGCCCACCAGTACGCCGTCCCGCGTGAAGGCCACGGCGAAGCGGTCGTCTTCCGGGGAGCCGGCGGCGATGCTCGCCGCGTCCGCGAGGTGCGGCAGTCCGGCCGTCTGGATGCGGGCGCCGTGCACATGGGTGGCGAAGTTCGGCACGTCCAGGAATGGCTGGGCGTTCTCCGGCCCGGCCAGCAGGTTGCGGGCGGCGACCGCGCCCTGCTCGTTGGCGTTGGACCAGTGCTCGATGCGTACCATCTCCCCGTCGAAGAGGCCGTGCGGCCAGCGTGCGACATCCCCTGCGGCCACGATGTCGGTCGACTTCGCGGCGAACAGCGTCGGTTCGCAGAGCACGCCGTCGTCCACGGACAGGCCGCTGCCGTCCAGCCATTCGGTGTTCGGCGCCACGCCCATGCCGCCGATGACCAGGTCCGCGGCTATGGTGCGGCCGTCGTCGAGCCGTACCTGGCCGCCGTTCACGGCGGTGACCCGGACGTTCGTGACGAGTTCGACGCCGTTCCGCTCGTGGTGCGCGGCCAGCCAGCGTGACGCCTCCTCTCCCAGCCCGGCGTGCATGGGGTACGGCGCCGAGTCGACCAGGGTGACTTTCCTGCCGAGCCGCCGTGCCGTGGAGGCCACCTCGCCGCCGATGAAGCCGCCCCCGATGACCAGCACGTGCTCGTGTCCCGACTCCAGTCGGGCGCGTAGTGCCAGCGCGTCGTCGAGGGTGCGCAGGGTGTGCACGCCGTCGAGCCGGCGCGGGCGCGCGCCGCTGGCGATGACGAGACCGTCGTAGCGGACCTCGGCGCCGTCGTCGAGGGTGACCGTCCGGTTCCGGGCGTCAAGGCGTACGGCCTGCCGCCCGCGTAGCCACTGGTCGCCGAGCTCTTCCGCGCCGGGGAGCGTGACGTCGTCGTCGCCCTGCAGCACGCTCTTCGAGAGCGGTGGGCGGTTGTAGGGCGCGTGCGTCTCGGCGCCGACCAGGGTGATCTCGCCCTCGAAGCCCTCCCGGCGCAGCGCCTGCACGGCCCGCAGTCCCGCCAGCGAAGCGCCGACAACGGTGATTTCGTTGAGTCTGCTCATGTCTTTGACCATACCTATGGGGGGTATAACGGCGGCAATGTGATATGGATCTCACATACCCCTGGGCCGTATACCTTGCCTTGAGAATGATCACGGCGTACCGTCTCCTCTGCATACCTACAGGGGGTATGGAAAGGAGATGTGGCGATGAGCACGAGCACGTACAAGGTGTCGGGGATGACCTGCGGCGGGTGCGCCGGCAAGGTGAAGACCGAGATCGGCAAGGTCGCCGGGGTCTCCTCCGTGGATGTCGAGCTGGCGACCGGACAGGTGACGGTGACCTCGGACGGTCCGCTTGACGACGCGGAGATCAGGAACGTTGTGGAAGAGGTCGGGTACGAAGTGGTCGCCGGCTGAAGCGCCGAGGTGCCGGCAGCGGGGTCCTGGGCTGACAGGAGAAGAGATGTGGGTCGGTGGCCCGCACCCGAAGGGGTGCGGGCCGTCCGGATCAGACCTCCAGCTTCTCCTCGATGGTCCGGAGTTGGTGCCGGGCCATCGCCAGGTTGCCGCGCGCACGGTCGAGGGCCAGGTAGAGGAAGAGACCCTTGCCCCCACGCCCCGTGATCGGCCGGATGATGTGGTACTGGCCGCCCAGCGTGATGAGGATGTCCTCGATGCTGTCCTTGAGGCCGAGCGAGTCCATCGTGCGGAGCTTTGCCTTGACCACCTCGGTGTTGCCGGCGGCGGCGACCTGGAGGTCCAGGTCCTTGGAGCCGCCGAGCGTGCCCAGCGCCATGCCGCTGCCGTGATCGACGATCGCCGCTCCGGCCGCGCCGTCGATCGTCATCATCTCCTTGAGAGAGACGTCCATGCTGGCCATTGCTTCCTCCCTTTCCCTACCAGGGGCTGGTTCGGTGTTGACGTGCTGCGACGGCGGCCACCGCGGCAGCCGTCTTCCTGCCCTCCAGCCGCAGCAGCCCGACGTTCGCGCCGGGGCCGGCCAGGACTGTGAGGACGATCGTGGGGCCGGCGGCATAGAAGGCCACGAAGCCGGCGGCGCCCGAGATGAGGGTCTCCTCGAACGTCCCTTGGCCGGTCATGGTCAGCATCCGCCTGCTCATCGCGAGTAGCGCCGCGGACAACGCCGCGGCCTGCTCGCCGCGGTCTCCTTCGAGGTCGCAGGCGACCTGCAGGCCGTCCACGGTGCAGGCGACGCTTCCGTTCACGTCCGGCGTGCGCTCCCGCAGGAGCGCCATTTCCTCCAGAATCGGTTTCTGCAGCTCCACGGGCGGCCTCCTCCTGAGTCCGGGGAACCTCACGGCAGCTCCTCCAGTGCCTTCTTCAGCCGCAGCAGCAGCGCCGGATCGGCCGGATCTCCCGTGGTAGGCGGTCCGACCGGCTGGGCCGGCGCTTCGGGATCGTGCGGCGGCCTCGCGTAGGGGTGGCGCGCCCGCTTCGGCAGCTGTCCGGCCCTGGGCTCCTCGTCCGCCTCGGTCGGCTCGGGGCGCATCACGGCCGGCGCGGCGTGGCCCGCTTCCGGCGGGTCGAGCAGGCCCGCGGCCGCCAGCCGCCTGACCGCCAGCAGGACCGAGTAGCCCGATCGGCCGAGCTGATGGGCCAGCTCCAAGGGCGTGGACTTGCGGTCGGCCCCGACGATCACTTCCCACTGGACCCGGCTCAGCGTCACCCCGTCGCCCGGCAGCCACGCCACCGGTCGCACCGGCAGCGCGTCGACGTCCGCGTACGGCCAGATCTCGGCGAGCCGCGCCCGCCGCCGCTCGCACTCGCGCACGAGCCCCGGCACGTCGAAGAACCATTGCCCCCCGAGCCAGTGCTGCTCCCCGGGGCGGAACTTGGGGCGGGTCCCGCTGATCGGGAGCAGGAAGAGGGCCGCGTCCAGGACCACGCCCAGCACCGCGTACTGCAGTTCGCCGGCGGTGACGGCCCCCTCCGCGAGGAGTCGCTCGCAGCCGCCGTCCTCCCTGAACCCCCGCAGCACCGCCTCCGTCGTCCGGCCCCTGGCGGTGAGCAGGCGCTCGACGTTCGGGGTCTGCGCGTACTCCATGTACGTCACGCGCCCGTCAGCGAGGAAGATCGTGCCGTTCCTGCCGAGGCGCAGCGCGCCCGTGGAGCGCTCGCGCGCCAGGCCGGCAAGGAGTGCGTCGAGCCTGGTCATGGCTCACGTCGTCAGCTGGCTGGAGATGGACCGCAGGCGGTGCCGGGCGAGGGCGAGGTTGGATCGTTCCAGGTCAAGATGTACGTAGATGACAAGCGGCCCCTCGAAGACCGTCTCCAGCGGCCTGAACAGGTGGTGACCCTTGTCCGTGGTGACGAGCATGTCATCGATGCGTACGACCTCGCCGGGGCAGGTGCGGGCAAGGCCGTCGGTCGTGGCCCGCAGCGCCTCCGTCAGTGCGGCGGCCGACCGTTCGGCGTCCACGACCGAGGTGCTGCTGCAGGCCACCGCCATGCCGCTGGTGTGGTCGACCAGCATGGCGTCCAGCGCCCCCGGTATGGACATGACCTCTGCCAGGCAGGTGTCGATTCCGAGCACGTGACCTCCTCGCCGTCAGTGGAACGGAGACAGCGTAGAGGTAATAAATGGCGCTCAAGCTGCCTATAGCACTCGAGATTTGTTTTTTATGCGACCAGGGTGCAGGAAAACCACTCCAATACGCATTTCTATGCTATTTACGAATTATTTTCGCGAATCTGGACGGATGCGGCGCCGCTCGGGCGTGAACACTCTCGGGGCGATCGGTGAACAGGGAACGATGGATCCCGCAAGAGAAGGCAGCCGATGGCACGCAGAGCGACGGCGAGAGCCGTGACATGACCCAGGTGACGCAACAGGCGACTGACGCCGCGCTCGTCGAACGCTCCTTACGGCAGCCGGAGTGCTTCGCCGCGCTGTTCAACCGCCACTACTCGGCCATTCACGGCTACGCCGAGCGCCGGCTGTCGCGCCCGCTGGCCGATGACATCGCCGCCGAGACGTTCCTGATCGCGTTCGACCGGCGTGACACCTATGACCTGTCCCGGCCGGACGCGCGGCCCTGGCTGTACGGGATCGCCTCGAACCTGATCTCTCGCCACCGCCGGACCGAGATCCGGCAGTACCGGGCGCTGGCCAGGACGGATGTGCGGGAGGTCGGTGAGGACCACGCCGAGCGGGTCGCGGACTCGCTCGATGCCTCCGCCGCGCGCGGTCGGCTGGCCGCGGCCCTGGCCGAGCTGTCGGCCAGGGACCGGGACGTGCTGCTGCTGGTGGCCTGGGCCGAGCTGACTTCCGACGAGGTCGGCAGGGCGCTCGGCGTGCCGGCGGGCACGGTCCGCTCGCGGCTGCACCGAGCCCGTACGAAGATCCGCGCCGTCCTGGACGCGGCGCCCACCAGGAAGGAGCGTTGATCATGGGCGACTACTCGCAGGCCGATCTGGAGGCGCTCCGCCAGGCGTGGCCACAGCCCGCTCCGCCATCTCCCGACGCCCGTACCGCCGCGAGGGACGCGCTCCTCCAACGGGCCGCGGCGACTGCGCCTCGGCGAACACGGCGCGTTCGCCTGCCGAGGGCGGGCCGGCGGGCCGTCACGATCGGCATGCTCGCTGCCGTGCTCTCGGCGGTCGCGCTGGTGGTCGACCCCACCGCTGTCGAGGCGCCGCGCTCGATCGTGCCGGGAATGGCGCTGCCCGCCGCCAACGCCCAGGCGCTGCTCGGCCGGGCAGCCGAGGCCGCTGGGCGTCGCGCGTTCACCGCCCCCCGGCCTGACCAGTGGGTCTACATCGCAACGCGCGTGCAGGGCGTGAAGCAGGCCGCGCCGGGCGAGGTGCAGACCGCGCGAACGCCGCTGGAGAGCAGAGTGGATCGGGCATGGACGCGGGCCGACGGCAAGGAGCTGGCCCTCTACGAGGACGGCAAACTGGTTCGCTCGGCTACCGGCGGTGGCATGCCTCCCGTGGATTACGCCACGGTGGCGGCGCTGCCCACGGATCCGGACGCGCTGCTGGCGTGGGTGTACGCGAACATGGGCGACCTGCGCAATCTGGGGGCGGACGGGCAGGTCGTGGCCTACCGGTTGCTCGGCTCGATGCTCGCCCAGAACCTGGTGCCTCCGGCGCAGGAGGCGGCCGTCTACCGGGCCATGGCCAAGATCCCTGGAGTGACGGTGAACCCCGAAGCGGTGGACGTCGATGGGCGTCCGGCGGTGGCGGTGGCCTGTGTCGAAGACGGCTGGGTGAGCCACGAACTGCTGCTCGACCGCGCCACCTACACCTACCTGGGCGAGCGCGCCATCGCCGGCGCCGACCACACCGCTCCGGAACCGGGCGTCCGCGTGGAAGACGGCCGGAAGATCATCAACATGGGCCCCTCCTACACGATCAAGAAGGGGACGATTCTGACGCTCGCTGTCCGTCTGGACATCGGGGTCACCGATCGACCTGGGGTAAGGCCTTGAGCGGTGGGCGCCGGCGCGGGTGGGCGCCGGCCGGGGCGTCGCTGCTGCTGGCGGTCCCTTCGGCCGCCAACCTGGCCGGCGGGCCCGGCTGGATCTGGACGCCGTGGCTCCCGCCGCCGCTGCTCGACCTGCTGGCGCGGGCGGGACTGCTCGACGCGTGGCTGGTGACGGATCTCCTCGCCGCCTCGGGCGTCCTGGGAGCGGCCGGGGTGGCGGCGCACGTGGCGGGGGAGCGAACCGCCGGCGCGCTGCTGCTCGCCGCGGTCTCGGCGATCAGCCTCACCGCCGCCGTGATCGGAGGCGGCTGGTTCTCCGCATGGTACGGGGCGGCATACGCCGCGGCGCTGATGCTGCTCCGTACTTCCGGGCGGCCAAGGCCGCCGGCCCTGGACGCCGCGGCCGCGGATTGACTTCGAGCACGCTCCAAAACCTAGCGTTGAGGTGTGACGACAACACTGATCACTGGAGCGAACAAGGGGCTCGGCTTCGAGACTGCCCGCCGGCTCAGCGCCGCGGGCCACACCGTCTACATCGGAAGCCGGGACGCCGAACGCGGGCGCCGTGCCGCCGAGCAGCTGGGTGTGCGCGCGGTCCAGCTCGATGTCACCGACGACGCGTCCGTGGCGGCCGCGGCGAGGGCCATCGAGGCCGGCGGAGGGCTGGACGTGCTGATCAACAACGCCGGCATCCAGGAAGAGATCGGTGCGGACGGCGTCGTGGCCGGTGCCGCGGACGTGACCGCCGACATGATGCGGCGCACGTTCGAGACGAACGTCTTCGGCACGGTGCGCGTCCTCCATGCCTTTCTCCCGCTGCTGCAGCGTTCGGCCGCCCCGGTCGTGGTCAACGTCAGCAGCGGTCTGGCCTCGCTGACGCGGTCCGCCACCCCGGGCGCCCCGGGGTACGCCTATCCGGGTGTCGCGTATCCGGCGTCCAAGACCGCGGTCAACATGATCACCGTGCGGTACGCCACGGCGTTCCCGAACATGCGGATCAACGCGGTGGAGCCCGGCTACACCAAGACCGACCTGAACAGGAACATGGGCCTTCAGACCGTCGAGCAGGGCGCCGAAATCATCGTGCGCATGGCGCAGGTCGGCCCTGACGGCCCCACCGGAGGCTACTTCGACGCTGAAGGCACAGTTCCCTGGTAATCCGAACCGGGCCGTCACGACACGGGGGAAATGTCCGGCATATGTCCTTCTAATGACCTTTCATTCTTAGCTGTTTCTGCGAGGACTGCTTCAGGGGTGTGCATTGCGAATGCCATGCCTGACGTAAATCCATGAACCTGGGGGCGGGGGAGATGGCCAGACTCGACCTGTACCAGGACATCACGCGGGCCGTACGCGGGTTTCCGTTGCCGCCGATGTCAGCGGTTCCGCTGGTCCAGCAGCTCTTCACGCCGAGGCGGACATGACGGTGTCGAGCAGGCAGGGGTCGAGCCGTTCGCCGTAGGCGGCGGCGTAGCGCTTGCGTCCATACGGCCCAACGTATCCAGACAGACCAGGCGGAGATCGTACGAATCGGACAGGTTGCAAGTCGTGTTCGGGCTAGCATCGGGCCATGCCGTTGACCGCGAACCACGTCGACCGGTTCGAGGCGTCCAGGCCGCGCCTGGAGGCCATCGCCTACCGCCTCCTCGGCTCCGCCACGGAGGCCGAGGACGCCGTGCAGGAGACGTTCCTGCGCTGGCAGGCCGCCGACGTCGGCCGCATCGAGGTCCCCGAGGCCTGGCTGACGAAGGTCCTCACCAACCTCTGCCTCAACGAGCTCACCTCCGCGCGGGCGCGCCGCGAGACCTACGTGGGCCGATGGCTTCCCGAGCCGCTGCTCGCCGGGGATCCGATGCTCGGCCCGGCCGACACCGCCGAGCAGCGCGAGTCGGTCTCGTACGCGGTCCTCACCCTCATGGAGCGCCTCGCCCCCAACGAGCGGGCGGTGTACGTGCTGCGGGAGGCCTTCGACTACCCGCACCGGGAGATCGCCGACATCCTCGACATCAGCGAGGCCGCCAGCCAGCAGATCTTCCACCGCGCCAAGAAGCACGTCGCGGACGGCAAGGTCCGCACCGAGGTCGACGAGGCCGCCGCCCGGCGGATCGTCGAGGAGTTTCTGGCGGCCGCCACCAGCGGCCAGACCGAGCCGCTCGTGCGCCTGCTCACCAAGGACGTCATCTCGGTCGGCGACGGCGGTGGGAAGGTGCCGGCCCGCGCCAAGGCGTTCGAGGGCGCCGTCGCGGTCGCGAGGTTCCTGTGGGGCCTGTTCAAACCGGGGGAGGCCAAGCGCGCCTTGTACGGCGGCATGCCCGAGGTCTACGCCTGGACCGCCAACGGCGACCCCGCCGTCGTGGCCGTCGTGGACGGCCGGGTCGTCGGCGTCATGTGCCTGGAGGTCACCCCCGAGGGCATCACCGCCTTCCGCAGCCAGGTCAACCCCGACAAGCTCGAACGCGCGACCGCGCACTGGGCGGCCGCCGACCACGGAGAGCCCCTGCCCAACGCCCTCTGAGCGCCATGTGAGGTGCTTCACATCGTGTTCCTGTCAGGAAACGGCCGGCTGCCCGGTTCAAGAGGCAAACCCGCGCAACGACAGGGGCAAGGAAATGCAGCACCGCATCATCGTCCTCGGAGCCGGATACACCGGAGCCGTCGCCGCCGGCCGCCTCGCCAAGCGGCTCCACCGCGAGGACGTCACCATCACCCTCGTCAACGCCGAGCCCGACTTCGTCGAACGCGTCCGCATGCACCAGCTGGCGACCGGCCAGGACCTCAAGCCCCGGCCGTTCAGCGAGATGTTCGCGGGCACCGGCGTCGAACTGAGGCTCGCCAAGGTCACCGGCGTCGACGTCGACCGCAAGACCGTCTCCGTCATCGACCCGAACGGCGCCGATCTCACTGGGTCCGGCGCCGAAGAACTCGCCTACGACACGCTCGTCTATGCCCTGGGCAGCGGCTGGAACCCCCAAGGCGTCCCCGGGGCCGCCGAGCACGCCTATGAGATCGCCGGCCGCCCCGGAGCGCTCCGGCTGCGCGAGCGCCTGGCCCGTCTCGACGCCGGGCAGACCGTGCTCGTCGTCGGCGGCGGCCTCACCGGCCTGGAGGCCGCGACCGAGATCGCCGAGGCCCGCCCGGACCTCCGCGTCGCCCTCGCCGCCGCGGACGGCCTCGGCGACTGGCTCTCGCCCAAGGGCCGCGAGCACTTGCGGAAGGTGTTCGGCAAGCTCGGGATCACCGTGTACGAGCACGCCGCCGTCACCGGCGTCGAAGCCGACCGCGTCACCACCGCCGACGGCACGGCCATCCCGGCCGCGGTCACCGTGTGGACCGCCGGCTTCGCGGTCCACCCGATCGCGCAGGCGACCACCCTGGAGGTCACCGGCACCGGCCAGATCGTGGTCGACGGGACCATGCGCTCGGTGTCGCACCCGGACGTGTACGCCATCGGCGACGCGGCCATGGTGATCGGCCCCGGTGACAAGCCGCTGCGGATGTCGTGCGCCTCCGGAACGCCGACCGCGTGGCAGGCCGCAGACGCGATCGCGGCGCGCCTGACCGGCGGGAAGCTCCCGAAAACGTCCATCCGCTACTTCAACCAGTGCATCTCGCTGGGCCGCAAGGAGGGCTTGATCCAGTACGTCACCGCCGACGACCGCGCCGTGCAGGCGGTCCTGACCGGACGGCTGGCCGCCGTCTACAAGGAAGTGATCTGCAAGAGCGCCGCCTGGGGCGTCGCCAACCCGACGCTCGGGCTGCCGACCCGCCGCCGCCGCGTCACGCGGGAGAGCGCCGCGGCGCGCACGTCCGTCAAGGAGCCGGCGTAGAGCACGAGGCGAAGCGAACGGCCTCTGCCCCGGAGCGTCCCCTCCGGCGCTCAAACGGCCGCTCAAGCCAGCGTTATCCCTTTGCGACCGATATGCCATTCTCTGCGATGACTCTGGTGATCTGGATCGTCGTAATCAGCTGACGGTCGAGAAGGTGCAGCGGTACGGCTGGCAGGTCGTGATGATTCCCGGTGACGAGCAGGGACCCGGTTGGGCCTTCACCATCGGGCTGTGGCACAACCATCGCTCCCCGGAGTTGGCCATGTTCGGCCTGGACGTCCACGACATGCAGGCCTGCCTCAACGCCCTCGGCGGAGAAGTGGCCGCAGGCCTGGTGCTGGAGGACGGTCAGGAAAGGCGCGGCATCATCGACGAATACCCCGTCGCGCTCAAGGCGGTCGACTATCGGTGGTATCGGGCCTTCTTCGGCACGGCGATCGGGTTCTACCGGCGGCCGCCCTTCCCGTTCCTCCAGGTCGTCTGGCCTGCCCCGGATGGCACCTTCCCGTGGCAATCGGACGGCAACGATCGCTACATCGAGCACCAGCCGCACCTGTGGTCGAGGCCCGACGAACACCCTCCCGGCGTATGGACCCAAGACCTGTGACCTGAGGTCCCCAGGGGCACGTGCCGGGGATGGGGGCATGGTGTCCGGGCTGCCGTTCAGACCCGGAGACCTTTAGAGTCGTGGGCGTGGAGGAGATCTTGGCGGCGGCCTCGGCGGTTCTGGGTGAGCGGGTCAGCCGGCCGGTCGATCTGGGCGGCAGTTCGCGCAGCCACGTCCTGCGGTGCGCGACCGGCGACGGTGGCACGGTGGTGGTCAAGGCGTATCTGGACGCTTCGGGCTTCGGGGCCGAGGTGGCCGGGTTGCCGCTCGGCGGTGGGCTCGGGCCACGGCTGCTGGCCGTCGACCCGTCCTTCCCGCTCATCGTGATGTCGGACCTCGGCGCCGGGCCGAGTCTGGCCGATGTGCTGCTGGGGGAGTCGGCGGAAGCGGCGAGGGAGGGGCTGATCGCGTGGGCGCGTACGTACGGGCGGATCGCCGTGGCGGGCGCAGGGCGGCGGCATGAGTGGGAACGGGCGCGGGCGGCCTGCTCAGGAGACGGTGGGAGGCAGCGTCTCTTCCGCAAAGTGGGCGATCTCCGAGAGGTATTTCCCGTTGTGCCCGCGGGGCTCGACGGCGAGTTGGCGGCTCTGGAGGCGCTCGGTGAGCGGTATCCGGTGTTCTCACCGGGCGACATCTGCCCGGACAACAACCTGCTGACCGCGGACGGGCTGCGGGTGCTCGACTTCGAGAGCGCCGGGTATCACTCGGCCTTTCTGGAAGCGGCCTACGTCCGCATGCCGTTCGCGACGTGCTGGTGCGTGTTCAGGCTGCCGCCGAGGGTGGAGGCGGAGATCGAGGACGTCTACCGCAAGGAGGTGCTCGCCGTCCATCCCGAGCTGGCCGATGACGAGCTCTGGGAGGCGGGGGTGCGGCACGCCGTGGCCGCCTGGACGATCTTCCTGACCGGGATCTTCATGGCGCGGGCCCGTGAGCGGGATGAGCCCATGCACGCCACCAGGACGCCGGTGCCGAGCCGGCGGCAGCTCCTGCGCTACCGGTGGAGCCGCCTGCTGGACGAGCTCGACCGGGGCGGGGACGAGTTCCCGGCTGTGCGGGAAGCCGTACAGGCATGCCTGGAGAGCACCGCGGAGTGGGATGTGGCCGAGTTGCCCCACTACCCGGCCTTCGCCTCGACCGAGCCAGGCTGACGGCCGGCACGCCCGCAGCCGAGAGGAATCAGGCATACGAGGGATGTCCGTTGGCCTGCGGCCGGTCCGACGTCTCAGGCGGAAGATCCGTGGAAACCCTCGAACCTGAGAGCAGGGCCATGACCGTCATCTCCTCCGCCACCGTGCCGCGGTCCTCCGCGGTGACAGCCAGACTGTCGAGTGCGGCCATCCTCGCGTACCAGATCCTGCTGCTGGCGGCGATCTTCATCAAGCCGGAGGTCGACCCCACCCACAAGCCCGTGAGCGAGTACGCGATCGGGCGGCACGGCTGGGTGACGGTGCTGGCGTTCCTCATGGCGGCGTTGAGCTACGGCTGCCTCCTTGTCGCGGTTCGGCCGCTGGTGAGAGGCCGGGCAGGCCGGATCGGGCTTGCCGTCCTCGCCGCGTGCGTGATCGGCACGATCGGTGTGGGGGTGTTCGTGGCCGATCCGGTGGCCACACCGCTGTCCGAGCTGACGGCGCGCGGCACCGTGCACGCCGTCTCCGGGCTCGCCGCACTTGTCCTTCTGCCGTTCGCGGCACTGCTCATCACCCGCGATCTGGCCCGCACGGTGACCGGGGCGGCGTCCGTCCTGTGGTGGACGGCCTGGCTCCCGCTCTCCGGGCTGGTGCTGCACTGGCTGGTGTCCGTCGTCGTACCGCCGGAGGGTTGGCCACCTCGCTTCCTGTTCTTGACGTATGCGGTCTGGATCCTCGTCGTGAACGCCCAGATCCCGCGGATACCCAGGCGCGCCCGCCGATGAGCTGCGGCAATCACTCGCCTTGGGCTCCGGGCCTTACGCTTGCCCGCATGAAGGTCCGTCTCAGAACCCCCGAGGACATGGACGCCTGTGTCGAGGCGCTCGCCCAGGTCCAGGCCGTCGATCGCTATCCCGTGGACTGGCCGGAGGATCCTCGGCGCTGGCTGACCCCGGCCGATCTGACGTCAGCCTGGATAGCGACGGAGGAGGGCGCCGTGCTCGGCCACGTGGGCATCACCCGGGACGGGGAGATCGTCCGCCTGTTCGTGACTCCGGCCGCACGCGGGCGGCGTCTGGCCGCTCAACTGCTCGACTCGGTCCGCGCCGCTGTGCGTGGGCCGCTGAAGCTGGAGGTCTCCTCCGAGGGCAAGGCGGCCATCGCGCTCTACGAGCGATCGGGCTGGCGCAGGGTCGGCAGCAGCCGC
Source organism: Nonomuraea sp. NPDC050786 (assembly GCF_040654115.1). Taxonomy (NCBI): domain Bacteria; kingdom Bacillati; phylum Actinomycetota; class Actinomycetes; order Streptosporangiales; family Streptosporangiaceae; genus Nonomuraea; species Nonomuraea sp. NPDC050786. The sequence goes on from NZ_JBFAHJ010000023.1 coordinate 151,205, forward strand.
GCTGACTGGGTCAACGCAGCCGGTGAGCCCGCTCTGCTGCACCACTATGTGAGCCCGTAGAGCCCTCAGACCCCGTAGCCGGCCGTCGGCCAGTTCCCTGATCCGGTCGACGGCGCCGTACATGCCGGGCATGCTGTGCAGGATCGGGAACGGGCGGTCGTCCTCGATGTTCTCGTAGAAGTGGCTCGCGTCCGAGGCCAGGACGACGTGGCCGCGCGCGGTCCGGACGCGGACCCCCGCGTAGCCGTGGCGGGCGAACTCCTGCTGAGCGACCTCGAGGATCTCCGCCTTGGTGCGGTCGGCGTCCCGCCGGCGCTCGGGGGCTGCGGGCCGAGAGGTCTCCGCCCATCCTGATGACCGTTCTACGGAAGGAGCGTGGCGGCCTTGACCTTGTGCAGGTGGATCAGCACGTCGAAGGACTTGCCGATGGCGACCTTCGTCGCCTGCTCGGGCGACCAGAAGCCGCCGCCGATCAGGCGGGTGGGGCGGCTCTGCGCGAGCCAGGTCCGGGCCGCCTGGGGTGCGGTGCGGGTGTCGAGGATGAAGTCGCGGTGGCGGACCTGGTCCAGGACGTACTCGTTGTAGTCGTCCCCGGCGGCCCCGATGGAGCCCTTGCAGGTCAGGGGTCGCTCGGCCGGCACCGCACCCTCCGGGCACTCGCCCTTGTCGATGGTGAAGTTGTAGCCGCCCTGGTCGAAGCTGGTGCCGACGGTGACGAAGCGGCGGCCGAGGCGTTCGCGCAGGACACCGCCCATGGGAGCGGGCACGAACATGGTGTCGATCGGCGTGTAGCTGATGTGCGCGTTCAGGCCGGAGACCTGGATCTTGTGGCCGGTCTTCCGGTTCCACCAGACGATGTTGTCGGCCAGCGCGGTGTCGCGGTAGACCTGCGCCTGCCTGCGTCCCTCGGCGGTGGCCTGGTCGAAGGCGAAGTCGGTGAAGGTCTGCGAGAGGGCGCGGGCGTGCTGCACCGCCCACTGGTGGTCGTCGCCGCCGGCCTTCTGCTGCTGGAGGAGCTTGAGGGCCTCGGTGGCGCGCCGGGCGTTCTCCTTACGGGTCTCCAGCGGCTGGGAGAGCGCGATGCCCATGTACTCCCCGGCGTTCGGGGTGGTGGGCCGCAGCCCCTCGTACAGCTTGGTGAACTCCGGCAGCAGATCGGGGTGATGCTCCTTGACGTAGGCGAGGACCTTGTCGAACAGGACGTCGCCCGGGTAGAGCAGGTCGGCGCCCATGAACTGCACCTTCTTGTCGTGGGTGGCGTTGTAGGAGCGCATCCACGTAATCAGGTTGAGGAACTCGCGGTTGTCGAACAGGTCGTACGGGCCCTTCACCTCGTCGTGCATGATCCTGCGCGGGTCGCCCTTGCCGTTCAGGACGTAGTCGTTCAGCCGCACGCCGGTGCTCCAGCTGAGCTCCCGGGCGAACGTGGTGAAGCCCTTCTCGGTCACCAGGTAGCGGAACAGCCGGTGGTTGAGGGTGTAAAACTCGGCGGTGCTGTGCGTGGCCTCGCCCACGCCGACCACCTGTGCCCCCGCCACCATCGCGCCGAACGCGTCCAGGTCGTGGAGGCCGGCCGCGGGCGAGGTGGAGGCGAGAGGCTTGGCCACGCTGTCGAGCGCGGCCACGACCGCCGCGTCGCCGGTGTCAGCGGCCACGACCGCCGCGTCGCCGGTGTCAGCGGCCGCGGCGGAGGTGGTCACGGTGGAGGTGGTCGCGGCGGCGAGGGTGAGGCCGAGCGCCAGAGCGCCGCCGTAGATCTTGGGGTTCACGAGCGATGTTCCTCTGTACGGGTGACGTTGTGGATGAGGAAACAGTCGCGGGAGGCGCTGACGGCCCGGCGACAGGTCGCTGACACCGCCCCCGAGGGGTGTCAGGCCCGTGCTCAGACCCGCGGGCACTCCTGTCCACCCGCCTCGTCAGCCGCCGGTGTTCTGAGGCGGGTGGGGCTCGCGCCAGATCTCCTTTCCTGCGGCGTCGTAGCCGACGATCTGGAATCCCTCCAGGTAGATGTCGCCGTCCCGATCGTGGGTGCCGGCGAACAGGCGGAAGTCGATGCCCCAGGGGTCGCGGCGTGCGGTGGCGGAGGCGGTACGCCCGTCGGCGAAGACCAGCTGGACTTCGGCGGTCCTGGCACTGGCGATGCCGAACCACCGGTGGTCCCGCTCCTTCAAATCGACCGGGTACTTGTCGCCACCCAGGTCCGTCATCAGATCCTTCTCCCGGACGAGGTGCGTGCCGACCGGCTTGCCGTCCAGCTTCCAGATCAGCGTCTTGTCGGGAGCCTCGTACACGTCGGCGGTCAGGCCACCGCTCATCCTCAGCTCCTTGCCGACCGGCTTGGCCGTCGCCTCCGGCACGGTGAAGCGGTTGTTCTTCACGGAGGTCAGCGCCTTGCCCTGGGCGTCGGTGAACTCGAAGGCGGACACCTCGGTCGTGGACGGGACCGTCACCGTCCAGATGGACCGGGGGGCGCCGGCCGGGCGCTGGATCTTCCCCAGCGTCTTGACGCCCCGCGCGGTCACGGCCGCGACCGCGCTCACCTCGTCGCCGGAGGCGCCGTAGTACAGCACCGAATCCGGCGGCGGCCAGGACGCAGTGGAACCCTCCAGGGAGGCGATCCCGGTCACCGGCTCATCGCCGCAGAAGGAACTCCCTCCCCCTGCGCGGCTCAGCAGGTGCGTGCAGAAGCGCACATCACCGCCCGCCGCCTGGGTGAACCACAACTCGATCGGCCTGCCTTCGGAGACGTTCGTGGTGACCAGCCGCTCGCCGATCGGGGGCCGCTTCTCCAGGTTCCGCTCGTAACTCCGTTCGCGGTCGATCGTCCCGGTGCTCACGTCACCGCCGGATCCGGCAGGCCGGATCACGGCGAGCGGCACGATGATCGCCGCCGCGGCCACGCCCACGACCATGGCGTGCAGGCGCAACCTGCGCCGCCGCGATCGGGCGACGACCCGGCCGTGGATCCCGGCGGGCGCGTGCGGGGCGTGCTCGGAGGCGTGTCCGAGGGTGCTGCGCAGGTATGTCTCCAACTCGTCGGTCATGACTGGCCCTTCTCGGCGGCCGCGAATTCGGGAAGGGCCGAGCGGAGCTTGCTCAGGCCCAGAGAGGCGTGGCTGCGTACGGTGCCTCGTGAGATGCCGAGCACCTTGGCGATCTCCTCGTCCGACAGGTCCTCGTAGTACCGCAGGACGAGCACGGCGCGCTGCTTGCGCGGCAGTCCGTCGAGCGCCCGCCACAGCCGCTGCTCCACGTCGGAGGGCAGCAGGTCGTAGTGGTCGCCGTCCGGCAGATCCCAGATCAGGTGCTCCCGCCGACGCCGCCGCCAGGCGCTCATGTGCAGCCTGGCCATGATCGTACGGGTGTACGCTTCGGGGTTCTCCTTCCGCTGTACGCGCGGCCAGGCCCGATGCAATCGGATCAGCGCCTCCTGGGTGAGGTCCGCCGCGTCATGCGCGTTGCCGCTGAGCACGTAGCCGTAGCGCAGCAAGGCATCGACTCGATCCGCGACGAAACTCTCGAAGCGAGAGTCTTCCTCCAATGTCCAAACCTTTCCTCGTCCGTCTCCATATAGACCGAGCGAGGGGCCCTAACTGTTGAACCGCGACGCGTACCGTCCCGCTCGCGGGGTAGCCGTCCACCTCGCCCATGATCTCGAGGCGGGAGTGAGCGGACACATGGCTTCTCGTCTGACGGAGAGTCTGCACTCATCGACGGGATGGCTGGACGGGTATCCCGCGGTGGCCGTGGCCATCGGGGCGCTCTGCGTGTCGGCGTCGTCGGTGCTGATCGACCTGGCTCGGACCACCCCCGGGACGGCGTCGTTCTATCGATGCGTGCTGGCGCTGCCGTTCCTGGTGCCGATGGCGCTCGCGGAGCGCCGCCGGAAGGGCGTCCCCGCGCGAGGTGAGCACGTCGTGGCGGCGGTGGCGGGGGCGCTGTTCGCCGGGGACATGCTCCTGTGGACCCAGGCGATCGCCGAGGTCGGCGCGGGACTGTCGACAGTGCTGGTCAACGTGCAGGTCATCCTGGTGCCGCTGCTGGCGCTGACGATCGACCGGGAGAAGGTGAGCCGCCGGTTCGTGCTGGTGCTGCCCGTGGTCGTGGCGGGGGTGGTGCTGACGGGCGGGCTGTTCGGCGGCTCCCAGGGCGGCGATCCGCTGTGGGGGACGATTCACGCGGTGCTGGCCGCCGTCTGCTACTCGGGCTTCCTCTTCCTGCTGCGGCGCAGCGGGCATGAGGGCCGGGCGGTTCAGTCCTATCTGGAGGTGACCGTCTGGGCGGCGGTCGTGTCGCTGGCGGCGGGGGCGGCGTGGCAGGGGGTCGAATGGGCTCCCGGGTGGGCCACCGTGGGGTGGCTGGCCGGGGTGGCCGTGTTCGGGCAGGTGCTGGGCTGGCTGCTGGTGGCGGTCTGGTCGCCGCGGCTGCCCAGCTACCTGGGGGCGATCCTGCTTCTGCTCACCCCGGTCGGCTCTGTGGCGCTGGGCGCGCTGGTGCTGGGTGAGAGGCCGGCCATGCCGCAGCTGGCCGGTTGCGTGCTGATCCTGGCGGGCGCATGCGTGGTCGGCGTCCGCGCGCCGAAGGCATGACCGCCCGGCTACCGGCAGACGGTTCCCGCCGGGGGAAGGGCGCCGGAGGTCAGATAGTCGTCGATGCGGGCGGTCGCACAGGGGGCCCGGAGGTAGGCGGTGTGGCCGTCGCCGCCGTTCTCGTCGTTGACCAGCAGGCCCGAGCCCCGGATGTGGGAGACCAGGCTGCGGGCCCAGCGCAGGGGAGTGGCGGGGTCGTGGGTGTTGCCGACCACGAGCACCGGCGGGACGCCCTCGATGTCCAGGGGACGCTGCGGGTTGGTGGGCGGGATCGGCCAGCCCAGGCAGCCGGTCGTCATGTCCCAGAACTCCGAGGTGCCCTTCATGTGCGGTGATAGCCTCCTGGCCAGGTGGAGGCGGGCACGCAGGTCGCGGTAGCCGCTGATGCCGTGGGCGATGTCCAGGCAGAGGATCGACCGGTACGCCGCGGTGCTCGCGGGGTCGTCCAGCACCTGGCCGCGCATCTCGGCGAGGAGCCGGGCGTCGCCGTTCTCGGCCTGGACGATGCCGTTGGCCAGGCCGCGCCCGTACTCGGGGAACTGGGTGAGGAAGGCGTAGCCGACATGGCGGAGCTCCTCGGCGGTCATCGGGCGGGCGCCGTTGACCGGGATGGGCTCGCGCTCGGCCCGGGTGACGAGGGCGTCCCAGGCGCGTTCGACGTCGCGGCCGTGCATCGGGCACGTCTCCGTCCGGCCGCACCAGGCGGCGAAGCGCTCGAAGGAGTCCTCGACGGCCACGGAGGCGTCGGTGACGAGCCGCCGCGCGTCGAGGCTGTGGTCGACGGCGCCGTCGAGTGCCATGGTGCGGACCCGGCCGGGGAACAGCCGCGCGTACTCGGTGCCCAGCATCGTGCCGTAGGACTTGCCGAGGAAGCTGATCCGCGCTTCCCCCAGGGCGGCCCTGACCGCGTCGAAGTCGCGGGCGACGCTCGTGGTGTCGATCTCGCCGAGCAGCGTGCCCGTGCCGGACAGGCAGCTCGCGCCGACCGCCCGGTTGTGGGCGACCAGCCGGTCGTACTGGGCGGCGGTCCGCGGGAACTGGGTGACCGACGGGTCGTGGACGGGCAGCTTGCAGGACACGGCCGAGCTCTCGCCGACGCCGCGCGGGTCGATGCCCACGATGTCGAAGCGGCGGCGCAGTTCGTCGCTGACCGCGTACTGCGGGTAGTCGCGAATCAGCATCGCGGCCAGGCCGCCGGGCCCTCCGGGGTTGTAGAAGAGCGTGCCGAGACGTGCGGCGGGATCGGTGGCCCTGCGGCGCACCACGGACAGTTTGATCTTCGGACCGGCGGCGTCGTCCCAGTCGAGCGGGACCTCGACGGAGCCGCACTCGGCCTGCTCGCCGCAGGGCTGCCACGAGATGCTCGCCGGGGCGGGCGCCGGCGGCAGCGCCAGGAGAAGCGCCAGGAGGGCATGGTTCATGGCACATCATGCTGCTCCGGTGGCGGCTCCTGATCATCGGCCGAATGGATGATCCCGATCGGCCGGACGGCTGGGCCGGGGCGATCCTCGACCGCGCCGCCGGCCCGGACAGGGCGGGACTGACTACTATCAGGGCCAGTTCAACACGTAAGGGATCGCGTGTCGGGAGACCAGGCGGAGACCGCGCTGCTGGCGGCCGCTCAGGCGGGGGACGCCGCGGCCTTCGGGCGTCTCGTCGATCCGTTGCGGGCCGAGTTGCAGGCGCACTGCTACCGGATGCTCGGGTCCGTGCATGACGCGGAGGACGTGCTGCAGGAGTCGCTCGTACGCGCGTGGCGGGGTCTGGCGCGGTTCGACGGCCGAGGTCCGGTGCGGCCGTGGCTGTACCGGATCGCGACCAACAGGTGCCTGACCCTGCTGGAACAGCGGGGCCGCCGGGAACTGCCGATCGATCCCGGCCCGGGGGCGGAGACGGTGTGGCCGGAGCCGTACCCCGACGATCGGCTGGGCGGGACGGGGTCGGACCCCGAGGCGCGGTACGTGGCGCGCGAAAGCGTCGAGCTGGCTTTCGTCGCCGCGCTGCAGCACCTGGCGCCCCGCCAGCGTGCCGTCCTGGTGCTGCGGGAGGTGCTCGGGTTCTCCGCGGCCGAGGTCGCGGAGCTGCTCGACACGACGGTGGCGTCGGTCAACAGCGCGTTGCAGCGGGCCCGGAAGATCCTCGGCGACCGGGTGCCCGGGCGTGGCCGGCAGGCGGCGTCGCGCTCTCTGACGGAGGAGGGCGTCCAGGAGCTGGCGGCGCGGTACGCGAGCGCATGGGAACGCGGCGATGTGGACGCCATCGTGGCGATGCTGACGGAGGACGCCACGTACCGCATGCCGCCGCTGGCCGAACGGTACGAAGGGCGCGACAGCATCCGGGCGTTCCTGTCGAAGCCGATGGCCAGGCGGTGGCGGTTCCTGCGGGCGCGGGCGAACGGGCAGCTCGCGTTCGGCACCTACATGTGGGACGAGGAGCGGTCGGCGTACCTGCCGGCCGGGCTGGATCTGCTCACACTGCGCGGAACGGAGATCGCCGAGGTGGTCTCCTTCCTCACCGCGGACTTCAGCCTGTTCGGCCTGCCCGACAAGCTCGTGGACTGATTTCGGTCAGCAGCACGTACGGGCCGGGTCCACGGGCGAGGTGGACAGGGACGCCGGACGGGTGGCGGCCTTCGGCTGCTGGTCGGCGGCGATGCGGCCGCGCATCATGGTCTCCATGACCTTCATGAAGCGCTGCGTGCGGGAAGGGCCGATGATGAACGGGTTCCTGTTGCCGGTGGAGCCGCTGCGCAGTTCCGCCATGCGGGCCAGGCCCTGATCGCAGAGCCCGTGGTTGTTCAGCTCGACGTCGACCCCCGCGCGCCGCATCCGGGAGGCGAAGGCGAGCACGGAGGACAGGTAGGTCTGCTTGTCCTTGGTCGCGGCGGGCGGGTTGGTCCCGCCCCACAGCATCGCGGTGTGCTGCTTGCCCTTCCACCGCACGGGGAAGATCGGCGAGACGGTGCCCGGCGTGTGCCCGGGTGTGAGATGGAACGTGATCGTCGTGTCGCCGAGGGTCAGGCGCTGGCCGTCGGTGATCTCCAGGTCCCGCTTGGGGGCGTTGGCCGGGGGGTCGGCGGCGAGGAGGTCCCAGTCGGCCCGGCTCATCATGACCCGGGCCCCGTACTGGTCGGCGAGGTACTGGGCGCCCCCGAAATGATCGGCGTGCCCGTGGGCGGCGACCACGTACTTGATCGTCGCCGGATCCACGCCCACGGAGCGCAGCTCCGGAACGATGATCTTCTTGGCGTCTTCCGGTGAGCCCAGCGCGTCGATGAGGATGACGCCCGCGGAGGTGAGGAGCGCCGTGGCCGAGACGAAGTCGGTGCCCACCACCGCCACGTTGTCGAAGATCCGCAGCGGCTCGGGGTCCTTCGCCGACGGCGGCGTGCCGCCGGAATTGAGCGCCTTGACGAGGTTCAGCAGGACCGGATCGTCGCCGGCCAGCTTGGCGGCGCGGTCGTAGTAGTACTGCGCGTTCCTGGACGAAGTGGCCGACGCCGCGCTCTCGTGTCCCGCCAGCGGCACGAGAGCGGCGCTCACCAGCAGCGCACGGCGGGACAACGGGCTGGACTGCTCAACGGGCATGCGGGAGCACCTGCTTTCCCCAGGGGACGTGGATGCCGCCTAGGAGACCAGAGCCGATCATGCGGCGTCCAATATTGCTATCGTTCGCGAACCGATAGCGGTGCCAGTATCGATGCTGGTCAGCCTGGGCTCCTTCCTTCGCGGCAGCTCCCCGGCACGGGGGAGACTTCTCCCCGTTGAGCGGGAACCCGCGGAAGAATCCCGGCACTACGGTGGGCCGGCATGAGATCACGTGCACGGCCTGCCCTCCTGGCCGCCGGGTGGGCGGGAGCGGCCGCGCTTGCGCTGGTGGCGCCCGGCAACCTGGTCATGCGGCTGGCTTTCGGCAAGCTGGACGACCCCGCGCTTGTCCGGCAGATCCTGATGTGCGCGCTCGGGCTGCTGCTCGCCCTGGTCGCTCTCCGCTACGGCGAGCGCGGCCGCCCGCGAAGGCCGGAGCGCCGGGCCGACGGGACGGTCCGGCCCGCGCTCTGGGTGCGGGCCGTGACCTGGGTGGCGGCGGGCGTGCCGGTGCTGGGCTTCTCGGTTCCGCACCTGTTGTGGGGGCTGGACGTGCCGCTGGGAGTGGCCTCCGGTGCCGGCCTTGCGGATCTGGGCGGGTCGGCGGTCTTCTGGGGGCTGCTCGTCGCCGGGCCCGTCGCGGGCGCCGCGCTCACGCTGGGGCTGATCGGCCGGTGGGGGCAGACGGTGCCGGACTGGGTGCCGTCGGCGGGCGGCCGGCCGGTGCCCCGGGCCGTCGCCGTCGTCCCGGTGACGGTGGTCGGCCTGCTGGTCGGCCAGTACGGAACGATGATGACGACGTGCCTGGCGTTCGGCGTCACCCGTACGTGCGCCCCGGGCGGTGGCGCCGAGATCCTCGACGGCAGCTGGGGCTTCTCCACGACCTACCTGGTCTTCCTCGCCTGGGGGACGTCGCTGCTCGCCGCCGGGGCCGGCTACCTGCACACCACCGGGGCACGGGCCGGCCGATGAGTTTCCGTCCCGTCGCCGATATGTACCGGTGAGCGACGGCGTCGGGGGGCGGTGATGCCGATCGCGGCTGACTGACGACCGGCCGGACGGAGTCTTGCCGTGACAGGACCGAACCTGACCACGAGAACGACGCAGGGTGCTGCCGAGCGGGGCGGCGGGGGCGGGGCGATGCTGGCCGTACTGCTGCTGGGGCAGTTCATGGGGCTGCTCGACGTCTTCATCGTCAACGTCGCCATGCCGGTGATCGGCGCCGACCTGCACGCCTCCGGCGCGTCCCTGCAACTGGTGATCGGCGGCTACACCACGGCGTACGCGATGCTGCTGATCACCGGCGCCCGGCTGGGGGCGCTCTACGGGCGGCGCCGGGCGTACGCCACCGGGGTGATCGTCTTCACCGTGGCGTCGCTGGCCTGCGGCCTTGCCCCCGACGGCGTCGCCCTGATCCTCTTCCGGTTCGTCCAGGGGGCGGGCGCCGCGGTGATGATCCCGCAGGTCATGAGCATCATCCAGATGCACTTCACCGGGCGGGCGCGGGCCAGGGCGCTCAGCGCTTACGGCCTGGTGCTCTCGGTCGGCTCCCTGATCGGCCTGCTGCTCGGTGGCGTCCTGGTGAGCGCGCGACTGCTGGACGAGTCCTGGCGGCCGGTCTTCCTGGTCAACGTGCCGATCGGGATCATCCTCACGATTATGGTGCCGAGGCTGGTCCCCGCCGACCAGCCGGGCCCGGCGCGGCGGCTCGACCTGGCCGGCCTGGCCATCGCGCTGCCCGCGGTCGTCCTCATCGTCCTCCCGCTGGTCCTGGGCCGCGAAGCCGGCTGGCCCGCCTGGATCTTCGCCCCGCTCGCCGCGGGGCTCGCGCTGGTGGCGCTCTTCGTGCTCGTCGAGCGGCGCATCGCGGCCGCCGGCGGCGACCCGCTGCTGAATCTGGCGGTCCTGCAGGCCCGGGGGGTACGGCCGGGCCTGCTGACCCTGTCCGCCGCGCAGATCGCGTACGGCGGCTTCCTGTTCGCCTTCACCCTGCACCTGGAGGCCGGCCTCGGCGACAGCGCCTTGCGAGCCGGGCTCGCCCTCGTCCCGCTGGCCGCCGCCTTCGGGCTGGTCGGCTACTTCTGGCGCCGGCTGCCGGAGCGCACGCACCATGCGCTGGTGCCGATCGGCATGGTGCTGTGCGTGGCCGGCTACGCGGGCACCGCGGTGGCACTGAGCGGCGGCGACCAGGCGAGCCCGCTGCTCTGGATCGCGCAGGTGGTGTACGGCGCCGGCCTCGGCACGTCGGTCAGCCCGCTGCTGACCCAGGCGCTGGCCCATGTCCCGCCCGCACGGGCCGCGGACGCCAGCGGCCTGTTCACCACCACCATGCAACTCGGGCAGCTGGCCGGCGTCGCCGTCTTCGGCAGCGTCTTCCCGGCGCTCGCCCCGCCGCCCCTGGCGCAGTCCTCGCCGCACGCGATCGCGGCCACGAACGCCTACCTCGCCGCCCTGTCCCTCCTCGGCCTCCTCGGCGCGCTGTCGTTGGCCCGCGCGGTACGGAGGCCGGCCTGACAGGCGGTTCCGCCGCACCTCGTGGCAGCCGATGATTCGCCGGGATCGAGCGAGTATGTAGTAGCGGTGAAGGCGCGCGGGCGCTCCGGCGCGCATGGAGAGGAAGGCTGCCCCAGAGATGTCGGTCATCGAGTCCGTCGACGAGGCGTTCACCCGCCTGGCCGAACCGTTCCGCGATGAGCTGCTGGCCTACTGCTATCGCATGCTCGGCTCCATCCACGACGCGGAGGACCTGACGCAGGAGACCATGCTGCGTGCCTGGCGCTCCCACGACCGCTACGACCCCGGCCGGGCCTCCATGCGGACCTGGCTGTACCGGATCGCGACCAACGTCTGCCTGCGCGCGCTCGAGCAGCGGCGCCGGCGTCCGCTGCCGTCGGATCTCACCCCGCCCGCCGAAGGTGCGATGACCCCGCTCGATCGCGCCGCGGAGACCGCCTGGCTGCAGCCGGTCCCGGATCTGCTGCTGCGGCAACCGCCCGATCCCGCCGCCCTCGCCGTTCAGCGCGACAGCCTCCGGCTCGCCCTGATCGCCGCCCTCCAGCACCTGCCGGCCCGGCAACGGGTCGTCTTCATCCTGCGCGAGGCCATGGCGTGGTCGGCGGCCGAGGTCGCCGAGCTGCTCGGCACCTCGACGGCGGCGGTCAACAGCGCCCTTCAGCGCGCCCGCGCGCAGCTCGCCGCGGCGGCTCCCTCGCACGAGGACGGCGCCGGACCGCTCGACGAGCGGCAGCGGGCCCTGGTCGAGCGGTACGTGCGGGCCTTCGTGAGCGCCGACCTCGATTCGCTCAGCCGGCTCCTGCACGACGACGTCACGCTGGAGATGCCGCCGTACCGGACCTGGTTCCGCGGGCGTGCCGTCATCGTCCGGTTCATGGAGACGCACCTGTTCGCGACACCCGGCATCTGGCGGGTGGTGCCCACCGCGGCCAACCGCGGCCCGGCGGCCGCGACCTACCTCCGCGACCCCCACGGCGCCTTCCTCGCCCACTCGATCCAGGTGCTCACCACCACCACCTCCTCGGCGATCACCGCGATCGTCGCCTTCCAGGACGCCACGCTGTTCCCGCTGTTCGGCCTGCCGGCGACGTACGCGCCGCAGTGAGGTGACCGCAGCTGGTCAGCCGGATCCAAGCCGTCCATGGGTAAAGGCGGCTGATCCCGTCGGGTGAGTTCAGGCGAGGAGGCGGGCGGCGATGCTCGTCCAGTCGTCCTCGGGCTCCTCGGCCTGGCGTTCCATGATGCTGTCGGCGGCCCCGGCGAAGGCCTGCAGGCCGCGCAGCAGCGCGATGCGGCCGGCCGGCGGCATCTCGCTCAGCACGCGCGCGAGGTCCGCGCGTCGGCGCTGCTGCAGCTCCTCGACCAGGGAGCGGCCGGAGGGCGTGAGCGAGAGCGTCAGCTCGCGCTTGTCCTCCTCGCAGTGTGAGCGCCTGACCAGCCCGGCCGCCTCCAGGCGGTCGCAGAGGCGGCTGGCGGACGAGGGCACCGCGCCCAGGGCGGCGGCCAGCCTGCCCAGATTGATGGTCTCGTGCTGCTCGATGGTGAGCAGGGCCTGGAGCTGGACGGAGGAGACCTTGGTGGCGAACGCCTGCCGCGAACGCCCCCACACGGCCACCAGGGCAGCCGCCTCCCTTTCGATGACGGACCACTCCGTCGGCGGCAGGTGGCCGATGAAGGGCGGAACGGGCTCGTCTTTCACGCTATCCACTCAGTGAGTCATGGACGGGTGTCGTCCGGTGCGGGGATCCAGTCGAAACACACCACCACGGCATCATCCAGCACTTCCGTGCCCCGCCGGAAGTCCAGCAGGCCGCGAATCATCGTACGGACCGCCTCGTCGGCGGGCTGCATGCGGGTCGATTTCACCAGGGCCTCCAACGGGGCCCCGCCGAACTCGGTGCCGCCGAGCGAGCGGGAGGAGTAGACGCCGTCACTGGCGATGACGAGCCGGTCGCCCGGCTCCAGGGCGAGCCGCTGCTCGGTGTAGGTGGTGTGGCCGAACATGCCGAGCGGGAGCTGCTGCTCCAGCTCGACGGAGCGTACTTTACCGTTACGCATCAGCAGGAGCCGGGGCGATCCCGCGTCGACCATGGACACCTCGCCGGTGGTGGCGTCGAAGTGCAGCAGCAGGGTGGAGACGTGCAGGCGGCCGCCGTACTGGCCGTAGATCGCCTCGTCGGCCAGCCCCGCCTGCTCCTCCAGCCCGGCGCCGGAGCGGCGGGCGTTGCGCAGGGCCGTGATGGCCAGCGTGGTGAGCAGGGCGGCCTCCATGCCCGCGCCCATGCCGTCGGTGACGGACAGCGACAGCCAGCGCGGCCCGCACGTCCAGTCGAAGTTGTCGCCGTAGACCGCGTACGCGGGCTCCAACTGCCCGGCCAGCCGGTAGCCGTCGCCCTGGTGGCAGGAGCCGGGCAGCAGCTCCCACTGCATCTCGGCGGCGAGCGTGAGCCGGGCCATGCGGCGTACCCGCTGGTAGCGGTCGGTGATCCGGTCGGCGCCGCGCAGGTCGTGGCCCAGGGCGGAGGCGATCTCCTGGAGGTCCTCCACGGTGGGCGCGCCGAGGAGCGGATCGGCGAGGCGGAGGCTGAGCACGCCGACGCGCTCGCCACAGGCGGTGACGGGCAGGTGGAGCAGCCGCCCTTCGCGCTGGGGCTCCTGGGAGGCGAAGGCGCGGCCCGCCGCGGTGCCGTCGATGAGGGTGCCCGGCACGCCCGGCACCAGCTCCTCGAGCACGGGACGGAGCGAGACCAGCGCGTAGTCGGCCAGCAGCACCTCCACGTGCTCCACGCCGAAATGCAAGGTCACCGCGTCGCGCATCGCCTCGGCGACCGCATAGGGCGGCGCCGCGTGCATGGCCTGCTGCACCGCGTAAACGCCTTCGGGGATGGTGCCCAACGGATGACCTCTTCTCCGGGCGTCGTAACGTGGACGCCAATGAATTTGCACAGTAGCAAATAACTGTGCGGGTGAAGGGTCTCAAGATCCTATATATTTGTCATACGGCAAATAACGGAACGGTACGAAGAGGGTTGTCCATGCTGGGTGACGCGGAACGCACGAGAGAGGAGATCGCTCGTGTGGTGGGCGAGCAGCGGGACCGGATCGTGGCCACCTGGGTCCGGACACAGGAAATCACGCTAGCAGCGGGCGGCGCCGTGGACGGCGACGAGCTGCGCGAGGAGGCGGAGACGATCATCTCATGCCTCTACGAGGGACTGGCCGGGGCCACACCTCTCGACCAGGTCGCCACCCGCTTCCCGCCGCTCAGGAACGCGGTGACGGACCTGTCGCACCGCTGGGCCAGGCTGGGCGTCTCGGCCACGGCGATCGCCGGTGCGATCTTCGCGCTCAAGGACGCCTGCGTCCAGGTGCTCGCCGACGAGATCTCCGACCTGGGGCTCAGGCTCGACGCCATCGAGCTGACGAACCGGCTGCTCGACGGAGCCGGGCTGCTGACGTTCCAGACGTACGTCGACAGCCGCGAGGAGATCATCCAGCGGCAGAACCGGCAGCTGCTGGAGATCTCGACCCCCGTCGTCCGAATCTGGCGCAAGGTGCTCGCGGTGCCGCTCATCGGCACCCTCGACAGCGGCCGGGCACAGATCGTCATGGAGAGCATCCTGCAGGCCATCCAGGACAACGAGGCCGCCGTCGCGATCATCGACATCACCGGCGTCCCCACCGTGGACACCGCGGTCGCCCAGCACCTGATGCAGACCGTGGCGGCCACCAGGCTCATGGGCGCCGACTGCATACTCAGCGGCATCCGTCCCCAGATCGCGCAGATGATCGCCCGGCTGGGCATCGATCTGTCCGAGATCATCACCCGCTCGTCCCTGGCTGACGCGCTGACCACGGCGATGCGCATGGTCGGCGACGTCTGGCCGGTGGAGGAGAAGCCCAGCGAGAGCACATTCTCGAACGTTCCATGACCTCATCAGAGATTCCGATCCTGCGACTCGGCAAGATCCTGCTGGCCGGCCTCCTCAAGGAGCTGGACGACAAGACGGCCGTGCTCTTCGCCGACGAGCTGAGCCGGCAGGTGAGCACCGTCGGGGCGGAGGCGGTGGTGCTCGACATCACCAAGCTGGAGATCGTCGACTCGTTCGCGGCGCGGATCCTGGTGGAGATCGCCACGATGGCCCGGCTGCTGGGCGCGCGCGTGGTGGTGGCCGGCATGCGCTACCCGGTCGCCATCACTCTGGTGGAGCTGGGGCTGGACCTGCCCGGTGTGGAGACGGCACTGTCGGTGGAGCACGCCGTGAACATGCTCTCCCAGCCGGGAGGATCTCGTGACGGATAGGGAAGTCATGGCGCCCGGGCAGGTGAGTTCGCTCCAGATCCGCGCCGAGGAGGACCTGCTCGCCGCCCGGCACGCGGTACGGGCCGCCGCGCTGGAGGCCGGCTTCGGCCTCGTCGCCCAGACCAAGCTGATCACGGCGGCGAGCGAGCTGGTCCGCAACTGCTACGTGCACGGGGGCGGCGGGGAGCTGGTGATCGAGCGTCTCGTCCCGCCGCCGCGGGCCGGCCTCCGGCTCACCATCTCCGACGACGGGCCGGGCATCGTCGATCCGGACGCGGCGCTGGTCGACGGCTACTCCACCGGCCACGGGCTGGGCCACGGGCTGGGCGGCGCCAAGCGGCTGGTCGACGAGTTCCATCTGGACACCGGGCCGGGCAGGGGCACGACGGTGGTGATCACACGCTGGGTGGGCCGTTGATCACCACGGAGGTACGCGTCGATCAGGAGGCCGCCGTCGTCCAGGCGGTCTCCGTGACGCGCCAGGCCGCCCGCGAGCTCGGGCTGGCGCCCCTGCTGGCCGAACGGGCGGCAGTTGCGGCCTCCGAGCTCGCCAGCAACATCGCCAAGCACACGCACGGGGGCGCGCTCCTGGTGCAGCCGGGGCCCGCGGGCGGTCTCGAGCTGCTGGCGGTCGACCAGGGCCCCGGCATGGAGGACGTCGCCCGCTGCCTGACCGACGGCTACAGCAGCGCCGGCACGCTGGGCAGCGGGCTGGGCGCGGTACGCCGTCTCGCCACCACCTTCGGGATCTTCTCCCACCCGCGGCACGGGACCGCCATCTTCGCGCGCTTCCACGACGATCCCGTCCCGGCCAGGGTGGGCACGCTGCGACTGCCCGCGCTGGGACAGGAGACCAGCGGCGACGCGTTCGTCCTGACCGAGACCGCGGGCGCCACGGTGGCGCTCGTGGTGGACGGCCTCGGCCGCGGCGCGGACGCCGCCCCCGCCAGCCGCTCGGCCGCCGCCTCGTTCCTGAGCGACCCCGAACGCCCCCTGCCGCTGGCCATGGCGGCGATCCACGACGCGCTCCGGCATTCCAGAGGAGCCGTCGCGGCCCTGGTGCGCCTGCCCCGCGGCGCGGCCCAGGCGGAGTTCTGCGGAGTGGGCAGCGTGGGCGCGGCGATCCTGTACGGCGACAGCCCGCCGACCATGCTGACCCCGCAGCCGGGAACGCTCGGCCTGCGCATCCCGCCGCTACGCCTCCAGACCATGCCGCTGCCTGCCGGGGCCACCGTGGTCGTGCACAGCGACGGCATCGCCCAGAGCTGGCTGCGTACGGCGGGCGACTGGATGTTCACCCAGCCGCCTCCGCTGCTGGTGGGCCTGCTGGCCCGCGACCATCGGCGCCTCCGCGACGACGCGACGGTCGTGGCGCTCAGGGAGAGGGGAACGTGATGACCTCCTCCGAGGAGGCGCTCGGCCGGCGGATCCGTACGCTGGAGGAGGAGCTGGCCAAGCTCCGTGACGAGCTGGCCAGCACCAACCAGGGCGTGCTGGCCCTCGTCGTGGAGCTGGAGGAGCGGGACGAGCAGCTCAGGCGGGCCCACCGGACGATCTTCCGCGAGCTGGAGGACGCCCTGCGCCCGCCGATCCCGGAGGTGGAGCAGGCGCGGCTGGCGGTGTACTACTCCTCGGCCGAGGACGACGCGCCGACCGGAGGCGACCTCTACGACGTGGTCGTCCTGCCGGGCGGCGAGCTGCACATCGTCGTGGTGGACGCGGCCGGCCACGGCGTGGCCAGCACCCGTGCCGCGCTCAACATCATCCACGCCGTACGCGTGCTCTCCCTGGCCGGGCTGCCGCTGGAGAGCGTGGTGGGGCGGGCCGCGGCCATCCTGCAGCCGGTCTTCCCCGAGCTGACCGGGACCGTGCTGGTGGCCCGCTTCGATCCCCGTACCGGGATGTTGCGGGTCGCCACGGGCGGCCACCCGCCACCGCTGATCGCCGCGCCGGGCGAGCCGGCCGCGTACCTGGAGGCGTGGGGGCGCGGCCTCGGCTATCCGGAGCCGGGCAGCGACCACGTGGCCGAGTGCCGGCTGGCGCCCGGCACGCTGGTGCTGTTCTACACCGACGGGCTGGTGGAGGCCCGGCGCGACCTCAACGCGGGGCTGGACGAGCTGGCCGACCTGGCGGGGCGGCACCGGGACCTGCCGGTGGACGAGCTGACCGACACGCTCGTCCGCGTGATGCACCGCAGGGTGCTGCACAGCGACGACACCCTCCTCCTGGCCATGCGCTGGACGCCGTAGCCGCGAACGGGGCCAACAGGATCAGCCCGTCGGTGGCCGTCGCCGGCTGCAGAGCCCGTAGCGGCCCGTCGCCGGAGAGCCCGGCCGCCGCGCCCGCGGCGAGCACGATCAGGCCGAGCAGCGGCCAGGCGGCCCGGCCGGGCAGCAGGCAGAGCACCGCCACGGCGAGCGGCCACGGCAGCCAGGACCACTCCGTCCCGATGAGGAGGAACGGCAGCGCGTAGAGCACGGCCACGGCGGTCAGCAGCCCGAGGCGGGCCCGCACGCCGTGGTGGGGCCGCGCCAGGATCACGACGATCGCCGGGTACGGGGCTGCCGTGATCAGCAGGTGCGTCCACGGGACACCCTCGGAGATCCCGGACACGAGCCGGATGAGGACGAGGAGGGCGAGCGCCGCCCACATCATCCAGCGCGCCACCCTGGGCGGGAGATCTTCAGCTGCGGCGGCCACAGGTGCTCCCGAGCCATTCCACGATCGCGAGACTAGCTCACTCACCGTTCCTAGGACTCCTAGGAAATAAGCTAGAGTCTCTAGGGTTTCTGCCTCTCCGAAAGGATGATCATGACCATGCTCTCCGTGCCCGGTGCCCGGCTCTATTACGAGGTCAGCGGCGGCGGGCCGGTGCTCCTCATGCTGCCGGGCGGCGGCGGTGACGCGGCCGTCTTCGACGTGGTGGCCGGCCCGCTCGCCGAGCGCTTCACCGTCGTCACCCTCGACCCGCGCGGGTACTCGCGCAGCCGCCTGGACCGCCCGGTCCCCGTGGACCAGCGGGTCGACGTGCAGAGCGACGACGCCCGCCGGTTGCTCGACGTGGTGAGCCCCGACCGGCCCGCCTACGTCTTCGGGGGCAGCAGCGGCGCCATCGTCGGTCTGGACCTGCTCGCCCGGCATCCTTCCCGGGTGCGCCGCCTGGTCGCCCATGAGCCGCCGTGCTTCGCCCTGCTGCCTGACGCCGCCGCGCAGCTGGCCTTCGTCGAGGAGGTGTACCGGCTCTTCCGCACGCAGGGGCTCGGGGCCGCCTCCGCCCGGTTCCTGGAGGGGATCGGTGGCACCATGAAGGCCATGCCGGACCCTGCCTCGTTGCCGCCTCGCGCCGCCGAGATGATGGCGCGGCTGATGGAGAACGCCCCGATCATGATGGAGCACGAGTTGCGGCAGTTCACCTCCTACGTGCCTGACCTGGCCGCTCTCGGCCGGGTCGCCGACCGGCTCGTGCTCGCGGCCGGGCGGGAGACCAAGGGGCATCTGCCGTACCGGCCTGCCGCAGTGCTGGCCGAGCGGCTCGGGACCGAGCTGGTCGAGTTCCCGGGCGGGCACAGCGGGTTCACCGACGCTCCCGAGGAGTTCGCCGAGCAGCTCATCGAAGTGCTGAGCGCTCCCTGATTCTCCCGGCGGTTTCTTCAGCGCGAGGACACCGCCGGGACGGAAGAACGTCAGTGGGAATGATTAGCGTGGGGCTGGTTAGTCCCAGGCTCGGGGCCGAGCTCGGCTCCGAGGCCGTGGTGTCTCAGCGTTCGACCGGAGGGGGCGATCGTGGGGTCTTTCGCGGGCGGTGGGCTGCCCCCGGACGACGTCGTCGTCACGGCCCTGCGCGCCGGGGACGAGACGATGTTCGCGGCGCTGCTCGACACGTGGTCCGGGGGCATGCTCCGGGTGGCCAGGTCCTACGTGTCCACCGACCACTCCGCGGAGGAGGTCGTCCAGGACACGTGGCTGGCGGTGATCGGCGGGATCGACGCCTTCGAGAGCCGTTCGTCGGTCAAGACGTGGATCTATCGCATCCTGGTCAACACCGCGAAGAAGCGGGGCGCCCGCGAGAGCCGCACGCTGCCGTGGAGCTCCTTCGAGCAGGACGGGGCGGCGGGCGCGGGTCCCGACGGGGTGCCGGCGGGCTGGAAGGAGCTCGCCGAGGGATGGCCGACGCCCGAGAGCGAGGCGCTCGCCTCGGAGGTGCGTGGGCTGATCGCCGAGGGGCTGGCCAGGCTGCCTCCCCGGCAGCGGATCGTGATCACCCTGCGTGACGTGGAGGGGTGCACGTCGGAGGAGGTGTGCGAGATCCTGGAGATCTCGGCGGCCAACCAGCGGGTCCTGCTGCATCGCGCGCGCACGGCCGTGCGGGGCTGGCTCGCCGGCTACTTCGAGTCGGTTAAGCAGCCGGAATAAGCTCGCAGGCTCCTTCCGGCTGCGGCGGCGGCACAATTAGTGAAGCGGTTCATATCCAGAGAAAAGGGCGGTCGACGTCGTGAAGCGGTTCACCTGCGACGAAGTGGCGGAGAACCTCACCGCCTACCTTGAAGACGCCCTCGACCGGCCGGCACGCGACGGCGTGCGGGCACACCTGGCCTGCTGCGAGTGGTGCGAGGGCTACTTCGAGCAGTTCCGCGCGACCATCGGCGCCCTCGGCGACCCGCCTCCGGAGAAGCTGCCCGCCGACGTGCGCGCGCGGCTCATGTCGGCCTTCCGCGAGCGGCGGAGGTTATGACCGGCGGCCGGTGAGCCCGGCCTGTCGCTTTTGCCGAGAAATTACCTGTAACGCTGGCGCGCCTCGCGGGTCTGTATACCCGTGCGCCACGCGAAGGGTAGACGATGATCGGCCTGACGTCCGAGGGCACGCCGCTGCGGGATGCCTCCGAGGTGGCGGAGTTCGCGCGCCGCTGCTTCCAGCCGGGCCTGGACACGGCGGACCGGGTGGGCGTCGAGCTGGAGTTCCTGGTCTTCGACCGTGCGACCGAGGCCGCGTACGTGCCGCTGGCCAGGGTGGAGCGGGCGGTCCCCGCCCTGCCCGGCGGCAGCCGGGTGACCTTCGAGCCGGGCGGGCAGCTCGAGCTCTCCGGCCCGGCGGCCCCGCTGGCGGACGCGGTCGCCTGCGTGGCCGCCGACGTGGCGGCCGTACGCGCCGCCCTGGGCGCGGAGGGGCTGGTTCTGGCCGGGGTGGGCCTCGACCCGGTGCGATCGCCCCGCCGCCAGCTCCGCCTGCCCCGCTATGAGGCCATGGCCGAGTTCCTCGGCGAGCCGTACGGGCCGCTGATGATGTGCTCGACCGCCTCCGTCCAGGTCAACCTGGACCTCGGAGAGCGGCCGGCGGCGCGCTGGGAGCGGGCGCACGCGCTCGGCCCCGTGCTGATGGCGGCCTTCGCCAACTCGCCGCTGAGCGGCGGCCGCCCCTGCGGCTGGATGTCGGGCCGCCAGGCCGTGTGGGAGCACCTCGACCGCACCCGCACCGCACCCGTGCCCGCTTCCGGCGACCCCGTCGCCGACTGGGCCGAGTACCTGCTGGACGCCCGGCTCATGCTGGTACGCGAGGGCGAGGAGCGCTGCCGCCCGGTCCGCGACGGCTCGACGTTCCGCGACTGGCTGAACGGCGGCGGCGAGCGCCGGCCCACCGCCGACGACCTGGCCTACCACGCCACGACGGTCTTCCCTCCGGTGCGCGCCCGCGGCTGGCTGGAGATCCGCTACCTCGACGCCCAGCATCCGGCGGCGTGGCCGGTGTGCGTGGCCGTGACCCACGCCCTCGTCACCGACGACCGGGCCGCAGACGCCGCGCTCGCCGCCGTGGAGCCGTACCGGACGTGGTGGGAGCGGGCGGCGCGGTGCGGGCTGGCCGACCCGCGCCTGAGCCGGGCCGCCGAGGCGTGCTTCCGCGCCGCGCTGGAGGCGCTGCCCCGCCTGGGCGCGGGCCCCGGCCTGGTCGGCGAGGTGGCGGCGTTCGCCGACCGGCACGTGACCACGGGCCGCTCGCCGGCGGCCGACCTGATCGATGCGGTGCCGGGACGGCGCGTCCCGGCCTGGCTCAACGGGGAAGGACGGCAATGAACGACTTCAAGGAACGCATCGCGGCCGAGCTCCTGGCCGTGCGCGACCGGTCGCTGGCCTACACGGCGGCGGACGACGACCTGCTGGTACGCCAGCACTCGCCGCTGATGTCGCCGCTGGTGTGGGACCTCGCGCACGTGGGCAACTACGAGGAGCTCTGGGTGCTGCGCGAGGCCGGCGGCATCGACCCGCTCCGCCCCGAGATCGACGACATCTATGACGCGTTCAAGCACCCGCGCAAGGACCGTCCCACCCTGCCGCTCCTGGGCCCGGCAGAGGCCCGCCGCTACATCGAGGGCGTACGCGGGCGCGTCCTCGACGTCCTGGACGCGATCGACCTCGACGGCCCCACGCCGCTGCACCGCGACGGTTTCGTGTTCGGCCTGGTGATCCAGCACGAGCACCAGCACGACGAGACCATGCTGGCCACCCTGCAGCTGTCCGGGCAGCCCGGCCTGGTGCGCGACGGGGAGCTGCCGCCCGGCCGGAGCGGCGGCCCCGAGGAGGTGTACGTGCCCGCGGGCCCCTTCCTCATGGGTACCGACACGCTGCCCTGGGCCTACGACAACGAGCGCCCCGCCCACCAGGTCGAGCTCCCCGCCTACTGGATCGACCGGCTCCCCGTCGGCAACCGCGCCTACCTGGCGTTCGTCGAGGACGGCGGCTACGACGAGCCGCGCTGGTGGAGCGCGGAGGGCTGGCAGTGGCGGCAGCGCAGCGGCGTCACCGCCCCACTGTTCTGGGCCAGGGACGGCGACACCTGGTGGCGCACCCGCTTCGGCCGCACCGAGCCCGTCCCGATGGACGAGCCGGTCCAGCATGTGAGCTGGTACGAGGCCGACGCCTACGCCCGCTGGGCCGGCAAGCGGCTGCCGACCGAGGCCGAGTGGGAGAAGGCCTGCGGCTGGGACCCGGAGGCGCGCCGGGCACGCCGGTACCCGTGGGGCGAGGACGACCCGGGCCCCGACCGGGCGAACCTCGGCCACCGCGCCGCCCGCCCCGCGCCGCTCGGCGCCTATCCGGCGGGGGCCAGCGCGTACGGGGCCGAGCAGATGGTGGGAGACGTCTGGGAGTGGACCGGCTCCTGGTTCCAGCCCTATCCGGGCTTCCGCAGCTTCCCGTACAAGGAGTACAGCGAGGTCTTCTTCGGCCAGGAATACCGGGTGCTGCGCGGCGGCTCCTGGGCGGCCGACCCGGCGGCGGTGCGGACGACGTTCAGGAACTGGGACTATCCGATCCGCCGGCAGATCTTCACCGGGTTCCGGTGCGCGCGCTCGGAGCTGGTCTGAGGTGTGCAGGCACGCGGCCTGGCTGGGCGCCGCCCGCCCGCTCACCTGGCTCATCCACGAGCCCGAGCACGGCCTGCTCAAGCAGTCGTACGCGCCACGGCGCCAGCGCCACGGCCTGATCAACGCCGACGGCTACGGCATGGGCTGGTACGACGCCGTGCGTGCCGCGCCCGTGCGGTACCGCCGTACCGTGCCCATCTGGGCCGACGCCAACCTGCCCGCGCTCGCGCAGGTCGCCCGCTCGACCTGCCTGCTCGCGGCCGTGCGCTCGGCCACCACGGGCATGCCGATCGAGGAGAGCGCCACCGCGCCGTTCACCGACGGCGGGTGGCTGCTCAGCCACAACGGGCGCGTCAGCAGGGACGCGCTCCGTGACCTCGCCGACGACCTGGCCGACCGCGCGGAGAGCGCGTGCGACGCCGCCTGGGTCGCGGCCGCCGTGTTCCTGCGCCGCCGCACCGGGCTGGGCCTGGGCGCGGCGCTGGCCGAGGTCGTCGTCCACGCCGGGGAGAAGGACCCCGCTGCCCGCCTCAACCTGCTCGCCTGCGACGGCGCGTCGGTCGCCGCGACCGTCTGGGGCGACACGCTCTTCTACCGGCAGGACGACGACGGCGTGCTCGTGGCCAGCGAGCCGCTCGACGACCTGCCGGGCTGGCAGGCCGTGCCCGAACGCAGCCTGTTGACCGTCACCCGCGACCGCGTGAGCCTGCAGCCGTTGTGATCCGAGGAGGCCTCATGGCCGTCAGCCAGTCCATCGTGCATGTGATCAGCCATCTTGACCGCGACTACCTGCGGCAGGCACTCGAACGCGACGTCAGGTCCGGCCTGACGGCGTCGCCCAAGTGGCTGCCGCCCAAATGGTTCTACGACGCCGCGGGCAGCGACCTGTTCTCCCGCATCACGCGCCTGCCCGAGTACTACCCGACCCGGCGCGAGCTCGCGATCCTGCGGGCGCGGGCCGCTGACCTGGCGGCGGCCTCCGGCGCGGACACGCTGGTGGAGCTGGGGTCAGGCACCAGCGAGAAGACCGAGCTGCTGCTGGAGGCGCTCGCCGCGGCGGGCACCTTGCGCACGTACACGCCGGTGGACGTGGACGCCGTCACCCTGGAGGCGGCGGCGCGGCGGCTGGCCGGGCGCTTCGCCGGGCTGGAGGTGCGGGCGGTCTGCGCCGACTTCGAGCGGCATCTGGCGTTGCTGCCGCGTACCGGGCGGCGGATGGTGGCCTTCCTCGGCGGCACGATAGGGAACCTCGAACCCGCCGCCCGCAGGGTGTTCCTGAAGGAGGTGCGGGCCACGCTCCGGCGCGGGGACACGTTCCTGCTCGGGGCCGATCTGGTGAAGGACACCGGGCGGCTGGTGGCCGCCTACGACGACGCGGCGGGGGTGACGGCCGCCTTCAACCGCAACGTGCTGCGGGTGATCAACAGGGAGCTGCGGGCGGACTTCGAGCCGGAGGCGTTCGAGCACGTGGCCCTGTACGACGAGCGGCACGACTGGATCGAGATGCGGCTGCGGGCCGGCCGGGACATGCGGGTGCGGATCGAGGACCTCGGCATGGTGGTGGACTTCGCCGAAGGGGAGGAGATGCGTACCGAGATCAGCGCCAAGTTCCGGCCGGAGGGGCTGCGGCAGGAGCTGGTGGCGGCGGGGTTCCAGGTCCGCCGTGGCTACACCGACCCGGCAGGCGACTTCACCCTGATCCTGGCGCAGGCGTGATCGCCGGAGCCTGGCGGGCCGCGCGCAGCGTGATGCCGCCGGGGCATCTCGACGCGGCCGGGTGCAACGTGCCCAGCGACCGGGTGCTCGACGCCGTCGTGGCGCACCTGCGGCTGGAACGCGAGCGTGGCGGCTACGCGGCCGTACCCGACCTCACCCCGGCGAAGGCGGCCCTGGCCGCGCTGGTGGGAGCCGCCGCGGAGGACGTGGCCTTCCTGGAGAGCGGCACGGCGGCGATGGCCGCTCTCCTGGGAGGGTGGCGGCTCGAGCCGGGCAGCCGCGTCGGCTACCCGCGCACCGAGTACGGCAGCACACTGATGCTGCTGCACCGCCTGGCCGCCCAGCACGGCTGGAAGCCGGTCGAGCTGCCGGTGGACGGCGACGGCCGCCTGGACCCGTCGGAGGTGGGCGCGGGGCTCGACCTGGTGGTCGTCTCGCACATCGCCTCCCATCGAGGCGTCGTGCAGCCGGCGGGGGAGATCGGGGCGCGGTGCCGCGCGGCCGGGGTCCCGCTCGTGCTCGACGTCTGCCAGTCGCTCGGGCACGTGGAGGTACGGGGAGTGGGTGCGACCGCGTACGTCGGCACCTCCCGCAAGTGGCTCGCCGGCCCGCGCGGCGTCGGCTTCCTGATCGTGCCCGGCCTCACCCCGGCCATGGACGCCGCGACCCCGACCTTGCGCGGCCACTCCTGGAATCCGTTGACTTCACCGGCCGGGGATCCGGTGCCGGTGCCCGGCGCGGTGCGGTACGAGAGTGCGGAGGCGGCGGTCGCGGCATGGGCGGGGCTCGGCGTGGCCGTGCTCGAGCATCACGCGCTCGGCCCGCCCGCCGTCCACGCGCACCTGGCCGGCCTCGGTCGCACGGCACGCGGTGTGCTCGACGGGGCCGGTGGGTGGCGCGTGGCCGAGCCGCTCGACGAGCCGTCCGCCCTGGTCACGCTGACGCCTCCGCCCGGTGACACGGCGGAGGCGGCCGCCGCCCGGGCCGCCGAGGCGTCCCTGCTGGTCAGCGCCGTGCCGACCGCCCGGGCGCCGCTGGACCTGCGCGAACCCGTGCTCCGCGTCTCCCCGCCACCCGGGACGCCCCTGGAGACCCTGCACGCCCTGGCCCGCGTCCTGGGAGCGGCATGACGGTCCCGCTTCCTGCGGGCGCCGGACCGTACGGCGCGGATCTGCCTTGCGGCGCTTCACGGATCACATCGTTGGCGTAGCCGTCGCCGTGGAACTGGCGGCGACCGGCTCGGCGTCGGGGCTGGTGGCCGGCGTGGCGGCGCTGCGCAGCGGGACCTGGCGGATGAAGAGGGCCACGACGATGCCGACGGCGGTCACGGCCGCGCCCCAGGTGAACAGGGTGGTGATGCCGTCGGTGACGGCCTGCTGGAACAGGTGCTGGGCTGCTTCGGGGAGGGCTCGCAGCGCTTGCGGGGTCATCGAGGTGGCGGAGGCGGCCACGCCCTGCGCGGCCGGCCCGGCCGCTGTCAGGGAGTCGGCCAGCTGGCTGGTGTAGACGGCGCCGAGCAGGGAGACGCCGAGTGAGCTGCCCATGTTGCGCAGGAAGGTCGACACTCCGGTGCCCGCGCCCATGTCGCGCAGGTCGAGGCTGTTCTGGGCGATGAGGGTGCTGGTCTGCATCAGCGCGCCCATGCCGGCGCCCAGGACCACCATGTAGAGGGCCGTCATCGTGGTGGTGGTGCCGAGGTCCACGGTGGCGAACAGGGCGAGGCCGGCGGTGACGAGGATGGAGCCGATGATGGGCAGCGACTTGTAGTGCCCGGTCTTGCTGATCAGTGAGCCGCCGGCCAGGCTGACGATCATCGCGGCGATCATCATCGGCATGAGCAGCAGGCCGCTGTTGGTGGCCGAGGAGCCCTGGACGAACTGCTGGAACTGCGGGAGGAAGCCCGTGGCGCCGAACATGGCGAAACCCGAGATGAAGGCGACGGCGCCGGACAGGGAGAAGTTGCGGCTCTTGAAGACCCGCAGCGGCATGATCGGCTCGGCTGCCCGCCGCTGGACGATCACGAAGGCGGCGAATCCCGCCACCGCCAGCGCCGCCAGGCCGAGGATCTGCGGCGAGCCCCAGTCGTACTGGGTGCCGCCCCAGCTGGTGATGAGCACCAGCGCGGTGATCCACACGGTCAGCAGCGCGGTGCCCCACCAGTCGATCACGGCCCTGCCGGTGCCCTTGGGCAGCCTGGCCAGGGTGATCCAGCACAGGACCAGCGTGACGACGCCGAGCGGCAGGTTGACGTAGAAGGCCCAGCGCCAGCTGAGGTTGTCGGTGATGAAGCCGCCGATGAGCGGGCCGCCGATCATCGCCACCGGCATGGCGGCCATCATCACGCCCTGATACTTGCTGCGATCGCGCGGGGGGATCATCTCGCCGATGATCGACAGCACGCCGACCATGAGGCCGCCCGCTCCCAGACCTTGCAGGGCGCGGAAGCCGATCAGCTGCGTCATGTCCTGTGACATCCCGCACAGGACGGAGCCGAGCAGGAAGAGCGCCACGGCGGCGACGAAGGTGATGCGCCGGCCGTACAGGTCGCCGAGCTTGCCCCAGATGGGCGTGGCCACGGTGGAGGCCAGGACGTAGCCGGTGGTCACCCACGCCAGGTGGTTGAGGCCGCCCAGCTCGCCGACGATGGTCGGCAGCGCCGGGGCGACGATCATGTTGTCCAGCATCGCCAGCAGCATGGCGATGACCAGGCCGCTCATCGTCACGAGGATCTGGCGATGGCTGAACCCCAGTCCGGCCTGCTGCCCCGCCGCCAGGGGACTTGCTGTGTCTTTCGCGCCGTGTTCTGCCATCACGCGTGCTCCTGCCTTACGAATCAAACTTACCTGCCGGTCGGCAAGTTTACTTGCCGACCGGCAGGTAAGCAATCGCCGGATTGTCTATGAAGTGCCGGCCCTGGTGTCCTCGGACGCCGACAGGGTTGAGGCGGGCCGGCTGTCTCTTCTCGCCGGCATCTGACGCGGCGCCGGAGTCATCGGCCGTCGAGCTCGCGCATCCGGGCCCGCATGTCGGCTGTGGTGTTCTCGTGGGGGAACGGCTCGTCGGGGACCGGGAGGTCGAGTGCGGCGCACAACGGTCCCCACCCGTCGGCCGGCTGCCATTCCAGCAGCCGGTGCGCCGGTATGGTGGCGCGGACCTCGGCAAGGTGCCGCTCGTAGGCCGCGATGACCTTGTCGCGGTCGTGGGGGTCGTCGAACGCGCCGCCGAACATGGCCCGGATCATCTCCTCCATGGCGCGGGCCTGCTCGGGGGTGCCGGCGAGCAGCGGCGGCCGCGCGCCGGCGAAGTCGCCGCGCATCAGACGGCGCGCCCCTTCCAGCACCGTACGGTCCATGCTCTGGTACCAGCGCTCGGCACTTTCGCGCCGAGACAGCAGCACCAGCGCGTCCGGGAACGCGGCGGACAGTTCGCGCCAGAACTGCGACAACGGCCAGTCCACCCCGGCTGCGTATCCTGCGAGGAATCGATGCCAGTCCGGCATCGTCCCCGCGTGGGCGTCGCGCCAGACCGCGGCGTCGTCGGGCCGCTCGAACAACTCCCGCATGTGGTAGCAGGGCTCCCCGAGCAGTCGCTCCAACGCCGCCTTCAGCGACGTCGTCCCCGTACGCGGAAACCCCGCCCCCACAACTCGCAAACCCATACCGGCCCTTCCTCTCTCGGTCACGGCGATCGCCTCTTGCTTACCGGCCGGTTAGCAAGGTACTTGCTGACCGGCCGGTAAGCAAGGGGGTTGTAAACTCACGGGAGAGCTGAGCTGGGGAGCAAGGAAGAGCGATGACCAAGACGGAGCAGGTGACGGCCCCGCGGCGCAAGGGCAGCCAGACGCGGGCCGACATCCAACAGGCCGCGCTGTCGCTGTTCACCGAGCGCGGCTACGACGCCACCTCGATGCGCGAGATCGCCGAGCAGCTCGGCATCACCAAGGCGGCGCTCTACTACCATTTCGACAGCAAAGAGGCGATCATCCTCAGCCTCTTCCACGACAACATGCGCGCCCTCGACGACCTGCTCGACCAGGCCGCGGGCCGGCCACTCACTCCGGAGCTGTGCTCCGAGTTCCTGGGCCGCTGGATCGCCCTGAGCGCCGCGCAGGGACTGCGGATCATGCGGTTCGCCGCCGCCAACCATGCCACGCTGCGCAAGGTGATGCCCCTGCGGGACGGCGGCCCGCTGGAACGGATAGGCAGGGCCGCACAGCTCCTCCTCGGCCCTGACGCGGAGCTGTCCGACCACCTGCGCGTCCGGATGGCCCTGCTCAGCGTGCACAACGCCGTGCTGGCCGCCCAGGGCACCGAGGCCACGGACGACGACATCCTTGCCATCGCCACGCAAGCGGCGACCCTGCTGGTCGGCGATCTGTTCCCGGCGCCTCGGCTCCCCGTCCCGGAGTAAGCGTGCGGGGCGGGGCGACCGGCTCCTGACGGGGACCTCTCCGTGGGCGCGCAGAAATAGTACCGATCGGTTCTATTCTGTTAAGATCCTCGGCTGCTCGTGCGGTTGATCTCCAGCCAGGCCGACAGGGGCAGCGGCTCGCCGAACCGGGCCCAGACCGCGCTGGAGTCGACGATCTGCGACTGGGTGTCCAGCAGCGCCCCCATCTGCATCCGCCGCGCGAGGACCTCGTCGAACGGCCTGGTCAGCGGGCTCATCATCCGGAGCATCCCGACCGGCATCCTGCTCTCGCCCTTGATCGGCAGGCCCAGCGAGGCCGCGATGAGCTCGTTGACCTGCCTGAGCGTCAGCGCCTCCGGGCCGCCCAGGTCGGCGGACGAGCCCTCACCGGGGCGGACGGCGAGCGCGGCCGCGACCCTGGCGACGTCCCTGCCGGCCACCCACGAGACGGGACTGGCGCCCGAGCCGAACACGCTGGCCTTCCCCTTCTTGCTGATCGACTCGGCGAGCAACTCCACCCAGGTGTCCATCAGGTGAGTGGGCCGGAGGATCGAGTACGGCAGGCCGCTCGTGCGCAGCGCGCGCTCTACCTCGAACTTGAGCCGGAAGAACGCCACGGGGCTGTCGGGACGGGCGCTCGCGGAAGAGATGTAGATGAAGTTCTCGATCCCGGTGTCCCGCGCGATGCCGATGAGGTGCGGGATCCCCGCGCCCTCGATGCCCTGGGGGCCGTCCTTGCCTTTGCCGTCGCCGCCCTGAACGGTGCAGACGATCGCCTGCGCCCCCGCCGCGGCCCGGACCAGCGTGCTCCGGTCGTGAACGTCGCCTGCGACAACCTCGACGCCCTGAACCACGCGTGCGGAGGTGGGATCGCGCTGCGTGTCGCTGGCGATGGCGGGCAGGATCGCCGGCGGAGCAGAGCGATCCAGGACGCTCATGCTGAATGCCCTGGAGCCCATGTTCGCCGCCCAACTGAGGGACTAGTCAGGCTGGAGCGCTCTGCGGGCGGGTGACGCTGGTCTTGCCCGAGCCCGAGTTGCCGCGCAGGACGATCAACTGGGTCGGGTCCGGGGGGCGTGTCACAGGGGGAGGCCGCCGGTGGCCGAGCTGGTCGAGCCGGTCGCCTGGTAGGCGGCTATCGTGCGTTCCGCGATGCGCATCCGGTGGATCTCGTCGGCGCCGTCGGCGAAGCGCGCCCAGCGGGCGTGCTGGAACATGTGCGCCAGCGGCGTGTCCGTCGAGTAGCCGAGCGCCCCGTGCACCTGGATCGCGCGGTCCACGATCCGGTTGAGGCTGCCCGCGACGAAGTGCTTGGCCATCGACACCTCCGTGCGGAAGTCCTCGCCCTTGTCGATCTTGGAGGCGGCGTGGAGGACCATCAGCTTGCACTGGTACAGCTCCATGGCCGAGTCGGCGATCATCCACTGGATGCCCTGCTTCTCGGCCAGCAGCGAGCCGTGGCTGTAGCGGTTGAGTGCCCGGTCGACCATCATGTCGAGGGCCGTCTCCGCCTGGGAGATCCAGCGCATGCAGTGGGCGAGCCGGGCCGGGCCGAGGCGGTGCTGGCCGAGTCGGTGGCCGTTGCCGCGCCCGCCGAGGATCTGGCTGTCGGGCAGGCGGAGGTCCTCGATGACGATCTCGCTGTGGCCCGTGGAGCCGTGCATCGTCTCCACCTCGCGTACGTCGTTCCAGCCCGGCTGGGGGAGATCCACGAGGAAGGCGGTGTTGGCGCCGCGCGAGCCCTCCGGCACGTCGGGCTCCGTACGGGCGATGAGGATGGCGAAGTTGGCCCGGCGAGCATTGGAGATGAACCATTTGTGGCCGTTGACGATCCATTCGTAGCCGTCGCGCACGGCCGAGGTCCGGATCAGGGTCGGGTCGGAGCCCGCCACCTCCGGCTCGGTCATGGCGAAGCAGGACATCTGCGTTCCCTCCACCAGAGGGCGGAGGTACTTCTCCTTCTGCTCGTCCGTCGCCCAGTGCAGGAGCGTGTGCATGTTGCCCTCGTCGGGTGCCATGCAGTTCAGGACCCACGGGCCGATGCGGGTCCTGGCCGCCTCGGACTGCACCATGGCCAGCTCCACGTGGCCCAGCCCCATGCCGCCCCACTCCTTCGGCATGTGGGGCAGCCACAGCCCCTCGGCCCTGGCCTGCGAGCGGAGCTGGAAGATCGTCCGGAGGTACGCGTCCCGGCCGGCCTCCTCCACCTCCTCCACGGCGGGGATGACGGTGCCCTGGATGAAGGCGCGGACCCGCCGGCGGATCTCCTCGTGCTCGGGAGCGAGGGTGAAGTCGATGGCCATACCTGACACCGTGTCACGGCCGGCGGAGCGAGGTGAAGGCCCAGGACATGCGCGGCTCGGGCGGGCGACTTGAGCGGTGGTCGTCTCGGCTGGTACCGTTCAGAACATGTCGCTGATCAGTCGATTTTCGCGCTATGTGCCGGCTCCGGGTGGGGCCCAGGATCACATGCGCTGATCAACTGTTCATCCGGAGCCAAAGGCAGAGAGATTCGTCTCCTGCCTTTTCGTCATTTAGGCGGTCGGCTCCGGACCCTCGGGCGTGGGCCGTATCGCCACCAGAGCGCTAGAGAGCAGGCCCAACCCATGACTGTGACCAGGGATCTACGCATCACCTCGTTCGAAGCCCTGTCCGCACCCGCGGAGCTTCGCGCGGAACTCCCGCTGGGAGCGGAGAAAGAGGAGTTCGTCGCGGCGAGCCGGCGTGCCGTCCGGGACATTCTCGCCGGTGAGGACGATCGGCTGCTGCTCGTCATCGGACCGTGCTCGGTGCACGATCCCGAGGCGGCACTCGACTACGCCCGCCGCCTCGCCGCGGCCACCCGCGGCATGGAGGACGCCCTGTGCGTGGTCATGCGGGTCTACTTCGAGAAGCCGCGAACGACCATCGGCTGGAAAGGGCTGATCAACGACCCGGACATCGACGGCGGCCATGACGTGCGACGAGGTCTGCACCTGGCCCGCACCGTGCTCCTCGACGTGCTCGGCACGGGACTGCCCGTCGGCTGCGAGTTCCTGGAGCCCACCAGCCCGCAGTACATCGCCGACGCCGTCACGTGGGGGGCGATCGGCGCGCGTACGCCCGAGAGCCAGGTGCACCGGCAGCTCACCTCCGGCCTGTCCATGCCCGTCGGGTTCAAGAACGCCACGGACGGCGACGTGCAGGTGGCGATCGACGGCGTGCACGCCGCCGCCCACCCGCAGGTCTTCTTCGGCATCGACGACGAGGGGCGGGCCGCGGTGGTGAGCACGAAGGGCAATCCGGACTGCCACATCATTCTCCGCGGCGGTCGTGGCGGCCCCAACTACGACGCGGGCTCCGTGGGTGACGCCCTCGCCCTGCTGCGCAAGGCCCAGCGGCCGGAGCGTCTGATCGTGGACGCCAGCCACGGCAACAGCGGCAAGGACCACGTACGTCAGGCGGCCGTGGTCAGGGAGCTCGCCGCCCGCATCGCGGAGGGCGAGGAAGGGATCGCCGGTCTGATGGTGGAGAGCTTCCTCGTCCCCGGCCGGCAGGAGCCCGGTCCCCGCGAGGGCCTGACGTACGGGCAGAGCATCACCGACGCCTGCGTCGGCTGGGACGAGACGGAGCGCCTGCTCGACGTCCTGGCGGCGGCCGCGCGCTCCCGCAGGGCCGCCAAGGGCTGAGCCCCCGTCCGCGGCGGCGGCCGAGAGCTGAGCTTGCTCTTCGCGGTGGCGGCCGAGAGCTGAGCTTGCCCTTCGCGGTGGCGGCCGAGAGCTGAGCCCCGCCGCGCGGGGGGGGGGGGGGGCGGGGCCCCCCCCCCCCGGCACCCCCCCCCGCGGCGGGCGGGGGGGGGGGGCTCGGACCGAGCCGCCACCGCGAGTCATCGCAGCAGGTCGCGGGCGACGGCGGAGGCCGAGGCCGCGTCCAGCCGCCCGTCGATCACGGCCGTGACGACCCGCCTCGTCAGAGTGCTCTCCAGCACCAGCGGCCGGTCCCACGCCAGGGCCTGGCCCACACCCGGATAGTGCTCCACCCGCACGAACCACGGATCGTCGGCCGTCTGGGCGAAGACCAGCGTCCAGTCGCGGCCCTCCGGCGTGGTGCCCGCCATGGCCACCCACGGGGAACGGCTGCCGTGCACGGCCTGCTCGTCCCCCGGGAGGGTGGTCCGGCCGGTGGAGGTCCCGGGCGCGCGCCAGAAGAACCCGCCGTAGCCCGCGCCCGCCCGGCCCTTGGTGGCCGAGCTGTGGATCTCCATGGGCGCGCCGGTGAGGTTCGTGAGCGTGAAGGAGAAGTCCAGCGCCCACGCCCCATCGATGGGCCGGGCGAGCACCGTACGCTCCTCGCGCGCCATCAGCCGCCCGCCGGGGCCCACCCACTCCAGCCGCTCGACGAAACCGTCGTCATCCAGCCGCGGGAACGCCAGGTGCCGCTGCACGCCGTGATCGTCCAGCCAGGTCGGCCCCTGGTCCTTGACGTAGGTGCGGCCGCCCCAGAAGTTCGCGCCGCCGAGGTCGGAGATCGCGACTCCGACCCCGAGGTGGTGCACGTGGTCCTCGGGGCGCAGCTGGGTGACCGCCACGCCGCCGAGCGTGCGCACCGGGTGCAGGTAGGGCCGGGGCGAGTCGGTGACCGGCAGGTCGGGCCGCCACTCGTAGGAGGCCACCGGCGTGTCCGCGACGCGCAGCTCCACCGTCGTCCACGGCACGTCCAGCTCCGAGTACAGCGCCAGCTCCTCGGCGCTGCGCGCGGTCAGCTCGGCGACGCCCGGCAGGAACCGGCGCGTGACCTCGCCGGACTCGGGGTCCCGCTCGACGACCTGGTGCCGCTCCGGGATCGGCGACGGCTCGGGGGCCAGCCGGACCGCGTCCAGCACCTGCGTGAACGGCTCCGTGGCGGAGAGCGGCACCAGCAGGTCCGCGCCCGTGCGGAGGTGGTCGATGAGGTTCTCCAGCAGGTCCGTACGCTCGTACACGGTCGTCGTGACCGAGCCGTCCGGCAGCTCGACCTTGAGCTGGTCCTGCGTGTAGACGAGCGTGGCGCGGCCGGCGTCGCCGTGCACGATCAGGTACGGCTCGCTCCTGCCGGTCGCGCAGAGCGTCACCGCGATCGTGATCACGAAGCCGTCGTCGAGCCGGATCCGCAGGCAGGACGTGTCGTCCGACTCGATCGGATTCGCGTGGTAGAGCTCGGTCTCGATCTCCGCGATCGGGCCGTCCACCAGGGCCAGGGCGGTCGCGACGGCGTGCGCGAACGGGTTCGTCAGCGCGCCGTCCACCACGTCCACGCCGTCGAGCCGGCGCCTGCCCGCCCAGGCGGACCTGGTGAAGTACGCCGAGGGCCGCTCCCAGGCGCCCGCACCGCCGATGCCGCGCACGGTCCCGATGGCGCCGTCGGCGATCAGCGAGCGGAGCGCGGGGATCGCCGACGAGCCCAGCGACTGGAAGCCCACCTGGCAGGCGAGCCCCGTCTCCGCGACCGCCGCGGCGATCCGCGCGTGCTCGGAGGGGCCGGCGGCGGGCGGCTTCTCCAGCAGCACGTTGGATCCGGCCCGCAGGGCGGTGACCGCGAGGTCGGCGTGCGTGTGGATCGGCGTGCAGATGACCGTGACGTCCGCGCCGGTCTTCGCGAGCAGCTCGCCCAGGTCGGGCGACTGCAGCGGCGAGGCGAAGTCCACCTCGGCGGGCCGCACGTCGCAGATCCCGACCAGCTCGATCTGCCCCAGATGGGTCAGCCTGCGCAGGTTGCCGAGATGGTGCCGTCCGTGCCCGTGGGCCCCGGCGAGTACGACCTTCACGGGATCGTTCATCGGGACCACCTCAACCCGAGCCCCGCGTGATCGCCCGCCCGCAGCACCCCGTCGGACACGTTCACCGGGTACGGCTCCTCCAGCAGCCCGAGCGCCGCGAACGACGCGTCCTCCACGTCCTCCGCCATGACCGGCAGCGGCAGGGCCAGCGCGAGCTGCCCGGACACGTCGCTCAGCAGGTGCGGATAGACCGGCACATCGTACGTCCTGGCCAGCTCCACGATCCGCAGGAACGGCGTGATCCCGCCGACCCGCACCACGTTCGGCTGGACGACGTCGCACGCGCCCGCGGCCAGCAGGTCGCGGAACCCGTACGTGGTGTAGACGTTCTCGCCCACCGCCACCGGCACGTCGATGGAGCGCCGCAGCTCCACGTGCGCGGCCACGTCGTCGGCGGGCAGCGGCTCCTCGATCCAGTGCAGCCCGAACTCCCGCAGCGCGGAAATGGCCCGCCTGGCCCGGTGCAGGTCCCACCGCTGGTTCGCGTCGATCATCAGCAGCCGGTCGGGCCCGATCACCTCGCGGACGGCGGCCACCCGGGCCACGTCCTCCGCCAGGTCGGGCCGGCCCACCTTGATCTTGACGCCCCGGTACCCGGCCGCCACCCAGCGCCGGACCTGCGCCACCAGCTCCTCCAGCGAGTAGTGCAGGTTGACGCCGCTGCCGTAGACGGGCACCTCGTCGCGCCGCCGCCCCAGCACGTCGGCCAGGCCGCGCTCGCCGCAGCGCAGGTCCCACAGCGCCAGGTCGATCCCGGCCAGCGCGATCGTGGTGATCCCGCCGGGCCCCGCCTCGCGCAGGTGCCGCCAGAGCCGGTCCCAGACCACCTCGGGGTGCGCGGGCAGCCCGATCAGCGCCTCACGCAGGTCGTGGTCGAGCAGGGCCTGTACGGCGTGCGCCCCGATCTGCGGCGTCCACGAGAACCCCGTCCCGGTCCGCCCGTCCTTCAGCGTGACCTCGCACACGACCACGTGGTTGGCGGGCACGTCGGCGCCCCAGGGCCGCGGCAGCGGAACCGTTCGCAGCGAGGTACGCAGGTCGGCGATCGTCATGACGCCGCCAGCTCCAGCCCCGTCTTGATCAGCTGCTCCAGCTCCGCCAGGTGCTCCTCGGTCGGCTCGACCAGCGGCGGGCGGACGGCGCCCACGTCCAGGCCGCGCAGCCGTACTCCGGCCTTGACCAGGGCGACCGGGTAGCCGGGGACCCTGCCGCGCAGCCGTACGAGCGGGGCGTAGAAGCCGGTGAGCAGCCGCTCGTCACCGTTCAGATAGGCCAGGGCGATCTCCGGCGCGAACGCGAAGACCGCGCTCGAGTACAGCTCCACGCCGATGCCCCGGTAGGCGGGCATGGTCAGCTCGGCCGTCGGCAGCCCGTTGAAGAAGAGGAAGTCCGGGTACGCCTCCCGCACCGCCAGCACGGTCCGCTGCATCCTGTCGATGTCGCCCAGGCCGTCCTTGAGCCCGATCACCCCGGGGATCCCGGCCAGCTCGACCACGGCCTCCGGCTCCAGCACCACCGAGCCCCGCTGGTAGACGATCACCGGCAGCTCCGCGGCCACCGCCGCCACGTAGGCGGCGAAGCCGGACCCCGGACCCTGCGCCAGGTACGGCGGCATGAGCAGCAGCCCGTCGGCGCCCGCCTCCCGCGCGGCCCGCGCCTGGTTCAGCGCCGTGCCGAGCGGGCCGCCCGCGCCCGCGAACACCGGCACCCGCCCGCCCACGACCTCGGCCGCCACCCGCACCGCCCGCGCGTGCTCGGCCTCCGACAGCGCGGAGAACTCGCCGGTGCCGCACGCCACGAACACGCCGCCGGGACCGTGCTCCATGCCCTGCCGGATGTGCTCGGCCAGCACCTCCTCGGCGAGCCCGCCATCGGCGTCGAAGGGGGTCACGGGGAAGAACAGCACACCGCTCAGATTCATGCAGATTCCTTCAGTTCAGTGCGCCAGCTCCGCTTGGGCTGCCACCCGAGCAGGCGCTGTGCCTTGGTCGTCGAGAAAGCGGGGGAGGTGCCGGTGAGCCCGGCCGCGAACGGCTCGGTGCCGGGCACGACCTGGGGCAGCAGGTCGGCGAGGGGCTTCCTGGCCAGGGCGTCGGCGGCCCCGGCGAAGAACACCTCGCCGTTCGGCAGCTCGGGCAGCGCCTCGGTCAGCACGGCGATCATTTCGGCGGCGTCGCGGGAGTCGATGTAGTTGAACAGCGAGACACCGCCCAGCTCGGGCCGGTCCAGCCGCTCCTTCACGGTGTGCCCCGACTGCGTGGGCGCGCCGGCCCACTCCTCGGGCGGGATGACGAAGCACGGCCGCACCGCGGCCATCCGGGTCGTCCCGGCGAGCGCGAACGCCTTCATGGTCTGCTCGGCGACGACCTTGGACAGGTTGTACGCGTTCCACGGGCGTACCGGGTGCTCTTCGTCGATCGGCAGGTAGGCGGGAGCCCAGCCGCCGGGGGCGCCGTACCCGATGACCGTCGGGCTGCTGGCCACCACCACGCCGGCCACGCCCAGCGCTACGGACGCCTCGCAGACGTTGAACGCGAGCTGCGTGTTGACCTTGTAGATCACCGATTCCGGGTAGCTGAACGGCGTCGCGATGGCGGCCAGGTGGATCACGGACTCGGGCCGGAACCTGGCGATCGCCTCGAACGCCTCGCCCGTGTCCGTGAGGTCGGCCGGTAAGACGGCCGCGGCCTCGGACGGCGTGCCGGGCGCCCGGTCCACGCCGATGACCTCGTGCCCGGCCGCCGCCAGCGTGCTGACCACGCTGCGGCCGAGACGTCCTGCGCTTCCGGTGACGAGGACTCTGCTCACCGTGGAGGGCTCCTTCAAGACTGCAAACAGTTGCACTAAACCTTTGTGTCACCGAGGGGGAGGCGTCAAGTGGTGATTTCGTAGCCCCGGCTGGAGCAGGGGTTTCCCGCTGCAAACGCTCGGCAAGCGCTTTCATCGTACTCAGGGGCTCTGCAAGCGGTTGCGTTAGGGTGGGCGACTGTGACAGTGACGATTCGTGATGTGGCCCGGGCCTCCGGGGTGCATGTATCGACCGTGTCGCGGACGTTCTCCGCGCCGCACATGGTGAACGCGGCCACCCGCACCAGGGTGCTGACGGTGGCCGAGGAGCTGGGATACCGCCCCAACCGGGCGGCCAGGGCGCTCACGACCGGCCGCACCCACAACCTCGGCCTGATCGTGGCCGACATCGCCAACCCGTTCTTCCCTCCGCTGATCAAGGCGGCCCACGCGGCGGCCAGGCAGCGCGACTACCACCTGTTCGTGGCCGACACCGACGAGGAGCCGGCCGCCGAGGAGGAGCTGGTGCAGGCGTTCTCCAAACAGGTGGACGGCCTGGTGCTCTGCAGCCCCAGGGCGTCCAACAAGGTACTCGAGCGGCTGGCCGAGCGGGTGCCGTTCGTGGTGATCAACCGGCGCCTGCGCGGCGCCGCCACGGTGCTGATGGACGTCGGCAACGGCGCCAGGCTGGCGGTCGAGCACCTGAGCGGGCTCGGGCACCGCCGCGTGGCGCTGGTGTCGGGGCCGGCCGGCTCGTGGACGAGCGCGGAGATCCGTACGGCCAGCGAACAGGTGCACGGCGTCGAGCTGGTCGTCATCGGCCCCAACGCGCCCACCGAGCGGGGCGGGTTCGCCGCCGCGGCTCAGGTGCGGGACTCGGGGGCGACCGGCGTGCTCGCCTACAACGACCTGGTGGCGATCGGGCTCATCGAGGGCCTCGGTGAGCTCGGGCTGGGCGTGCCGGAGGACGTCAGCGTCGTGGGGATCGACGACATCGTTCCTGGACGGCTGAACCGCCCCAAGCTCACCACGGTCGCCATGCCGACCGCCGCGGCGGGCAGGCTCGCGGTGGACCTCCTCATCCAGGAGGTCACGGCCACCACCTCGCTGGAGACACACCTGGTCATCAGGGACTCCACCGCGCCACCACGATAGCCCTTGCTGCAACCGGTTGTACTAACCATGCAGCGAATTCATCTGACTTCTCCGACCGACACGCCATCTAGCTGGGGAAACGTCGTAGCGATATATCGGTAACGGCTATGTAACGCCTGCAAAGGGTTGACGGAACTTTCACGCCAGCTATAGGAAAGCGCTATCCATTCACATCTCGCCGGAAGGTCCGTGAATGACGAATGAGTTCCGTCATGGCTGACTCGGTGGCGGTGACCCGCTCGCTACGTTCCCGCCGCGAGGCCAGGGCCGCCTATCTGTTCCTGGCGCCCTGGTTCATCGGCCTGCTCGTCATCACGATCGGCCCGATCTTCGCCTCGCTCTACCTGTCCTTCACCGACTACAGCCTCCTCAAGGAGGCCAAGTGGGTCGGGCTCGACAACTACGTCAAGATGTTCACCGAGGACGAGAGGTTCCTCGCCTCGCTGAAGGTCACCACGGTCTACGTGGTCGTGTCGGTCCCGCTGCAGTTGGCCTTCGCGCTGGGGCTGGCCCTGGTGCTCGACCGGGGGCTGCGCGGGCTGTCGTTCTACCGCTCGATCTTCTACCTGCCCTCGCTGCTGGGCGGCAGCGTCGCGATCGCGATCCTCTGGCGCAAGGTCTTCGGCGCCGACGGTCTGGTCAACGCGGTGCTGTCGATCTTCGGGATCCAGGGCCCCGGCTGGGTCGGCGACCCGGACACCGCGCTCGGGACGCTGATCCTCCTGCACGTGTGGACGTTCGGCGCCCCGATGATCATCTTCCTCGCCGGGTTGCGCCAGATCCCCGCCAGCTACTACGAGGCGGCGTCCGTGGACGGCGCCGGAACGCTCCGGCAGTTCCGCTCCATCACGCTGCCGCTGCTGACGCCGATCATCTTCTTCAACCTCGTGCTCGAGGTCATCAAGTCGTTCCAGTCGTTCACGCAGGCGTTCATCGTGAGCAACGGCAAGGGCGGCCCGGCCGACTCCACCCTCTTCTACACGCTCTACCTCTATCTGAAGGGGTTCAAGAGCTACGACATGGGCTACGCGGCGGCGATGGCGTGGGTCCTGCTGCTCATCATCGCCGCCCTGACCGGAGTGAACTTCCTCGCGTCTAAGTATTGGGTCTTCTATGGCGACACCAAGTAGGCCGGTCCCGGTGCTGTTCCGCCCCCTCAGGGGCGGGCCGGTGGTCAAGCACATCCTGCTGATCGGCTTCGGCCTGGTCATGCTCTATCCGCTGCTCTGGATGATCTCCAGCTCGCTCAAGCCGGAAGAGCTGATCTTCCGGGAGCCGGGGCTGTGGCCCAGCCAGGTCACCCTCAAGAACTACAGCGAGGGCTGGAACGCGCTGAAGCACCCCTTCGGCTACTACCTGTGGAACTCCGCGGTGGTCACGGCGATCTCGGTGGTGGCCAACCTGGTGGCCTGCTCGCTGGCGGCCTACGCCTTCGCCCGGCTGAACTTCCCGCTGAAGAAGCTCTGGTTCGCCATCATGCTGGGCACGATCATGCTGCCGCACCACGTGGTGATCGTGCCGCAGTACATCATGTTCTCGAAGCTTGACCTGATCAACACCATCTGGCCACTGGTGATGCCTAAGGTGCTGGCGACAGACGCGTTCTTCGTCTTCCTTATGGTGCAGTTCATCCGTACGCTGCCCAGGGAGCTGGACGAAGCGGCCGAGATCGACGGGGCGGGGTATTGGCGCATCTTCATCAGAGTGGTCATGCCGCTCTGCCTGCCCGCGCTGGCCACCACCGCGATCTTCACGTTCATCTGGACGTGGAACGACTTCCTCAGCCAGCTCCTTTACCTCAACAACCCGGACAACTTCACTGTCCCGGTCGCGCTTCGCACCTTCCTGGACGCCAGCAGCGACTCGCAATGGGGACCCATGTTCGCCATGTCGATCATCGCGCTCGGTCCTATCTTCGGCTTTTTCCTGGCCGGTCAGAAATACCTGATCCGTGGTGTGGCCACCACGGGACTGAAGTAGTTCCTCCACCCCCCGACAAGAAGACCCATAGGAGGTAGAGCCGTGAGCTCTGGCAAGAAGATGTGGTCGGCGGCCCTGCTGGCCACTGCCGTGCTGGCGGTCACCGCGGCCTGCGGCAGCGGCAGCGGCGGCGAAAGCGCTGATGGCAAGATCAAGCTGCGCTTCTCCTATTGGGGCAGTGCGGCACGGCAGCAGATGACCGAGGCGGCGATCAAGAAGTTCGAGGCGAAGAACCCGAACATCGACGTCGAGGGCGAGTTCTCCGACTTCGCGGCCTACTACGAGTCGCTGTCCACCAAGGTCGCGGCCAACGACGCGCCCGACGTGATCACTCTGGAGATCCGCGGCCTGCGCGAGTACGCCGACCGTGGCACGCTGGCCGACCTGGCCAGCAAGGTCAACACCGCCGACATCGACGGCAAGGTGCTGGGCACCGGCGCCATCGACGGCAAGCAGTACGCCATCCCCACCGGCGTCAACGCCTTCTCCCTGGTCGTCAGCCCCACCGAGCTGGAGACCGCGGGGCAGAAGCTCCCCGACGACACCAAGTGGACCTGGGACGACTACGTCGCCCTCGCGTCGAAGATCACCGAGAAGAGCGGCGGCAAGATCTACGGTACGCAGCAGAGCTTCAACCCGGCCTACCTCCAGATCTTCGCCGCGCAGAAGGGCGAGCCCTTCTACAACGGCAACAAGATCGGCGTCTCGCCCGCGACGATCAAGGAATGGTGGGCCACCCAGCAGAACCTGATCAAGACCAAGGGCTCGCCCGACGCCGCCAAGACCGCCGAGATCGGCGCCCAGAGCGTGGACCAGTCGCTGCTGGCCACCGGCACCGGCGCGATGGGCATGTGGTGGAGCAACCAGCTCGGCGGCATCGCCAAGAAGTCGGGCAAGGACGTGGACCTGCTCCGGATGCCGAAGCTGCCGGGCGCCACCACCGGCGGCATGTTCCTGCAGCCGGCGATGTTCTACACCGCCTCGTCGAAGTCCGAGCACGCGGCCGAGGCCGCCAAGTTCATCGACTTCATGATCAACGACCCGGAGGCGGGCGAGATCATCCTCAGCGACCGCGGCCTGCCGGCCAGCTCCAAGGTGCTGGCGGCGGTCAAGGAGAAGCTGCCTCCCACGGACAAGAAGACGCTGGACTTCCTCGACAAGGTCAAGGGTGAGCTGGCCGACCCGCCGGCCGCCCCGCCGAAGGGCGCCAGCGCCATGGAGGACATCCTCACGCGCTACTCGGAGGAGGTCCTGTTCGGCAGGATGACCCCCGACGTCGCCGCGCAGAAGTTCATCACCGAGGCCAACGCCTCGATCGCAGGTTAAAAGGAGAGAAATGAAGTACGCGTTCGTCGGGCTCGGGCACCGCGCGCAGATGTACGTCGACGCGCTGCTCGGGGAGTGGCGCGACGCCGGCACCATCGTCGCCCTGTGCGACACCAACCGGACCCGCATGGACTACTACGTCGAGCGGATCGGTCACGAGGTGCCGCGCTTCACGCCAGCTGAGTTCGACAAGGTGCTCGAGCTCGCCGACGCGGTCATCGTCACCACGGTCGACGCCACCCACGCCCGGTACGTGTGCGCGGCGCTCGACGCGGGGCGGGACGTCATCGTGGAGAAGCCGCTCACCGTCGACGCCGAGGGCTGCGCGGCCATCGCGGAGGCGGCCGAGCGCAGCACCGGCAAGCTGATCGTCACCTTCAACTACCGGTACTCGCCGCGTAACTCGGCCGTGCGCCGCCTGCTGCAGGAGGGCGCGATCGGCCGGGTGACGTCCGTGCACTTCGAGTGGACGCTCGACACCATCCACGGCGCCGACTACTTCCGCCGCTGGCACCGCGAGCGGGTCAACTCGGGCGGGCTGCTCGTCCACAAGTCCACCCACCACTTCGACCTGGTCAACTGGTGGCTCGCCGCCGCCCCGCAGACCGTCTTCGCCCAGGCCGACCTGCGCTTCTACGGCTCGGAGAACGCCCGCGAGCGCGGCGTGACCGACCGCCCCACGCGCGGCCAGGGCGCCCCGGGCCTCGGTACGGACCCGTTCATCCTGGACATCTCCAAGGACCCCCGGCTCAAGCGCCTCTACCTGGACGCCGAGCACGAGGACGGCTACATCCGCGACCAGGACGTCTTCGGCGACGGGATCACCATCGACGACACCATGTCGGTGATGGTCCGCTACGACAACGGCGCCGTGCTCACCTACGCGCTCAACGCCTACGCCCCCTTCGAGGGCTACCGGGTGGCGTTCAACGGCACGGCCGGGCGGCTGGAGCTGGAGGTGGTCGAGCGGGCGTGGACCCCGCCGCACGCGGCCGTCGACCCGAGCGCCGCCTCCAAGCAGCACAAGGCCGACGCGTGGGAGAAGCTCACCCTGCACCGCCACTGGAGCCGGCCGGAGGAGATCCCGATCGAGAGCGGGGCCGGCGGGCACGGCGGCGGCGACCGCCTGCTGCTGAACGACGTCTTCCGCGGGCCCGGCGACGACCCGCTGAAGCGGCAGGCCGGTTACCGCGACGGGATCCGCAGCGTGCTGACGGGCCACTCGGCCAACGTCTCGGCCGCCACCGGCGAGCCCGTGCACCTCATGGACGAAGGCACGCGTGTTCGCTGAGCTGGCCGGCATCACCGCCGCTCAGCTCGGGGTCTACCCGTCTCTGCCGGGGCCCGAGCTGCGCCGGGCCGCGCGTGCCGCCATGGGAGTGCTCGACCTGGCCGCTCAGGAGGTGCGGGTCGAGCGCTCCTGGAGCGACGGCGACCTCGCCGGGGAGGAGCTCTCCTGGTCGGTGGGGTTCGGGCCGCGCACGCACGCGTACCTGCTGCGCCCTCGGGACGCGGCCGGGCCGCTGCCCGGGGTGGTGGCGCTGCACTGCCACGGCGGGATGAAGTGGTTCGGCAAGGAGAAGATCGCTGACGGTCCCTCCGGCCCTCCCCCCGAGATCCAGAGGGTCCGCGACCAGATCTACGGCGGCCGCGCGTACGCGAACGAGCTGGCCCGGCGCGGCTTCGCGGTGCTCGTCCCCGACGTGCTCACCTGGGGCAGCCGCCGCTTCCCGCTCGGCGTGGACGAGCCGGGCCCTTACGACGCGGCGGCCAGGGAGCACGAGCACGTGGTCGCCAAGCACTGCGCCGCGCTCGGCACGTCCTTCGCGGGCGTGGCGGCGGGCGAGGACCTGGCAGCGGCGGCCTACCTCCGGTCGAGGCCGGACGTGGGTCCCGTCGGGTGCGTCGGGCTCTCCGGAGGCGGCCTGCGGGCCGCGCTCCTGGGCGCGTTCGACCCGGACATGCGGGCCGTGGTCGTCGCCGCGATGGTCTCGTCCTTCCGTGACATGCTCGACGGGTACGTCGAGAAGCACACGTGGCTGCTCTGGCCGCCCGGCCTGCCGCGCCTCGGCGACTGGCCCGACCTGGTGGCCGCCCGCGCGCCCGAGCCCCTCATGGTCCAGTACGCCCTGCGCGACACGCTCTTCCCCGAGCCGGGCATGCGCCGGGCGCACGCCATGATCGAGGAGCGGTACCGGGAGGCGCCCGACGCCTACGAGGCGGTGTGGGCCGACGTGCCGCACAGCTTCGACGTGCCCATGCAGGAGCGGGCCTTCGACTGGCTGGCACAGCGGTTGAAGGACTAGGAGACGGCCGCCGCCCGGACCTGCCCCGGGCGGCGGCACCCCTTTAGTTGCCCGACTTCCAGGTGGCGATCAGCTTGTCGTAGTCGAGCGTCTCGGGCTTGCCGCGCTCGTCGGCCAGCTTCGGCGCGGGCGCGCCCGGCTGGTCGAACCAGTACTGGGCGGGGCGCTCGGGGTTCAGCTTCGGCGCGCAGTTGCCGCCGTAACCGCGCCGCTCCAGCCGGGCCAGGATCTCGTCCTGCTGCTTGGCCAGGTTGTCCATGGACTGCTGGGCCGTCGTCTCGCCGGTCACCGCGGTGGCCACGTTCTGCCACCAGAGC
Source organism: Nonomuraea sp. NPDC050786 (assembly GCF_040654115.1). NCBI lineage: Bacteria > Bacillati > Actinomycetota > Actinomycetes > Streptosporangiales > Streptosporangiaceae > Nonomuraea > Nonomuraea sp. NPDC050786. Next base: position 195,344 of record NZ_JBFAHJ010000023.1, read on the forward strand.
TGGGCGAGCTTGGGATAGTCGGGCACGTTGGTCCCGGTCGGGGTCCACTGCTTGCGGGCCGGCGAGGCGTAGAACTCGATGAGGCCGCCGTACTTCTTGGAGTTCTCCGAGAAGTAGTCGCTCCTGATGTCGGAGTCGCGGATGAACGTCAGGCCCTTGATCGACTTCTTCAGCGACACCGACTTCGACGTGACGAACTGCGCGTACAGCCAGGCCGCGGCCCTGCGGTCCTGCGGCGTGTTCCGCAGCAGCGTCCACGAGCCGGCGTCCTGGTAGCCGAGCTTGTTGCCCTGCTTCCAGTAGGCGCCGTGCGGGCTCGGCGCGATGCGCCACTTGGGCGTGCCGTCGCTGTTGACGACCGGCAGCCCCGGCTTGGTCATGTCGGCCGTGAACGAGGTGTACCAGAAGATCTGCTGGGCGATGTTGCCCTGCGCCGGCACCGGGCCCGCCTCGCTGAAGTTCATGCCCGCGGCCTCTCTGGGGGCGTACTTCTTCAGCCAGTCCACGTACTTCTGGAGCGCGTAGACCGACGCGGGGCCGTTGACGTCGCCGCCGCGGGTGACCGACGAGCCGACCGGCCGGCAGTTCTCGACCCTGATGCCCCATTCGTCCACCGGCAGGCCGTTGGGAATGCCGGGGTCGCCGTTGCCCGCCATGGACAGCCAGGCGTCGGTGAAGCGCCAGCCCAGCGACGGGTCCTTCCGGCCGTAGTCCATGTGGCCGTAGACCTTCTTGCCGTCCATGGTCCCGTTGCCGTTGACCTTGTTGGTGAAGAAGTCGGCGATGTCCTCGTACGCCGCCCAGTTGACCGGGACGCCCAGATCGTACCCGTACGCGTCCTTGAACTGCTTCTTGATCTTCGGGTCGGTGAACCAGTCGTAGCGGAACCAGTACAGGTTCGCGAACTGCTGGTCGGGGAGCTGGTAGATCTTCTTGTCGGGGCCGGTGGTGAAGCTGATGCCGATGAAGTCGTCCAGGTCGAGCGTGGGGGAGGTGACGTTCTTGCCCTCGCCCGCCATGTAGTCGGAGAGCGGGAAGACGTAGTTGCCGCGGGAGTGGGTGCCGATGAGGTCGGAGTCGTTGACGTACGCGTCGTAGATGTTCTGGTTGCCCTGGATCTGGGTCTGGAGCTTCTCGATGACGTCACCTTCCTGGATCAGGTCATGCTTGATCTTGATCCCGGTGATCTCGGTGAACGCCTTGGCCAGCGTCTGGGACTCGTACTCGTGGGTGGTGATCGTCTCGGAGACCACGTTGATCTGCATGCCCCGGTACGGCGCCGCGGCCTTGATGAACCAGTCCATCTCCGCTAACTGCTGGTCCTTGGAGAGGGTGCTCGGCGTGAACTCCTCCGTCACCCACCGCTGCGCCGCGGCCTTGCCGTCGGACTCCTTGAAATCGCTCGTGGGCTTCTTCTCGCCCTGCGTGCAGCCGGCCACCATCAGGACGAGCGCGGCGAGACCTACCGCCGCGGACCTGCCTGCCCGATGCCTCATCGGTTGGCTCCTTCTCTGTTAGCCCCATATCCCGATCACGACCGCCACCAGCAGCGCGCAGCCGAGCGCGAGCCACATGGACAGGTCGGTGACAGCCATCCAGCCCGCCAGCACGACGGCGGCGCTGATCAGGCCGATGTAGAGCCGGTCGCCGCGATCGGTCTCGATGCGCAGGAAACCCCGCCTGGCCACGGGAGGGGAGACGCGTGCCCAGACCGCCATCACGACCAGCAGCAGGGCCACTCCGGCGAAGACGAGGGCCGTGGGGACGGTCCAGACCATCCACTCGAGCATCCCTAGACCCTCCCCATGGTGAAGCCCTTGGCGATGTAGTTGCGGACGAACCAGATGACGATCGCGCCCGGGACGATGGTGAGCACTCCCGCCGTGGCCAGCAGGCCCCAGTCGACCCCGGCCGCGCTCACCGTCCTGGTCATGGTGGCGGCGATCGGCTTGGCGTTCACCGACGTGATGGTCCTGGCGATCAACAGCTCGACCCAGCTGAACATGAAGCAGAAGAAGAGCGTGACGCCGATCGCGGAGCGGATCATCGGCAGGAATATGCGGACGAAGAAACGCGGCAGCGAATAGCCGTCGATCGCGGCCGTCTCGTCGATTTCCCGGGGGATTCCCGACATGAATCCCTCGAGTATCCACACGGCCAGCGGGACGTTGAAGAGCATGTGCGCTATGGCGACGCCGAGATGCGTGTCGAAGAGCCCGACGCTCTGGTAAATCTGGAAGAACGGCAGCAGGAACACCGCCGGCGGCGCCATGCGGTTGGTCAGGAGCCAGAAGAACAGGTGCTTGTCCCCGGCGAAACGGAATCGCGAGAACGCGTACGCCGCCGGCAACGCTACGACGAGCGACATCACGGCGTTCATCGAGGTGTAGACGATGGAGTTCAGATAGCTCGAATACCAGGAGGAGTCGGAGAAGAAAGTCGCGTAGTTGTCGAACGTCACGCGCTGCGGAATGAGGGAGAAGCTGCCGAGGATGTCCTCGTTCGGCCGGATCGACATGAGGAACATCCAGAGCACCGGCAGCATCAGCGTCGCCACGTACAGCCAGAAGACGGTCCGCGCCCAGGGCAGCCGCCGCCCCGCGCCCCTGCTCAAAGCGGCCATCAGGTCACCTCCCCGACCTGGTCAGCACGGTGAAGAAGACGTAGCAGAGGATCTGCACGATCAGGAAGTAGAGCAGCGAGAACGCGCCCGCCGGGCCCAGGTCGAACTGCCCGACCGCGATCTTCGACAGCAGGATGCTGAGGAACGACGTCGCGTTCCCCGGCCCGCCGCCCGTCACCACGAACGGCTCGGTGTAGATCATGAAGCTGTCCATGAACCTGAGCAGGATCGCGATCGTCAGCACCCCGCGCAGCCTGGGCAGCTGGATGTGCCGGAACGTGGCCCACGCGGAGGCGCCGTCGATCTGCGCGGCCCGGAAGTACGGCTCGGGGATCGAGCGCAGCCCCGCGTACGCCAGCAGGACCACCAGCGGCGTCCAGTGCCAGACGTCCATGAGCAGGACCGTGATCCAGGCGTCCGTGGAGTCCAGCGTGTAGTTGAAGTTGACGCCCAGGACGTTGTTGATCGCCCACCCGCCCAGGCCGATGTCGCCGCGGGCGAAGATCTGCCAGATCGTGCCGACCACGTTCCACGGGATGAGCAGCGGCAGCGCCACCAGCACCAGCGCCACCGAGACCCACACGCCGCGGCGCGGCATGCACACCGCGATCGCCACTCCCAGGGGGATCTCCACCAGCAGCACCTGGGCCGAGAAGAGCAGGGTGCGCACGAACGCCGAGCGCACCTCGGGGTCGCGCGAGATCGAGCGGAACCACTCCAGGCCGACGAAGATCCGGTCGCTCGGGCTGAAGACGTCCTGCACGGAGAAGTTGACCACGGTCATGAGCGGGATCACGGCCGTGAACGCCACCGACACGACCACCGGCAGCACCAGCAACCAGGCCCGGTTGCTCTTCCGCTTGAGGTCCGCCCGCGGTTCCTCCTGGACCTCGGTCACGTCGTGCCCCTTCCGTTCAGCGGCGCGAGCGAGCCGCACCTGACCTGGTCGCGGAAGAGGAACGTGCGATCCGCGGGGAAGTGCAGGAACTCCACCGACTCCGGTGCGTACGGCGAGCCCGCCTCGGTCCTGGCGATCACGGTGTGCTCGCCGACCAGGGTGTGCACCAGGTCGTAGGCCCCCATGCGGTCGATCCCGGTCACTCTGGCCGGCACGCCCGGCGACCGGCCGGCGCCGGTGATCCGCACGAACTCGGGGCGCACCCCGATCCGGACCGGCCCCGGCGGCAGGTCGCCCTCGGCCAGGCCCACGTCCGACTCGCCGACGCGTACGACGCCGTCCGCGATCTCGGCGGGCAGCATGTTCATGCCCGGGGAGCCGATGAAGTGCCCCACGAACTCGTGCGCCGGCGACAGGAACAGCTCGGCCGGCTCGCCCGCCTGCACGATGGCCCCGTCATTGACCACCACGACCTCGTCGGCGAACGTCAGCGCCTCTGTCTGGTCGTGCGTGACGTAGATCAGCGTGTGGCCCGTGTCGCGGTGGATCTCCTTGAGCTTGCTGCGCAGCGTCCACTTCAGCGCCGGATCGACCACGGTGAGCGGCTCGTCCAGGAGCACCGCCGCGACCTGGGAGCGCACCAGGCCGCGGCCGAGGCTGACGATCTGCTGCCGGCCCGGGTCCAGGCGGCGCGACCTGCGGCGGAGCAGGTCCTCCAGGCCCAGGAGCCGGGCGACCTGGCGGACGCGCTCGTCGACCTCCTTCGCCGGATATTTCCGGTTACGGAGGGGGAAGGCCAGGTTGTCGTATACCGACATCTCCTCGTACAGGACCGGGAACTGGAAGACCTGCGCGATGTTGCGGCCCGCGGTGGGCACGTCGGTGACGTCGCGGTCGTCGAAGAAGATCCGGCCCACCGTGGGCGTGATCAGGCCGGAGATGATGTTCAGGAGCGTGCTCTTGCCGCAGCCGCTCGGACCCAGCAGCGCGTACGCCCTGGAGCTCCGCCAGGTCCAGGTCATGGGCTTGAGTGCCCACGTCCGGCCCCCGTCGTAGCTGTGGCCCACGCCTTCCAGCCGGATGTCAGCCATGCAGGTCGACCTCCGCGGCGCTGGTGGCGAGCAGGCGTCCGCCGTCCTCGTCGAAGACCAGGACGTGTGCCGGGTCCACGTACGCGACCGTGCTCTCGCCCGGGGTGAAGAGCTGGGCGCCCGGCAGATGGGCGACCAGGTGGACGTGCCCCTGCAGGAGCAGGTGCAGGAACGTCGCGCTGCCCGTCACCTCGGCCAGCCTGATCTCGGCGGGCAGCTCCAGCGCGCCGGGGCCGCCCCGTCCGATGCTCACCTGGTGGGGGCGTACGCCGAGCACGACGTCGCGTCCGGACGCGTGCGCGTGGGGTGCGGGGAAGGAGGTGCCGAGGCATTCGATCCGGCCGTCGCGTACGACGCCGGGCAGCAGGTTGAGCGGCGGGTCGCTGAGTGTCGCCGCGACGGCCAGCGTGGGCGGGCGGGCGTACATCTCGGCCGCGTCGCCGACGTGCTGGACCCGGCCCTCGCCCAGGACCACGGTCGGCGCGGCGAAGGTGAGCGCCTCGTTCGGGTCGGCGGTGGAGTAGAGGACGACGCCGGGGGAGCTCGCGAACATGCTCTTCAGGTCGGCGCGTAACTGCTCGCGGAGCTTGAAGTCGAGGTTGGCCAGGGGCTCGTCGAGCAGCAGCACGTCCACGGGGCGGGCCAGCGCCCGGGCGATGGCGGTGCGCTGCTGCTGGCCGCCCGACAGTTCGGCGGGCCTGCGGTCGAGGAGCGCCGCGATGCCCATGAGCTCGGCCACCTCGCGCACCCGCCGGTCGATCCCGTCACGGCGGAACCTCGGGTCGAGGCGGAGCGGAGAGGCGATGTTCTCGTAGACGGTCAGCGATGGGTAATTGATGAATTGCTGGTAGACGAAGGCGACCGAGCGTTTTCGCACCGAAATGGTAGTAACGTCTTCTCCGTCGACCAGGACGCGGCCCGAATCCGGGGGTGACAAGCCGGCGACGACGCGCATCAATGTCGTCTTTCCCGCGGTCATCGGGCCGATCAGAGTGGTCATTCCGTTGGATAATTCCAGGCGAACGTCGTCAAGCCAGGTCTCCCCGCGCCGCCGTACGAAGACGCCATCGAGAATCAGCGTCACTGTGCCGGTCCTCTCTGCTCGCCTCCATCTAACATGATCTGCAACTGTGTGCAAAGAGGGCATGTGGTATAGAAGTGAACAATGTGACGGCTGCGTTAATGACAACTTTTGTCAGTTTGCGAAGACCTTCGCCACCAGCGCGTGCAGCTGCTTCCGCTCCTCCGCCGTCAGCGGCGCCAGCGTCTCCCGCTCCACGCGCTCGATGACGGCCAGCGCGCGGTCCAGTGCGCCGCGCCCCGCGGGCGTCAGCGAGATCCGGTAGCGCCGCCGGTCGGCCGGGTCGCGGTCGCGCTCGGCCAGCCCCTCGTCCATCAGGCCGTCCATCAACCGCACCATGTCGCTCGGGTCGAGCCCGAGCCGGGGGGGGGGGGGGGGCCCGGGCGGGGGGCCGGCGGCGCCGGCGCCGGGCGGCCGGCGGCCCGCCGGGCGCGCACGGCCTGGCAGTGGAGCTGCTCACCGTGAGCGTGTAGGTCTTGAGCGCGCTCTCGTTCTCCACGG
>NZ_JBFAHJ010000024.1:0-190684 GCF_040654115.1 Nonomuraea sp. NPDC050786
CTGTGGCGCACCACCGCCGCACGCCGCACCCTGGCCACGGCCGCGATCGCCGCCGCCGTCGAGTTCTACCAAATAGTCGGCATGACCCCGCCGGGCATCGGCGGTGTCCTGGTCGGCGCGTTCCCCGACCCATGGGACCTGGTCGCCTATGCCATCGGTGTGGTCGCGGCCCTGGCCTGGGAACGCCGATTGGTCCGATCCGATGATCAGACCGGCTGACTCTCGAACGCCACCCCACCGGCACGCTGACGGTACGGATGCCCCACAGCGGCGAGGTCATCGGGGTTCGTCCTGCGCGGCGGCCAGTCGTCGCAAAGCAGGACGGCCGTATCTTAGGACAAGCTGGCACGTCGCGTCGCGTTCTTCTTGATCGCGGTCAGTCATTGTCGTTCTTCCAGGAGCTCCGGTAGAAACGGCAAGATCAAGAGATTACGTGGCCATCGACCAGGATTTCCGATGTCCGCCTATCGGTACCCTTCTGGCCATCCGCCTGGATTCACCTGTCCGTCGACCTGGAGTTTTAGATGGCCGCTTACAGTGGAGCCAACCGTACGGCAGGGCACTGGTCTCGCCCGGCAGCCCATCTGGATTGACGCGACCGGACGGTCGCCTTGGATCCGATGAGGAGGCTACTTGCCTCCACTTGCTGCGCAGATAGTCGCCAGCCGAATCTCCGCATCTGTGAGAACCTAACAGATGTGACTCCCACGGTTCGATACGCCCCTCGCGACGACGCGTGGTTGTTCGGCGATAAATGGCGTTCATTCGACGGCGCCGGCTCCCTCGTTATTAAGCGCACTGATCTCTATGTAGCTACGGCTACTGACCTTGTTCGCGCTCTTCGGAAGGCGCGACAGAACGACGCCTGTCCGGATGATGTAACCATCGACCTCGCTCCCGACGATGAATACTCGCCGAAGGAATCCGTCGTTGAACCCATCTCTTTCACTCTCCTCGATAATGGTAGTCTCGCGATTCGCTGCACCTTTGATACCGACGTCTACGTGGACGATGATGAAGAAGCGCATGAAATAGTCGCGCCACTCATTGAACCGCTACTGCGACGCCTGAGGGCTAAATTGGTTGCCGTTCGAGCGGACGGCTATCGCTCTACCGCCCCTTACTATCACGATATTATTATTACAGCCGCCACACGTGATAAAACCTTGGATCAGCTTTACGAGATCGGGGTTAGCATTGATGCCCTACTGGCCGCAGCTTACGCCGGACGGGTAACTCGTGAAACCGTTGCAGATCTCGTTTTAGGAGGACGGCCTGACCTTCTTATTGGCCTTCCGGAAGGTCCATGGCTTGATGTTAAGGCTTGCCATTACGACCTGTCAGTAGATCGGGGCAAGATATCGCTAGCCGAAGCCGTGAGCCGGTTTGCTAACGCAGAGGACGGCGGCGTCGTAGTCGTTGGCATGGATACGAAGCGAATTCCTGGCGGCGAGGTAATTAAGTCTGTTAGGCCAGTTCCTGTTGACACGGCTACTATGCGCCGCTATCGACAGGCTATAGAGAGTCGAGTCTTCCCATTTCCTGCGGCGCTCAAAATTGACCCCATCGAAACTACTTCTGGCCATGGCCTGGTTGTTATTTCTGTTCCAGCACAAGAAGAGGAATTGAAGCCTTTCCTTGTTCATGGGGCCATCGTTGGTGGCCGCGTGGAGGGCGCATACATCAGCATTGTGAGGCGTAGTGGCGAAGACTCCATCCCGATCACGGCCCAGCAGATCCACAGCACTCTAGCCGCAGGTCGCGCCCTTTTGCGTAGAGGTCAGATTCCATCGATCGAGGGAGAGTAGGTTGGGCTGAATAGGGAGGCGTATTGAGTGGGTCTACTTGAAGCGCTATCGCGAATACTCGCGACTACCAGGTAACCGCCTGACTAGCTTGATGGGTTCCCCCTAATTCATCATCCCACGTAAAAGTGAGAACGTCCTGGCTAGTAGCCCCCCAGGTGCGGGTAACGGCGAAGCTGACCTCTGCGCCCGGTGGTAGAGAGATTATAGGAAGGTATGGCGGAGTCTCGGTCTCAATCGGTCCCCAGGGGGGATCGTCGGGACCGGGCGGCGCTTCATATAGAAGCGGGCACGCTAAAGCAGAAATTGTGATGTTGAAGGCGGTAGATCCACCCCTGTTTGTTAAATGGATACGTCCTTGTGTGCTGGCGTACTGCTGACTCGCAGATGCCACTAAGGATGCGGGTTCGCTCGCTGCAATTAACCCGAACTCGCGTGCAAAATTTGCTCCACCCGCACAGAAGGCGACACCTATTTCTCTTCGTGTCATGGGCTTGTTGTGCGTCCCGACTCGGTGAAGAACTCGCCCTCGCTTCGAGCTTAGGTGCGGAAGCCTGCTGCTCGGTGGTATAAGGATGACAAGATAACCAGTACCTGGGTCATTTTCCGTCGGGATCGGAATCGGGTCGATCCTTATGGATTCATCCACACCTTCGCGAGCGGCTTGGACGGCCTGTTGTTCAGCGGTTCGAAGTACGAGGGGGTGTAGGGATGATGCGCGATCGTGTCGATCCGTGCCCACTCCAATCACTAGCACCCCTCCACCGCTGTTTACCATTGCAACTAAGTCGTCAGCGAGATCTTCGGAGTTGCTAAGTTGACGCTTGAAGTCGAGGTGCCTCGTCTCTGGCGTGTGCTCGCTTACCAAGCGTTCAAGCCCTCGGAGAGATGTAAGGTCAGCTGGCACGCCGAAGCGATCGAGTAATTCCATGAACGTACGATAAGGCCTGATTGTGGCTTGCTGGTGTGGCGCGGCCCGAGTGGCGGGTGCGCGCGAGAACGGCCCCCGGGCCGCACGCGCAGCGCGCGGCCCGCAAGCTCGGGCCGCGTGGCGGCGCGCAGCGCCGCCCCTTGATCTTCATAGGGATTATTCGGCAACGATCTCCGCTGTCACCGGGAAGTGCCTGTACGGCGGGGATGTGGGCCGGTAGCTTCGCGGTGTGGCTGATGACGCTGAGCTGACGCGCTGGGTCGTACACGGGGAGCGGCTGATCTACGACAACCGGTGGATCCGGCTTGGCATGGCCGATGTCGAGATCCCCGGCGGGGAGCGGTTCGAGCATCATGTGGTGCACCTGGACCGGGCCGCTATCGCCGTCGTCGTGGACGAGCAGGATCGGGTGTTGCTGATGTGGCGGCATCGGTTCGTGTTCGATCGGTGGGGGTGGGAGCTGCCTGGCGGTCTGATCGAGGCTGGCGAGGACCCTATGGCCACGGCCATCCGCGAGGTGGAAGAGGAGACCGGATATCGGCCCAAGCAGGTTGAGCACCTGGTGAGCTATCAGCCGATGGCGGGCATGGTGGACTCCGAGCACATCCTGTTCCTGGCGCGCGGGGCCGAGCTGGTCGGCAAGCCGGAGGGCGAGGTGGAGGCCGACCGGATCGAGTGGATTCCGATGGCGGAGATCCCCGACATGATTGCCCGCGGTGACATCTGGACGTCAGGCACGTTGATCGGTCTGCTTCAGGCTCAGCAGCGGCTCAACGGCCAAGGGCGCGGTTGACCGCTCTCGACAGTTCCTCGATGCGGCGCCGTTGACGGCGTGAGCCGGTCATGGTGGCGAGCTGCTTGGCGCGGTGGATGTGGGGCTGGGCTGCGTCCGGTTCGCCGGCCGCGAGGAGGGCGTGGCCGAGGTCGCAGCGCACGCCCGCTTCGGCACGGTTGTAGGTGCCGTCCATTCCGGCAAGTGATGAGCGGAGGTCTTCGACGGTGCTGGGGTCGCCGAAGCGAAGGAGGCAGCTTCCGCGCCAGCGGGCGAAGTGGTGGACGTTGATGGACAGGTAGGGCATGTCCGGGTCAGCGTCCCCCTCCGGCAACACGGCGGCGGCCTGGTCGAGCGCTCGACGGCAGGCGGTCTCGTCGCCGAGTACGGCTGCGGCTTCTGCCTCGGCGGAGGCAAGCCATGTCCTGAGGCGGGCGGGGACGCGGTCGCGGTGGGTGGCGTGGATGTACTGGAGGAGTTCCGCGGCTTCGGCGGGACGGCCCAGGTCCATGAGGACGTACGCCTGTTCGCCGGAGACGTAGGCGAGGACGGAGGGGTCGTCGGCTTCGCGGGCGGCGGCCTTGGCGTGTTCGTAGTGGTTCCACGCGTCGTTGAGGGCGACGGTGTTGATGGCTTGCCATCCGGCGAGTGACGCTGTTTCGGCAAGTAGGTGGGCGAGCTGGGTGCGGATGCGTGGGCGTACGGCGTGGCGGTGGGCTCGTTCGATCTGGGCCATCTGGGCGCGCATCTTGTCGGCGATGGCGACGCTGCCGAGTCGGCGGTCCTGGAGACGAAGATTGTTGGTGTCCGTCCGCAGAATCATGACCATGGTGTCGTCGATGGCTACGGCGGCGTCCAGCCGGGCGGTGAGTTCGTCGGTCTGCTCCTGGTGCTCGTCGTCGACGTCGCCCGTGGGGGACGCGATGTCGAGCGGGGCGAGGCCGAGTAGCATGCGGGCGTGGTCGGGCAGGTCCAGGCCGGTGGCGATGCGCTCGAAAACCGCCAGTTCTTGAATGGGGCCGGCGGCGCCGTTGAGGATCTTGTTGACGCGTGGTTGCGAGAGGCCGGTTGCCGTGGCGATGCGATTCTGGCTGGCTCCGGCATATTTGACCGCGAGTCGGAATAGTCCGGCGACGTCACGTTTTTTCAGGATTTCCCGGCTTTCGTCGCGATCCCAGATGGCGTCCGGTATTTCGATCGGGTCGAAAGCGCTCGGGCGCATGCGAAACCTCCGGAAGTCGGCTCCGAGGTGGTGCATTGCTGTGCCGCGCACTCTATATGCCACCGCTGCATATCACCGTGGGATATGTATAAACGGTCTGGCCGTTCATGCTCTGGCGCATGACAACTCCAGTCAGGTGCACAGAGTGCGATGGACGGGGATGGAAGGTCGTCACTCGGCGCGGAAATGTGGCGGCGTCCATGCTGGGCGTGGCCTCCTCCGCTCAAGCTGAGTGCGATCACTGCGACGGCGCCGAGCACGCTTCTCCGGCCGGCGAGGTCTTCGAGTGGGAGGTGCGCGTCGGGGCCGGCGCCGCTGACGAGCTGGAGGCGTGCGGGTCGAGCCCGTTCCAGGCCACGGCGATGGACGAGCTGCGTAAGGCGATGCGGGGGATGCCGGCGGAGGCGCCGGTCCGTGGGCGGATCGCCCTCAGCGTCTACGGGCTCGGGGCGGTGGCGGACGAGGCGTCGCGTCGTGAGATCTTCCGGGCGTACCTTGACCCGGCCGGCTCGGTGCGGTTCGAGCGGGTGGCCGAATGAGTGCCCCAGCTCTGATCACGATCGATCCGCGCCATTCCGCCGAACTGCTCCGGCAGGCTCTGGAGCGGAACGCCGTCACGGCCGATATCCACCACGGATACGGTCTGGCGCTCGTGTCGGTCTGGGTCGGCCTGGTGGTGTGGTGCGACGGTCAGTATTTCTGGTGGCGAACTGGCTGGAATGCCGAACGTCGCCGCGTCATCTATGCCTGGCATCCCGCGATTGATCCGGTACGGGCCGCTCGCCGTATCTCTATGCACTATGCGGATCTCCGAAAGGCGCACCCGCTATCCCCGATGATCTCCAAACTAGTGGACGAGGCCGAATAATGATCCGGCTTCGGGTGGTCTGCGGCGTGGGGAACGCGCGGCGTCAATACCCACGAATCCAACACGCGGTTGTGCTCGGGACGTCAAAGGCGATGTGCGGCGAGGAGGTCAGGCTCGTGCTGATCTTCGACTGGCATATGCCGTTCGTGCCCACACTGTCGAGTTCCTGCCAGGAGTGCGCGCGCCTGCTGGCGCGCCGGATGGACTCATAATCCTGGCCTGACAAGTCTTGGCTCAGCCGGTACTGTGCTTATGCGGACAAGCGCAAGAGTGAACGGACGGCCAACATGAGCATGGACTTCGCCCCGCCGAAATATGCCCAGGTCATGAGGGCTATTCAGGAGCGTATCGAGTCGGGCGAGTACGCGCCTGGCGACATGCTGCCGTCCGAGACACAGCTCGTGCGTGAGCTGGGCGTGGGACGCACCACCGTGGTCCGCGCGCTTCAGACGTTGGCCATGCAGGGATGGATCGAGCGGGAGCACGGGCGCGGGTCGTTCGTGAAGGGCCGGCCGGACAGCGAGGCCGAGACGGTGCGTCCTGGCTTGACCGCGGCCGAGCAAGGCGAGACGGCCGACAGCCTCGTTGAGGTGGCACGCGTTGCGGCGCCTCGGCATGTCGCTAAGCTGCTCGAGGTCGCCGAGCGTACCCCGGTGATCATGCGTAAGAGGGTGGCGCGACATGCGGACGTCGTCTCGGCCGTGGAGACGGTGTGGATTCCACTGGAGATCGCCGTGGGCACCGACCTGGAGAAGGGCGAACCGCTGCGGGGCGGGATCCGGCGGCATCTCCAGGCGGTGAAGCATGTGCGGTTCGATCGCATCACGGAGCGGCTGTCGGCTCGTAAGCCGACCAAGGACGAGGCGGAGCTGTTGGGCACGTCCAACCCGGTGCTCGCTGTGACGGCGACCGTGCATGACCCTGCCGGTTCCGTGTTGCTGGCCATGGCTCTGGCGCTGCCGGGCAGCCTGCACGAGCTTGAGGATGTCTACAAGGTCAGGTAACTCTTACCGCGCTACTCTGGCTCAACCACTTGTGCGGACGAGTGGCCAGAGCCTACTCTCAACTCATGCGGACAAGTGGACGAGCGATTGAAGGGCTCGTCGCCGCAACTGAGAGGAACCACATGGCAATCCAGGGACCCATCCCGATCAGCTTCGACCAGGTCTTCCCATACGGCTGCTACCTCGTGGGACAGGTCGAACAGGTCAAGGACTTCGACGCCTCGACCAACGGCAGGACCGTCTACGCCAAGGACAAGACGACCGGTGAGCCGGTCTGGCAGGTCCCCGTCATGGACGCCGACCCCACTGTGAAGGCGTCCCAGAAGACGGTCGCGGTCAAGATCCTGTCCTCGACCGAACCGCCCCTCCCGCCGGCCGTGCCCGGCCTCCCGATCACGCCCGTCGAGTTCGTCGGGATGACCGTCACGCCGTACGTTGGCCAGAACGGACGCCTGGCCTACTCCCTGCGCGCCACGGGGATGCGCCCGCCGCGCGCCAAGCAGGCTCCGGCCGGCAAGGAGGCGGCGGCGTGAGGCTCGAACCGTACACCTACGTCACGCTGTCGATGCCGCGCGCCGACCAACGGTCGCACCTCACGGTCTCCTTCCACACCGACGAGGTGCACGTCCTCGCCCGCGTGATCGACGAGCGCCGCCCGTACCTGGCGTTCAGCACCCCGGAGGCGAACTTCTCCGTCTCCACCACGGGCGGCGGGCCGGTCACCGACGCGGACCTGGCCCTGGCACAGGACATCTTCAACGCTGCCGCTCGCTACCTGGCCGACTGCGAGCGCCTGTACACCGAGCAGCCGGCCACCGGCAAGTCCACCGACCAGACGGCGGCCTGACACGTAAGGCGGGGCCGCTGGAAGCGGCAACTTCCGGCGGCCCCTCGGTTCTCCCACGACTTCCACATCACGAGAGGTTCCAAGCTTATGTTCAAGCGGCTGCCTGGCGACGAGGCGCGCAACCTCGTCACCACCACGCCCGACACGGCCGTCGTCTTCCGCCCGACCGTCGTCACCACACCCGCCATCCTGACCCTGCTCATCTTCGCGTTGCGCGTCCTCGCCGGATGCGTCCGGCTCGTGTGGCGGCATCCCGTCGCCGTCCTCGTCACGCTCTCGCCCGGCGCGCTCACGCTGGCGTACGACTGGCAAACCACGCTCATGCTCCTCGCGCCCGTCCCGACCGGGCTCCTCGCGTGGGCCGTCACCGACCGGGCGAGCTTCACCCGCATGATCAGCCTGCGACTGCTCGCCTGGTGGCGACTGATCTGGATCTACCGGCGACACTGGCAAGCCGTCATGATCGTGTCCGGGCTCGGCCGGCACCTGTGGGGGCGCGACTACCTGCCACGCCTCGGCAAGGTCACCTGTACGGCGTGGGCCGACCTGGTGACCGTGCGCATGCTCAAGGGGCAGTCGGTCAAAGACTGGGCCGACCGCCTCGACCACCTCGCGCAGGGCTTCGGCGCGGCGTCCTCCCGAGTGGCCGTCACGCGGGGCGGTCGCCTTCAACTTACGTTCCCCCGCACCGATCCACTGGGCGTTCCCTTGGCGGCTCTGCCACTGCCAGACGCACCGACCGTGGGGCCGGTAGAGGTCGGCAAGCAGGAGGACGGGCAACCGTGGCTGCTCAAGGTGCACGGCACTCACGTCCTGGTCGCGGGCGCCACCGGGGCTGGCAAGGGCTCGATCATCTGGTCCACCATCCGCGCCCTCCTCCCGGCCGTGCAGGCGGGCCTGGTCGAGATCTGGGCGCTCGATCCCAAGCTGATGGAGCTCTCGTACGGGCGCGCCCTGTTCGGCGACCGGTACGCGGCCACGCCTGAGGACTGCGCCGACCTGCTCGACCAGGCCGTCAACGTGATGCAGACCCGGGCGGCCCGCTTCGCCGGCCTTCAGCGCTCCCACTCGCCGACCGTGGAAGACCCGTTCGTCCTGGTCGTCGTCGACGAGGTGGCGTTCCTGACCGCTTACCAGGCAGACCGGCAGCTCAAGCAGCGCATCTCCGCTGCCCTGGCCACGCTCACCACCCAAGGGCGGGCGGTCGGCATCGGCGTCATGGCAGCGCTCCAGGACCCGCGCAAGGAGGTCATGAACATCCGCAACCTGTTCCCCGACAAGATCGCGCTCCGGCTGGACGAGTCCGAACAGGTGGACATGGTCCTCGGCGACGGCGCCCGTGACCGGGGCGCTCTGGCCGACCACATCTCACCCGTCCCCGAGCGCGGTGCGGGCGTCGGCTATGTCCGGTTGGAGACCTCGCCGGACCCGATCCGGGTGCGCGCCGCTTACGTCTCCGACAGTGACATCCACGACATGGCCGACACCTTTGCCGCTGGAAAGGACGCTGCCTGATGAAGGTCTGCTTCCACGGAACGGCCGAGGAACTCGAGCTCGTCTCGGGTCGGCCGCTCATGGTCCTGCTCACCCGTCGCGGCCTTCCCCGGCTGCGCGTCTTCGCGCTGCTCCACCCCCGGACGCTCAAGCACCCGTACAACGGCCTGTTCCGGCTGTGCGCCGACCTGACGGAGGACGAGGGAGGTGTCCATGGCTGAGCTGCCTCGTGCTGTCCGGCAGGCGATGCCGCCGGCCCGTGAGGTGGCTCGGGAGGTCGCCAAGCAGTATGGCGTGTGCATCCGGCCTGTCCCGCTCAAGCGGCTCGACACCCACACCGGCCGCTGGGAGATCGTGGACGTCCCCTGCGGGGCCACCTTGGAGGCCAAGTGCCCGTCCTGCGCCAAGCGCAACCGGCAACTCCGGCGGGCACAGTGCCGGGAAGGCTGGCACCTCGACCACGAGCCGGCCATCACCCCGGACGAGCCAACCGACGATCAGCGGTGGCTGGTCGAGTTCCGCGCCGACCTCCAGGCCCGACGCGATGAGGCCGCATCGCTGGGTGAGGACACTTCGGACTGGGACGCCGCCATCGAGGGCGTTGACGCCGAGATCAACGAGGCGGGCATGCGCGGCAACGTGCTCGGCCGTACCGTCCCCAAGCGCACCCGTTCGACCAGGCGGCGCCAGGACGCGCCGAACCTGCCCAAGCGCCGGATGGCACCGACCACGCTCGGGCGGACGTTCACTACCTCGGATGGCAAGGTCTACCGGCCGTCGCTGTTTGTAACCCTGACCCTGCCGTCCTATGGCAAGGTGCGCGACGGCGTCCCGGTCGAGCCGGAGAGCTACGACTACGCGCGGGCCGCTCGCGACGCACTCCACTTCTCCAAGCTCGTGGATCGGTTCGTGCAGAACCTGCGCCGGGTGGCGGGCTATGACGTGCAGTACTTCGCCACCGTGGAGCCTCAGAAGCGGCTTGCTCCGCACCTCCACATGGCCATCCGCGGCACCCTCCCGAGGGCGGAGGTCAAGCAGATCGCCGCCGCCACCTACCACCAGGTGTGGTGGCCACCGGCCGACGAGGTGCGGTTCGACGGCGACCACCTGCCCGTCTGGCAGGACGGGGCCGGCTATATCGACCCCGCAACCGGAGAGGTCCTGCCCACCTGGGACCAAGCACTCGACCAGCTCGACGCCGACCAGAAGGTCGAACCCCTGCACGTGATCCGCTTCGGCGACCAGCTCGACGTCAAGGGCGTGCTCGCCGGTACCCCGGACGCCGACCAGTGCATCCGCTACCTGTCCAAGTACCTCACCAAGAGCCTCGGCGACAGCCTCGACACTGACAATCCCGCCCAACGTGAGCACGCCGCTCGGATGGTCGAGGCGCTGCGGTTCGAGCCCTGCTCTCCGAGGTGTCCGAACTGGCTGCGCTACGGCGTACAGCCCAAGGACGCCAAGCCAGGCATGGCTCCGGGCCAGTGCCGGGGCAAGGCACACAAGCCCGGCCACCTCGGCTACGCCGGCCGTCGCGTCCTGGTCTCCCGCAAGTGGTCCAACAAGACCCTCGCCGAACACCGCCAAGACCGCCGCACCTGGGTCCTGGAAGCCCTCGGCCAGGCAGACGAGCCGATCGACCCGCACCGCTACGTCTGGAAACCCGTCCCGGCCGGCGACGCCAACGTGTCGCCACTGGCCATACGCCTCCTCCGGTCAGTCGCCGAACGCCAACGCTGGCGAACCCACATGGCCCAACTCCAAGCCCAAGCAGACGGCCAAGATCCTTCAGCAATGCGAGAGGAGGCAGCGTAGATGGAGCCTCTGTTTTACCGACCGAAGGACGCGGCCATGATGCTCGGGATGAGCCGGACGGCTGTCTTTCGGCTGATCAAGAGCGGTGAGCTCAAGTCCATCAAGGACGACGGCTACCGCCTGGTTCCACGTTGGGCGCTGATCGAGTTCGCTCGTGCGCTGGAACTTAAAGCGGGTCTCGTACGAGAGGAGGATGCGGCGTGATGGCGAAGAAACCGAACGGACGCTCCTCCATCTACCTCGGCAAGGACGGCTACTGGCACGGCTGGGTAACCATCGGCATCAAGCCTGACGGCTCGCCTGATCGCCGCCACCGGATGGCGAAGACGGAGGCAGAGGTAACCCGCAAGGTCGCGGAGTTGGAGGGCAACCGGGAGACCGGACAGGTCACGAAGCCAGGCCGTGCGCCCACGGTGGCCGAGTGGATGGCGGAGTACCTCGACGTGATCTGCGAGCGCCTCGTCGCCTCGGGGAAGATGGCTCCGCGCACGCTGGCCGACTACCGCTCCAAGGCCCGTCACTGGATCATCCCGCTCCTGGGCCGCCACCGTCTGAACCGGCTCGCCCCCGAGCACCTCGACACCGCGTACACGACGATGCTGGACAAGGGTCTGTCCACGAGCACGGTCCTTAAGGTGCACCGCATCATCTCGCGCGCCCTCAAGGTCGCCGTCCGGCGCGACAAGGTCACGCGAAACGTGGCCACTCTCGTGGAGGCGCCCACAGCCGCGGAGACCGAGATCGAGCCACTGACGCGCGAGGAGGCTCGCCGCATCCTCGACGTAGCCAGGACCAAGAGGAACGGAGCCCGCTGGTCCGTGGCCCTGGCGCTCGGCATCCGCCAGGGCGAGGCCCTCGGGCTCCGCTGGTCGTACATCGACATGGACACCGGCGAGATCCGCGCCTGGTTCCAGGTGCAGCGCCAGGAGTGGCGGCACGGCTGCGACGACCCGCACGCCTGCGGCGACAAGTGGCACCGCCGGCCGTGCCACAAGAAGTGCAAGCTCCACGACCACCGGCCGACCTGCAAGCCAGGCTGCGCAAAACCGGGCCACGTCTGCTACAAGCGGCCCTGCCTCAAGGACTGCACGGGCCATGCGGAGAAGTGCCCCAAGCGGACGGGCGGCGGCCTGATCTTCCGCCAGCGCAAGGGCAAGAGCAAACTCACTCTCCAATGCCCTCCCGAACTACTCGCCCAGCTCAAGGCGCACCGCGAGATCCAGGATGCCGAGCGTGAGAAGGCGGGGGACCGCTGGGAGGACCATGACCTGGTGTTCGCCACCAAGCACGGCACACCGATCGAGCGGACCGAGGACTGGAAGCGCTGGAAGGCCATCCTCAAGCAGGCCGGCGTCCGTGACGTACGGGTGCACGACGCCCGGCACACCGCTGCCACGCTCCTCATCGAGCAGGGCGTGAACATCCGAGTCGTGCAGCAGGTTCTCGGCCACACGCGGGTCACGACCACAGAGCGGTACACCCACGTATCCACACCCCTGATGCGCGACGCGGGGGAGCGCCTCGCCTCCGCTCTCTGGGGTTCTCCGTAAGCAGTTGCAACTAGCGCTGCAACTACGGCCCCTCTGAAGATCGAAAGAGGCCCTCCCCCGAAGAACGGGGAAGGGCCTCTCACCTGCGGAGGATCGGGGATTTGAACCCCGGATGGGCGGTAAACCCAAACCGCATTAGCAGTGCGGCGCCATAGACCTGACTAGGCGAATCCTCCTGGAAGCCATCGCGGCACAGCACAGCGTACCGGCCTTCGGGCGAGGCGGCAAAGCGATTGCTCCCCGTCCTTCACCAAGACTTATCAACAGCCTGTGGGTAACTGCCTGTGGATGAAGCCCGCCCAGAGCGTGGACGGGCTTCAAGGCTGTGGATAACGTACATCCAAACAGGCGACGCCACCGCTACGCGGCCGGGTTCGCCTCGCCCTCGATCTCGATCTTGACCTTCTTGCCCACCAGGACGCCACCGGTCTCCAGGGCCTGGTTCCAGGTCAGGCCGAAGTCCTCGCGGTCGAACTCCGTGCTGATCGAGAAGCCCCATACGGCGGCGCCCCACGGGTTGGTGCCGGCGCCTCCGTACTCGACCGTGAGCTCGACCTCCTTGGTCACGTCGCGGATGGTCAGGTCGCCGACGACGGTGAACTCGTCGCCGGAGTGGCTGACCACGCGGCCGTTCCTGAAGGTGATCTGCGGGAACTTCTCGGCGGCCAGGAAGTCGTCGCTGCGCAGGTGGCCGTCGCGGTCGGGCATGCCCGTGTCGATGCTGGAGGCGTCGATGGTGAGCTCGGCGGTGGACTCGAGCGGGTTCTCGGCGATCGTGACCGAGCCGTTGAAGGTGCCGAAGTGGCCGCGGACCTTGCTGACCATCATGTGCTTGACCATGAAACCGATGCGGGTGTGGGCAACGTCCAGGTTGTAGGTCCCGGCGGCGGGGACGGTCAGGGACTCCCAGGTGCGGGTGGTCATGGGGTTCTCCTCAGAGGGGTAGTTGCTGTGCGGATGTCTGCGGCAACAAATTTCTACACGAGGAATATTCCTCGCGTCAACTATCGTCCGATACTCTATGGACGTGATGGATTTTGACGACCCGCGCTTGACGGCGATTGGACTTCTGGCGGAGGCGCACACCGGGCTGATGGCCAGGCTCCAGCCGGCGCTCAGCGCCGCGAGGTTGTCGGAGGTCGATTTCGAGACCGTCATCAGGCTGGCCCGCTCGCCGGGGCAGCGGCTGCGGATGAGCGATCTGGCCGCGCAGACCGAGCTGTCGACCAGCGGGGTGACCAGGGTCGTCGACCGGCTCGAACGAGAGGGGCTGGTGGCCAGGGCGGCGTGCTCCAGCGACCGGCGGGCCTCCTACGCCGTGCTCACCGACGCCGGGCGGAAGCGGCTGGAGTCGGTGCTGCCGCAGCACCTGAAGGACATCGAAGAGTGGTTCACCGGGCTGCTGGGCGAGGGCGAGCTTGTCGCGTTCCTGGCCACGCTGAGGAAGATCAGGGACGTCGTACGGCCATGCGCCACGGCCGGCGCGCACGACACGTACGAGACAGAAGACGCATGACACGTACGAGACCGAAGACGCATGACACGCTCAGGAGGTACGGCGCCCCAGCGCGTTCCTGAGCTTGGCCATGGCCCGTGACACCGTGCTCTTGACCGTGCCCACGCTGATCCCCAGCGTCCTGGCGATCTCCGGCTCCGTCATGTCCTCGTAGTATCGCAGCACGATCGCCGCCCTCATCCGCTCCGGCAGCTCGTCCAGGGCCTGCTCCAGCTGCTCGTGCACATCCCCGTGCGGCTCCTCCGAAGAGGTGCACGTCTCGGGCAGTTCGTCCGACGGGTACTCCTCCAGCTTGCGCCGCCGCCACTGTGAGATGTTGATGTTCACCATGGCCCGCCGCACATAGCCGTCGAGCGCCCCCCGGTCCTCGATCCGGTTCCAGGCCAGGTACGTCTTGGTCAGCGCGTTCTGCAGCAGATCCTCCGCGTCCAGCGGGTGCCCGGTGAGCTGATGGGCGGCGCGCAGCAAGGCGGGACCGCGCGCCCTCACGTACTCGCGGAACTCGTCTTCCCACCCGGTGGTCTGCATCGTCGCCAGAATCGCAGCCTGATGCCCTATTGAGCCTGAACCAGAATTCAGGTTTCGGTCCGCCAACGATAAAGGTCGGTCAAGGTCGGTGGCGGTTTGTTCGTCGCCGGATGTCAACTCACTTCCCCGGGGATGCGTATTTTGCTCCCGTCTGCGCCGGTACGGTGTGAGCTACCCCCAAGTCGTGTGAATCTAGTACCCGACGAGGGAGGGGCCGATGGGGTATCCGAGCGTTGATCGCCGCAGAGTGCTCGCCGCGGCCGCGCTCGGCCGCGAGTCCGGGACACCGGGCCCCGACCCGGACGACGGAGAGCCCATCCGGGCCGTCGCCGGCGAGATCATGGACGTCAGCCCGCACCTGATCATCATCGAGACGCCCGCGGGCGCCGAGGAGCGGCTCGTGATCGCCCCCTGGGCCACCGCCTGGCACGGCCAGGACGTCGCGCCCGCCGATCTCACCGCGGGCTCCATGGTCACGATGCGGACCCGCGCCGGGCGGGTCGTCGAGCGGATCTGGGCCGACACCACCCGCATCACCGGGACGATCCAGTCGATCAGCGGGCGCAGGGACCTCACGGTCGAGCTCGACTGCGGGCCCCACCGCGGCCACCGCACGATCACCATCCCCTACCGCGCGTCGGGACGGCTGCAGGTGCGGCACCCCATGTTCGAGCCCGGGTACCTGTTCGACGCGATCGGCCTCAGGCAGCACGGGGCGAGCCTGGCCCTGCTGCCGGCAACCTCACAGCCTCCCTACCCGGCCCGCGCCGTGCCCGCCCCGCCGCCCGCGTACGCCGGGCTGCAGTCCCGCATCTCGGGCCCAGCCACCTGGTCGGACACGTTCGACCAGGAAGAGCGTGGCGCCGCGTACCCGATGCTGGAGCGGCAGGACACCGGCTGCCCGGACGCCGGGGTGTCGTGCACCGGCCTGCCATACCTGGCGGTGGGGTCGTTGCTGCAGGTCAGGAACTTGTGCTCACAGCGGAACGCCAACGTGCCCGTGGTGGCGTGCGGGTGCGTGGCCGGGCGTTTCTGCGACCGCTGCGTCGAATGTGACACCTCGCCGCGCGGGAGGATCGTGGAGCTTTCGCCGTTCTCCTACGTGGAGCTCGGCGGCGACCTGGTCAAAGGGTGCTTCAACGCTCAGATCGGATTGGGGTGACGCGGGCGTGCTCGGATCGCAACTGCCGCTTCTGATCGTGCTGCTTCTCGCGGGCACGGTGGCCAAGGTGAGCACCGTACGCTCCGGAGGCGAGCCCGGCGGGCTGTCCAGGCTGGGGCCCGCGGCCCTCGTGCCGGGCCGCATGCAGACCCTCGCGCTGCTGATCTGCGCGGGCGGCGAGGTGGCGCTGGCCGCGGGGCTGCTGGTCACCACGCATCCGATCTTCCGGTGGGGTACGGTCGCCTTCTTCGCCCTGTCCACGTACGTGCTGCTAGAGCTGCGCAGGCGACGGCCGGACGCGGGCTGTGGCTGCTTCGGAGAGGTGAGCGCCGCGCCCGTCGGATTGCGCTCGATCGGCAGGACACTCGTGCTGACCGGAATGGCGGGATTGTCGGCCTGGGCGCCGGTGCCGGGATGGCAGGCCGTGACCCACCCGTCCTGGCTGACGGCCGCCGGGGTCGTCGTGCTCGCGCTCCTCTCTCCCGAGATCGAGGAGCTGATCGACCGCGTACGGTTCCGCGCCCCCTGCGAGCAGCGCCGCGGCCCCGCCGAGTCGGTCACCCTCGCGCGCCTCAAGTCGAGCGGCACGTGGCGGGCTCACGAGGGCGAGCTGACCTCGGCCGTGCCGTACGACACCTGGCGCGAGCTCTGCTGGCGCTTCTTCGCCTTCCGGAACCACGCCCAGGACGACGTGGTCTTCGCCGTCTACCTCAGCGGCCGGCGCCCGGCAGTGCGGATGGCCGTGGTCAGCGGGGAGGGCAGCGGATCTCTGCCGGAATATACGCCGATATCGGCCTGACGCTATAGAGCGTTAGATTCCGCTCGACAGGTATGACGATATTGCTCTATTGGGCTGTCTAGCTTCCCCACTAGACAGCCCAATAGAGGTCTAGGGGCGCCGCTCAGACCGGCTGAGCGCGCAGGAACTTCCCGAAGTGCGGCACCGTGAACGCGATCAGGCCGCGCTCGGCGCTGTAGATGAGCCCTTTCTTGATGAGGCTGTCACGGGCGGGCGAGAGGCTGGACGGCTTTCGCCCGAGGGCGTCGGCCACCTCCGCGGTGGCGACCGGCTCGTCGCCGATCTGGGCCATGGCGTGCATGTAGTCGCGCTCGGCCGGGGTGGCCCGCTCGTAGCGGCTGCCGAAGAACCCGACCGCGAGCTCTTCCTCGGCCTCCGGCGCGGAGACCTTGACGTCGTCGAGGGTGATGGGGCTGCGCGGGGCGAGGTCCCAGGCGACCTTGCCGTACGCCTGCACGAAGTAGGGATAGCCGTCGGCCGCCTCGTAGAGGGCGTCGAGGGCCTCCTGGGTGAACTCCACCTCTTCCTCGCGCGCCGGCAGGATCAGCGCGAGATCGGCCGCCTCCCGGTCGAGCTTGTCGATGCGCGCGTAGCGGAAGAGCCGTTCGGAATAGCTCTTGCTGGCCGACAGCACGCTCGGCAGGTGCGGCAGCCCGGCGCCCACGACGATCAGCGGCCCGCCCGACTGCGACAGCTCGTGGCAGGCGGCGCAGAGCGCGGAGACGTCGGCGGGCTGCACGTCCTGCATCTCGTCGATGAACAGCGCGATGCCCACCGCCAGGTCGGTGGCCACGCCCGCCGCGTCGACGAAAAGCTCGGTGAGGTCGATCTCCAGGTCGCCGGAGTCGGCGCGCCCGCGGCTGGCGGGCACCTCGATGCCGGGCGACCAGTGCGAGGTGCCCTTGGCCGCCGCCGGGTCGCGCATGGCGAACGCCTTCAGCACCCCCAGGAACTCCTCGATGCGCTCGGGAGCGCGGTGGCGTGGGGCCAGCTCGCGGATGGCCATGTGCAGCGCGGCCGCCACGGGACGCCTGATCGACTGGTCGGGCCGGGCCTCGATCTTGCCCGTGCCCCACAGCCGCTGCATGGCCATGGACTTGAACGTGTTGAGCAGGACGGTCTTGCCGACGCCCCGCAGGCCGGTGACGACCATGCTGCGCTCGGGACGGCCACGGGCCACCCGCTCCAGCACGACCTCGAACTGCTGCAGCTCACGGTCGCGCCCGGCGAGCTCCGGCGGACGTTGCCCGGCGCCGGGGGCGTAGGGGTTTCGCACAGGGTCCACGCTCTCGGACTTTATTGCCGGATATAGCGGCCGTCTTAGATTTGGGAAGAAAGTGCTACGGCGTGTCCGAGCACGGGCGGGCGCGAGCACCGTCATCGGACACACCCCCTCTCACCAGGCCGAACCCTTGTTCGATTGCGGTACCTAGAACTGTAGCGCGGACTCGAACACCTATGCGATGGTTTCGAGTAAAGATCTTCGCAACGGGCGAGCACCGCCGCGTGGCTCGGCGTTGCGGAGTCCGGAAACCGCGGCCACGCGCGCGGCGCGCGGGTCCCGAACTTGGCAGCCGTCCCGCCCGCGCAATAGCGTTCGGAACCATGCGGACCTTCGCGAATGTTCAGGAGCTCAAGGCGGCCGTCGGCGAGAAGTTCGGCCCGACCGAGTGGCGCACCGTCACCCAGGAACAGGTCAACCTCTTCGCCGACGCCACGGACGACCACCAGTGGATCCACGTCGACGTGGAGCGGGCCAAGGAGGGGCCGTTCGGGGGCACGATCGCCCACGGCTATCTGAGCCTGTCGCTGCTGCCGTCGTTCATGTTCGAGATGGTCAAGGTCGAGGGCATCGCGATGGGGGTCAACTACGGCCTCAACAAGGTCCGCTTCCCCAGGCCGATCCCCGTCGGCGCCCGGATCAGGGCCGTGGGCGAGCTGCTCGACGTCAAGGGCACGCCGGCCGGCTACCTGTCCAGCCTGAAGATGTCGATCGAGGTGGAGGGCGAGAAGCGGCCGGCCTGCATCGCCGAGACGCTCAGCCTGTACGTCCCCGCCGAATAACCAGGTTTCACGTGCAACAGTAACGCGCCCTCGCCGATCCCTGGGTTCGTGGAAGACTTCGACGAGTTCGTCCGAGCCCGGGGCGACGCGCTCCTCCGGTACGGCTACGTGCTGTCCGGTGATTCCGAGGACGCGGCCGATCTCGTGCAGGAGGCGCTGGCCCGCCTCGGCGACGCCTGGTCCCGCGTGCGCAACAAGGACGACCCCGAGGGGTACGTGCGCACGACCATGGTCAGGCTGCACATCAAGTCGTGGCGCAGACGGCGCAGGGAGAACCTGGTCGCCGACGTCCCGGAGCACGGCGAGCCCGACCGGTACGGCGACGCCGACCTGTGGTCCGAACTCCAGGAGTTGCCCCGCAAGCAGCGGGCCGTGCTCGTGCTGCGTTACTACGAGGACCTGTCGGACCAGGAGATCGCCGACGTCCTCGGCATCTCCCGTGGAACCGTACGCAGCCAGGCGGCCCGTGCCCTGGACAAGCTCCGCATCAAGCGAGTGCTGCAGGAGGCACGATGAGAGGCGAACAGGACCTGATCCGGACCCTGCGGACGGCCGCGGACCGGGTGGAGCGGCTCGATCTCGTGGCGGGGGTGGCGGCGCGGCGGCGCGTACGCCGTACCAGGCAGCGGGTGCGGGTGCTGCTCGCGGCGGCCGCGGTGGTGGCGGTGGCGGGCGGGACGACGGCGGCGCTGTCCGGCGAGGACCAGCGGGCACAGCCGGCCGTGTCGCCTTCGGCGCCGCGGTACAGGTCCGCCGCCGAGCTGTGGCCGAACGCCGTCGCCAAGGTGCCGGCCAGCACCGCCGAGGGCGAGCTGGTACGCCCGGTGACCGCGCTTAGCGCCACCGAGGTGCTGATGTTCGCGAACGCCCCGCACGTCGGTCAGCCTTCTCGGCTGGAGGTCTATGACATGGCGCGCAAAACGAGTCGCGTGCTCGGCACGATTCCCGAGATCAAGCAGATGACCGGCCCGACGGGCCTGGCGGTGGGCTCTCGGTACTTCGCCTGGTACGGCCCCAGGTTCGGCAAGCCCACGCACTTCTGGATCATGCCGCGCTCGGGCGGCACGGCCGTGCATGTCGCGCAGACCACCGCGAGCGTGGACAGCGTCGGCCTCACGGACGACTCCCTCGTCTGGTCGCTCAAGGACGGCAGCGGCGTCTACCGGGTTCCGCTGGCCGGCGAAGCTCCGTCGCGGCTGACCGGCAGCGACGGGCTCCACCTGGTCGCCTGGCCCTGGGCGGCCGGCTACGACAGTAAGGCGTCGAACCGCAACCAGAACCGGGTGGTCAATCTGGAGACCGGCCAGTCCTTCGACGTGCGGCTGCCGGAGAAGGCCCGGCGCACGCAGTGCACGTCCCAGTGGTGCGCCGGCGAGCTGAAGGGCCGGATGTTCGTGCAGCGCGTGGACGGGGCCGGGCGGAAGATCCTGCCGGCCGAGCTGCTGCCGTACCAACTGCGCTTGCTGGCGGGAGACCGGTATGCGGTCGCCCTCGTGGGCGCGGGCGGAGATCAGCGCGGGGCTCCGCTCGGCGCGCTGTACGACCTGTCCACCGGGCAAATGGCGGGGCTCGGCGAGCGGATTCCCGGCACGTCGGGCCGGACCGTGACGGACGGCCTCCTGTCCTCCACCCCCTCCACGACCCTCTTCTGGCCCTCGGACGCGCAACGGCGCGAGAACGCCAAGGAGTGGACCGTCCTGAACCTCCTGGCCGTCAGACGATGATCGCCACGACCGCCACGACGGCGAGGAGCCCGAGGTAGGCCAGGACGAGCCGGGTGTCCCTGAGCAGGCACTTGCTCCGGGTCAGCCCGGCTCGCCGCGCCTTCCAGTAACCGGCGAACCCCAGGGCCGCGAACCCCAGCACCGCCCACGGCCCGAGCAGCCAGGCCAGCAGCGCGACGGTCGCGTACACGCACAGCCGGAGCGGGTCGTACGGCTGCCCCTTCGCCTGGCCATCGCCGGTGGCCGGAGCGGATCGTGGCGCCGTCACGACGCCACCGCGGGTCCGGCAGCCGGAGCCGTGCCCCGCGCCGTCACGACGCCACCACCGGCCCGGCAGCCGGAGCCGTGCCCCGGGCCGTCACGACGCCACCACCGGTCCGGCAACCGGAGCCGCGCCCCGCGCCGTCACCGCCGACAGCCGCTGCCTGGAGAGCTGCGGCCAGGCCTGCACGGCGCAGAACGGCGCGCACTGGTCCTGTTCGGCGCGCGTCCCCACGTGCACGCAGCACTGCGTGAGCCGCTCCTCGATCATGGTCGAGATGTCCATGAACGGCTTGACCGTGATGCGCACCACCCGCTCCCCCAGCATCCTGCGCAGCTTCTTCCGCCTGACCGTCAGGGCCAGCAGGGTGGACATGCCGAGGTCGCAGTTCTCGCAGATGGTCCGCCACACGTCGCCGATCTGGGGATGCGACAGCGACGACTGCTCCGACAGCAGGCCGAGCAGGGACTCCTGTACGGCCAGGCGCAGCTCGCGCGGGAGCTCGCTGTCGGCGATGCGGTTGGAGACCAGGCCGAGGTTCTCCTTGAGGCGGTCGTGCCCGATCAGCGCCGTGAGCGAGCGCCACTTTCTCGAGTCGTCGCGGAGGAGGTAGCCGACCGAGCAGCAGTGCGGGTGAGAGCAGGGCAGGGCGGTCAGGTCGCGCCAGGTCACCAGGCCTTCGGTCTGGGGGCCGAGGCGCTTGAGCACGCCGGTGTGGGTGAGCCTGTCCATGGGGTCGATGGCGGCTGATCTGCCCGACGCGAACTGGGGCTGGAGCGACACTCCCCCGACGTACGGGGTGTCGAGGGCGAGTCGTACGACCTCGCCGATCTCCCCGTCGTTGACCCCCAGCGCGGCGGTCATGACGAGCGTCGTGAAGATCTCCCGCTCGGACAGCCTGCTGATCGCCTGGGCCTTGGTACGGGTGAGGTCGCCTCCCCTGTGGTGCTTGGAGGCCTCGGCCGACGGCCCGTCGTACTGGAGGTAGATCTCCACTCGCTCCCTGTGCTCCGTGAGGAGGTCGAGGAGGGAGTCGTCCCTGGCGATGAGCACGCCGTTGGTGTTGATCAGGATGCGGGTGACGGGCCGCGTTTCGAGCTCGGCGAGGAGGGTTTTGAGCTCGGGGTGGAGCGTGGGCTCGCCGCCGCTCAGCATGAGGACGTCGAGCTTGCCGTTCTCCCTTTCGAGGCGCTGGTCGACGTTCGCGAGGATGTCGTGCACGGGGACGATGCCGGTCAGGTCAGGGGAGCTGTCGGCGAAGCAGGTGGGGCAGCGCAGGTTGCAGGTTTCGGCGATGTCCTCCAGGAGGATGCAGGTGTGCTGGGTCTGCATCTCGGGGAGGCCGTGGAGGTAGGCGGAGGGGATCGGAAGGAAGTTCCCCGAAATATCGGGTACGTGCTGCTTCGTCGGAGCGGTCCACTCTTCGAGATATTTCAGGATTTCTGGGTCTTCGTCGTACAACGTCCTGATCAGGCCGTGCTCGCGGCAGCCGCGCTCCAGCCACACCTTGCCGTCGCGCTCGGCCAGGTAGCCACTCAGCCGTTCGACCTGGTCGAGGTCCTGGCCGTGGCAGTGCGGGCAGAACGCGTTGACGTACCTGTGGATGCGGTCGCCCCGCAGACCCATGCCTGCGCTCATGTCATGACCTTTCGCTCGAAGAGGGGATCGTAGTAGCCGCGCCGCCAGCCGTACCCGACCCTGAGGGCGAGCAGCAGCAGGCTCGGGATCAGGAACCACTGGGGCCTGGTCAGGTCGAGCCAGACCGTCTCGTTCGCCCGGGTGAACTCGACGAGGAAGCGGAAGGCGGCGTACGCGGCGAGGTAGAGCGTGAACAGCTCCCCCGGCTGGGTCAGCCGCTTGCGCGCCCACTGGAGCGCGGCGAACGCCGCCAGCTGGAAGACGATCTCGTACACGAACGACGGGTGCATGGCCTGGCCGGTGAGGCAGCCGGGACACTCGGGGGTGGTCGGGGGCGCGTGCACTCCCCACGGCAGATCTGTCGGCCTGCCCGGCGCCTCCGTCAGGTGGCAGCCGATCCTGCCGACCGCCATGCCGAGCGCCACGGCCGGGGCGAACAGGTCGCCGGTCCGCTCCCTGTAGCCGATGATCCTCTTGGCCATCAGCACGCCCACGTACGCGCCGGTCAGGCCGCCGAGGATGCTGCGGGAGCCGTACAGCCAGAGGTCCTGCAGGTCGAGCGTCTCCAGCCAGCCCGCCAGCCGCATCCCGATCGCTCCCCCGACCAGGGCGCCGGCGACCGCCGTCAGCGACTGCTCGTTGAGCGCGCCTCTCCTCCTCGCCTCCCGTACGAAGACGACGGAGGCCACGAGCACGCCGAGACCGACGAAGATCTCGTGGTAGGGCAGGTCAGCCATACAGACCCGGGTTGAGACCTGTGCAGTAGCCCGCGGACACGATGGACCAGAGGGCCCACCCGATCATGAGGCCGAGGCCGAGGCCCTTGGTCCACGGCCTGCGTACGAAGAGCAGGCCGATGCCCGCGCCGAGGCCGATGAGAGCGAGCGCGACCGTGCCGGCGATCAGGTAGGGGGTGGTGTTGCCGCCCTGGGAGCCCACGACGATGAACACGAGGACGCCGATGACGACGTTGAGGACGCTGTAGATGGCCAGGCCGGCGAAGACCAGCGCGATGAGCACGCCGGTGGAGGTGCCCGTGGATGGGGGTGGTGGCGGGCCATAGGGCGGCTGGCCGTACGGGGGCGGCTGACCATAAGGCGGCATCTGAGACGGCGGGCCGGGAGGTGGCGGACCCTGTGACGGCGGACCCTGAGACGGCGGACCCTGAGACGGCGGACCCTGAGACGGCGGACCCTGAGACGGCGGACCCTGAGACGGCGGCACCCACCCCGCCTGCCCCGGTGGTCCAGCCGGCCCCGCTTGCCCTTCCCGCCCCGCCTGCCCTTCAGACGGGCCTTCCCGAGGCGGTGTGGGCCCTTCTGGCGGCGAGGGCGGCGGCGTACTCACAACGCCCAGACTAAGCCTCCAGCCCCCTCTCTCCCGAGTAGTAAATCGCCGCCTGCACCCGGCTCCTCAACCCCAGCTTGTTCAACACCCGGCTGACATGCGTCTTCGTCGTGGCCTCCGCCATATCCAGCTCTCTGGCGATCTCAGCGTTGGACAGCCCCCGCCCGATGCACGCCAGCACCTCCCGTTCCCGGGGCGTCAAGCTTCCTGGATCGGGCTCCGGCTCCCTGCGCGGCGCCTGACCGGCAAAGGCCGCGATCAATTTCCGGGTGACCCCGGGAGAGATCAGCCCATCCCCGCGCGCCACCAACCGCACGGCCTCGACCAGCGAGTCGGCGTCCGTGTTCTTCAGCAGGAATCCGGCGGCTCCCGCCCGGAGCGCTCCGAAAACATATTCATCGAGGTCGAACGTGGTGAGGATCAGCACATCACTGATGCCCGCCAGCTCCCGGGTGGCGGAGATGCCGTCGAGCCGCGGCATGCGTACGTCCATCAACACCACGTCGGGCCGCATCTCCCGGGCCATGGCCACGGCCTGCTCTCCATCCCCCGCCTCGCCGACCACCTCGATATCGCTGACGCCCTCCAGAATCAGCACGATCCCCGCGCGGACAGCCGCATGATCGTCAACCACCAACACCCTGATGGTCATCGGCTCACGCCCCCTCCGCCCGACCCGACACCGCCGGCTTCCGTTTCGGAGGGACCGACGGCAAATCGGAACAGCACGGCCTGCTCATCGACAGCAGTGCCCTGATCATCGCCGACGGGGAGGTCTGCTACGACTCTCCACACATCACCGTCCCCCGCCAATCCGGCCTCGAAAGAGCCGCCGACCAGCCGGGCCCGCTCCCGCATGCCGATCACCCCGGCCCCGGCCCCGGGCAACCGCGCCCCACGCCCGACGAGCGCGTTCTCGACACTCACCAGGACCCGCCCCGCCTCGTACGAAATGACCGCTCGAACGGGCGAGCCGCCATGCTTGAGCGCGTTCGTGAGAGCCTCCTGCACGATCCGGTATCCGGCGAGATCAACAGAGGCCGGCAGCTCCCGAAGCTCCCCCTGCACCCGTAATTCGACGACCAACCCGGCCCGCGCCACCCTCTCCACCAGTGTCCCCGCATCGGCCAGCCGAGGCCGGGTGGCCTCCGCGAAATCGTCACCCTCCTGACGCAGCAGCCCGATCATGGCTCGCATCTCGGCCAGCCCCTGCACGCTGTTCTCCCGTACGGACTCCATGATCCTCCGAACCGTGGCCGGATCCAGGTCCTTACGGGAAAGCGCGGCGGTGGACTGGATGGCAATGGCACTGAAGTGATTCGCGATCATGTCGTGCAACTCCCGCGCCATCCGCGTCCGCTCACCCGCCACGGCCGCCTGCCGATCGAGCTCCGCCAGATGAGCCACCTGCTCAGCTCGCACCCGCTCCGCCGCCGCCCGATCCCGCTGCTCCCGCAGAACGATCGCGGTGGTGACGGGGGTGACCAGCACCAGCCCCGCCTGCACCCCCATGACGGCGAGCATCCACCAGTTCTCGGCCAGCAACCCGGCCACGGCCCCGGCCCCCACCGCGAGCGCAGCGGTGATGTAGAGCAACCACCGGGCGAACCGCGCAGGCCCGTAAAGCGCGGCGGCGTAGAGGTTGTCGGTGAAAGTCAGGACCGTCGCCAAGGACGGCCCCACAAAGGCGTCGATCGTGACCGCCACAACCCCCAGCCCCAGCGAGACCAGCGGCGCCCGCTGCCGCACCACCACCCCCGCACAGGCGATCGCCAGCGGCACACACAGGGCCCAGGTGGGCGCCCCACGTTCCAGAACCGCCCCGCCCGCGATGAGCACCACGCCCACCGCGAAGGCCACCCCGGCTCCCACCGCCTCCCGCTTCATGCCCCCATCCCACCACCCCACGCGCCCACTTCCCTCCTGCGAAGGACCCGCCTGTGGATACACCCTTCGATGTATCCAGGGGAGGGCGGAGCCCATGATTGGCGTATCTGGTTCGAGGTACTCCCCAGAACCCGCTATGCTTGCTTACGCAGCGAGCGGCCGTAGCTCAATGGATAGAGCATCTGACTACGGATCAGAAGGTTAGGGGTTCGAGTCCTCTCGGCCGCGCACAGCAGAAAGGCCCGCTACCAGGGAGATCTGGAGCGGGCCTTCGTGCTTTGTCAGGACAATCTCGGGATCTTGCTAACACCTTTGCTAACACGGTGGCCCCCGGGCGGCTCCCGCTGCTCGCCGATCGCCTGGGCGAAGATGTCCGCCGCCGACGCTTCCGCGGCGCGGATCACGTGAGCGTGGACGCGCAATGTGATCGAAGGATCGGCGTGGCCGAGGCGGGCCGCCACGACGTGGGCGGGCACACCGTGAGCGGCTGCTCGCCAGGCCATGATCATCCCCAACGAAGGCATCTACGACCTGCGCTCCACCTGGACGACGTGCTGATGCGGGTGCTGCGGCAGTGGTCGGTGTTCGACAAGACGGGGCTGGGCGCCGACGGCGAGAAGGCCCGCGACGAGCTCGCCGCGTTCCTGGCCAAGACCGAGGCGACGGCCGCCAGGTTCGTCGAGCGCTGGGCGGAGCGCCGGGCACGCGCCGCGGCGGCACGCTGACCCTTCCAGCGCGCCGCGACCGGCTAGGAGGGGACGCGTCGCCGTGGAATGATCCTCACCTATGGATCTCCCCGTCCAGCTGGTTCTCGGCGTCTTCACGCTCCTGACGATCATGGCGCTGGCCACGGCGGCGCAGCGCCTGCTGAACGTCAGGTTCGGCAGGCTGCGCACGTTCCTGGCCGCGCTGGCCGCCTTCGGGCTGGCGCGGCCGGTGCTGGAGCCGATCCTGGGCTCGCTCGGCGCGGTCGACGCGCAGCACCCGCCCGCCGCGGCGGCCCTGGGGCTCCTGCTGCTCATCGTCATGTGCGTGGTGCTCATCCCCATGGTGATCCTCGTGCTGGCCGAGGCGCTGGTGCCGCCCGGCTCGGTGCCGGGGCCGCTGGAGCTGATCAGGTCCGTCCGCGGCCGCGTCTCCCGATCCAGGCGCTACTCGCAGATCACCAGGATCGCGATCAGGCACGGCCTCGGCCCCTACCTGCGCGGCCGGGGCGAGCGGCTGGAGGACCGTTCGGGCAAGGTACGGCTGGCCAGGTCGCTGCGCGAGGCGCTCGACGACGGCGGGGTCACGTTCGTCAAGCTCGGCCAGATCCTGTCCACCCGGCGTGACCTGCTGCCCGCCGAGTTCGTCGAGGAGCTGGGGCGGCTGCAGGACCAGGTCGCCCCGGCGCCCTGGGAGCAGATCGAGCCGGTGCTCAGGGCCGAGTTGGGCGGGCCGGTGGAGGAGGTGTTCGCCGAGTTCGGCAGGACGCCGCTGGCCGCCGCCTCCATCGGGCAGGTCCACACGGCCCGCCTGCACACCGGCGAGAGCATCGTGGTCAAGGTGCGGCGGCCGGGGATCCAGTCGGTCGTCGCGAAGGACCTCGACATCGTCAGGCGGCTGGCGGCCACACTGGAGTCGCGCACCCGCTGGGGCCGCTCGCTCGGCCTGGGCGACCTGGCCGAGGGGTTCGCGACCGCCATCCGCGAGGAGCTCGACTTCCGCGTGGAGGCGGCCAACATGGCGGCCGTCGCGGCCTCCGACGGCGGCGGCGTCACCTACCCCGCCCCGATCAGCGCCATGTGCACCGAACGCGTGCTCGTCATGCGCCGCCTGTCGGGCAGACCGGTCACCACGGCCACACCCGAGCAGGGGCCACGGCTGGCCCGCGACCTGCTCGACTGCCTGCTCAGGCAGATCCTCGTCGAGGGCGTCTTCCACGCCGACCCGCATCCCGGCAATCTCATGCTGCTCGAGGACGGCACCCTAGGGCTGCTCGACTTCGGCTCCGTCGGCCGGCTCGACGGCTCGGTGCGCTCGGCGCTGCAGCGCTTCCTGCTCGCCATGAACCGGCAGGACCCCCTCGGCGTCACCGACGCGCTGCTGGAGGTGGTGCCCAGGCCGGAGGACATCGACGAGGCCGCGTTAGAGCGTGCGCTCGGCCAGTTCATGGCCAGGCATCTGGCGCCCGGCATGGACAGCGTGCAGCTGTTCACCGACCTGTTCAAGATCGTCTCCGCGTACGGGCTGTCGATCCCGCCGGAGGTCGCCGCCGTGTTCCGCGCACTGGCCACGCTGGAGGGGACCCTCGTACGCCTCTCCCCCGGATTCGACCTGATCGGCGAGGCGCGCGCGTTCGCGGGCCGTTACCTCGCCGAGCGGGTCGGCCCTGAGACGGTCAGGGAGACCGTCACCCAGGAGCTGGCCGCGCTGCTGCCGATGCTGCGCCGCCTGCCGCGCCGCGTCGAGCGCATCGCGAGCGCCGCGGAGCACGGCAGGTTCACCATGAACGTCCGGCTGCTCGCCGACGACCGCGACCGCAGCTACGTGACGGGCCTGCTCCACCAGGTGCTCCTGACGGTGCTCGGCGCCACGGCCGGGGTGATGGCGGTCATCCTCCTCGGGACGGACGGCGGCCCGCAGGTGCTGTCGAACATCTCGTTGTTCCAGCTCATCGGCTACAACCTGCTGGGGATCTCCGCCATCCTGGTGCTGCGCGTCCTGGCCGTGATCTTCCGCCGCCCGCGCGCCTCGGACGATCACCACTCGTAGCCGAACGGCTCGCGAGGCCGGTAGGGCGCCTCCAGCACGGCCGTTTCGCCGGCGCTGAGCCGGAGCTTCACCTCGGCCACCCACTGATCGCCGAGCAGGAATTCCGGCCAGGCGAGCACCACCTGTCGAGGGATCAGCGCACGCAGCCGCGGGAACCGCTGATGCCAAAAACGTCCATCGACCAGCAACCCTCTCACCCGAGTAGCGATCCCGCAGCCGCGCGCCACGGCCTCCAGCAGCGCCAGCCGCTGGCTGCACGAGCCACGTCCCAAACCCAGGGTCGTAGAGGCAGGCTGCCTTTCGTTCATCGCGTATACCGGCCGCACCCGGGCTGCGATGAGCCGGTGGGCTGTGATCAGGAATGCTCGCTCTATCCCCGCACCGACGCCCCGGATCTCGGCCGCGAACCCCAGCACCCGAGGATGCTTCCAGTCGAGGATGGGCGTGGCCGCCAAGCTGCCCGCAGCCGTTTTCCGTGGGGAAACGGCCGGACCACCGCCGCGACGTAAAAGCGCCAGTTTCACGCAGTGATCATATCTTCGGGCCCTGACGCACCGCCTGCGACGATGATCTCAGACCACTCGACTACTTGCAGGCCAACGAATCCTGCACCAGATCCTCACACATGCTGCGCCTCGCTCGCATACACGGCTGCTTTGATGGCGCCGTGACAGAGCGGCGAACGCCGGAGGCGCGAGGTCTACTGGACGTTCGGATGCGGGTTATCCGCGATCATCGCAATAGCATGCGGAACGTTCGGGACCTTTTTCGATATCCACCTGGTGGCTCGCGCACAGCTCTACTGCCTGGGCGACCTGAGCGCCGGAGAGAACTTCGCCGGCACCATCTGGGCCCTGAGCCGGATCCTGATCTTTCCCGTCATCTCGGTGCTGTCAGCGCTTGTCGCACTGTCGTTCCATCTGCTGACCCGGCTGCCCTGGCTCGCCCGTCGCATATGGCCAGAACCCATTCTGCTGGCCCTCACCGTTGCCGGCTCCATCGCCGGACCGATAACGATGACCCTGTACGACGTGGCCACTGAGGGCACCCCGGGCGATTGCGTTCTGCCATGGTGGCCTTCGTGGCTCCCCTCATAACGGGAGGAGGTCTCGTGCGAAGAATGATCGCGTGCCTGTCCCTGGTGCTGCTCCTGTCCTCCTGCGGCTGGGTCTCTCATACCTCGCCCAGCGGGTCCCACGGCGCCTCGTCTGACGAGTTCGAGAGGCGTGCCCGGGAGGTGGCGGAGCGCTGGCAGGGCTCGGCCGACGACCACGCCTGGCGCAAAGGGTTCGTCGCACTGGAAGTCCTGAACCCGCACGGATGGAGGGCTGTACAGCAGCATGTACAGCAACGCCGTCTTACCAGACCGCATGCCGACTCTCCGCGATCACCACTTGAGCAGGACGGCCGCGCGTTGACGGGGCATCTGCCCTTCCCTACGGATCAGGAGGTCAGGGGTTCGAGTCCTCACCGCCGCGCAGCCCCACCCAGGTGACCGTGCGTTGGAGCTCAACCGCACGGTGCATTGGCGCGGGTGAATGAGGCCCCCGGTGGATGTACGCACACCACCCCGGAGAGCCTCACCCGAGCCAAGGTCAACCGGATCCCAGCGGGTCATGCCATTGCGTCCCGGTCGAAACTCCCCACATGGACCCGACCATCCAGGCACCCATCTGACGCCCGGTGACCATCACCATGTGCGTGCCCACCGCGTTTCGATAGTCGGCTCTCCGAGCGGCCTGCCCGAGGGGCAGCTGTCTGGCGCCTACGGTGGGGACCGGGCTCTTCACCGGGCTCCTCATCGCCGGGCCGCCCATCCTCCATGACACGACGTCGACCACGACATGGGCCCCGTCCTGGAGACATCGCCCCCAGCTGGGGTCGCTGGCGCAGTCATAGGCGTTCCCCATGAAGCTGATGCCCATGGCGATCGCGCCCGCGGCCGTGCACAAGCCCGCGGTCGCGAAGATACAGATGCCGAAGCCGGCGACACCAATCACGGTGCCGAAGTTGTCACCGACCCACTTCGCGGCCTTCCCGAGCGCCATGGCACCGTCGTGCATGGCCCCGCCCAGAGTCTCCAGGCCACTTCCGATGCAGCCCCAGAAGCCGTGGCAGCCGTCGTCCTTCGGCTTCGGCTTGTGGTACGGGATGGGCTTCGAGTTGTATCCGCCGACGCGGCCGCGGGCGCCGTCGGGCCCGTTCCAGTCGTGCTGTGCGGCGCGGCTGCGGGCGGCGCGCTTCTGGGCCACGATCAGGGGAAGGTTCCTGCAGTAGTCGCGGCCGCCCTCGCAACGTCCTCCGAAGTCCCTGAGGTACGCGACCGACTTGGGCTTCTTCGGCTTCTTGGGCTTCCTCGGCTTGGGCTTGGTGTAAATCGTCTTCCGGCCGTAGTCGCCCTCCAGGTACATCTCCCCGTCGGGGTCGCTCATGGTGGCGGGGTTGTTGTTGGCGTAGGCGTAGGCGTTCATCTGTTGCGGGTCGTACGGATCGATGATCGGATCGACCGAGACGAACCTGCCGCTCGCCGGGTCGTACTCGCGGGCCCCCAGCCGGGTCAGGCCGGTGTCGGCGTTGAGCGTGCCGCCGACGAAGCCACGACTGCCGGCAGGCCAGTTCGGGACCGCCCCCCGCGGGTTGCCGAACAGGTCCATCCTGCGCGTGGTGACCGCCAAGGTGGTGGCGTTGACGGCCACCTGGGAGGTGCCGTGGTGGTCCTCCACCGTCCAGGTGAGGCCGTCCCCGGTACGCGTGCCCAGCCCCTCGTAGTAACGAGTCCCGGTCTTCGAACCCGTCGCGGTGTTCAGCCTCAGCTCACCGTCGCCGACGAACAACGTCACCGAACCCGGATCGCGGCGAATCAGCTGCTCACCCTCGACGTCATAGAGATAGGACGTGCTCTTGCCACCGGCGGTGACGGACTCCAGCAACCCCTCGTCGTCCCAGACTAGAGACTGGGTGCCGTTGGGTCCGGGCCTGCTGGTGGTGTTGCCGGCGGCGTCGTAGGCATAGCTGCCGCTCGTCGCGCCAACGGTGGCGGTCACGGCGTGCGGCCGGACCACGCCGTCGCCGGGCTCGGGGTAGGAGTAGGTGGTCGTGACGTCGGCGGCGCCGGCCACGCCCTTGACCGTCTTGGTCGTGCGGTTGCCGATCAGGTCGTAGGTGTACTGGTGCCAGTAGGGCGCCGGGCCGCCGATCTCGGACGGCGTGGCGGCGCAGGTGTCGCTGTTCTGGGTCCAGGCCTCGGTGACGCGGCGCAGGTGGTCGACCTTGAAACACTGCGTGTCCTTGGTCTGACCGGCGGTGCCGTCCGTGATCCGCGTGACATTGCCAGCGTCGTCATAACCGTAGGTCAGATCGTTGACGGGGACACGGCCCGCCTGCTCACGCTCGGTCAGCGTCTCGGAGACGCGGCGGGTGCCGTCCTCGTAGTAGGTGGTGCGCCAGAGCCTCTTGTCGCCGGTGCCGAGCTGCACCTGGGCGACCTCGCCGAGCTGGGTGTACGTCGCGTTGGAGAGGTAGACGTTCTCTTCGTCGTTCTTCAGCGTGGTCAGCCGGCCCAGCTCGTTGTAGTCGTAGTCCAGGGTCTCGGCAGCCAGATCACCCAGTTTGGGCAGAGTCTTGGTGTCCAGGCTGCCGTCTGCCGCGTACGTCATCGTCGTGGTGTACTCCCCGGCGAGCCCCCCTTCCACGCTCGGGATGGTCACCTTGGTGCCCTTGGGGCGCCCGGCCCCGTCGTAGCCGGTGACCTCGCTCACGTACGCCTGCCCGTTGACGTACCTGGTCGAAGAGACCAGGTCGCCCCTGTCATAGACCACCTTGGTCAACAGCGTCCCGGTCTGCGACCCCAGACGGGTCTCCACGACCCGTCCGAGCCGGTCGTACACCGAGGCGACGGTCTTGCCGCGAGCGTCAGTGGTGGTCAGCAGCTGATCGGCGTCGTCGTAGGTCATCGTCGACGTGCCCCTGTCCGGATCCTCGGACCTGGTCCTGCGGCCCAGCACGTCGTAGGTGTACCGCCACACGTTGCCCGCCGCGTCGGTGACCTTCGCCAGATCACCGCCCTTGGTATAGGCGTACCGCGTGACGTCCGGCGTGCC
Organism: Nonomuraea sp. NPDC050786; assembly: GCF_040654115.1. Taxonomy (NCBI): domain Bacteria; kingdom Bacillati; phylum Actinomycetota; class Actinomycetes; order Streptosporangiales; family Streptosporangiaceae; genus Nonomuraea; species Nonomuraea sp. NPDC050786. The sequence continues at coordinate 32,090 of NZ_JBFAHJ010000024.1, forward strand.
CGTGGGCGTCCTGCCCTGGTACTGCTCCAGCGCGATCACCCGGTCGCGGACGTCAGTCCGCTTGGTGGTCACCGTCCCGCCCTCCGGCGGGATCGTGGTGACCCAGTCAGGGCCGTAGGAAGTGGTGGTGCGCCATCGCTCGGCGTTGTGCTCGAGGTAGATCTCCGCGATTCTGCGTTCCGTGCCGTCGTAGGTGGTGACGGTCGCGGGTGGCAGCTTGCCGGCCTCCGTGTTCGCCAGCGAGTACAGCGTCGTTCCAGGGTCGCCGGTGGCGTGGTAGGCGGGACGGTTGACGCTGACCAGGCCGCGTGAGTCGTACTGGGTGTCGGTCACGATCCGGCCGCCGCCCGGACTGGGCGCCTGGGTCTGCCGGGGCCGCAGGAACCCGTCCAGCAGCTGGTAGCTGACGACCTGGTTGCCGTTGGCCTTCAGCGTGCTGGTACGCGTCCAGTTCGGGCCGCCGCCGCGGTTCACGCCGTACTCGTACGTGACGTCAGGGTCGCCGTCCGCCTCGGTACGGCCCGGCTTGTACACCTTCACCAACCTGCCGAGAGCGTCGTACGTCAGCGAGGTCCTGCGGTTGTTGGTGTCCGTCTCCGTGACGGGGCTCCCCCAGGCGGGGTCGAAGGTGGTGGTGGCCACCTGATCGGCCGCGTTGGTCACCGCGGTCTCGGTGGTCAGGCCGTTGACCTCCTTGTACGCGGTGCTCGTCGTCCGCTCCAGCTTGTCCTTCGACTCCGTCTTCCGGCCGTAGGCGTCGAACGTCGCGACCTCGGTGACCAGGTACTCGGGCGTGCTGCCGGTGTAGGACCTGGCCTCCTCGGACGTGGTCACGTCGCCCTTGAGCGGCGGCTCGCCGGGCTTCTGGCCGTCGTAGGACAGCCGGGTGTCGGAGATGACGTCATCCGGGTACGAGGCGGTCGCGCCGCAGGCCACGGCTACGGTCGTGGCCGTGCTCGGGAACCCGAACAGCAACTTTTCCGGATTGTGCACGTACGTGGTGGTCGTGCACTGGTCGTCGTCCGTCTTGGAGACGTCGCCGAAGTCGTTGACCTGGGTCTCGTTGCCGTACTGGTCGTAGGTCTTCTCCTGCTGGGTGACCAGATAGGTGCCGTCGGCCCGCCGCTCCCGGGTCTCCACGCGCTTGACCTCCACCTGATAGGCCTTGAAAGTGCCCTGGGTGGCGGTGAGCCGGGTGCTCGGCTCGTTGATCTCGGTGGTCAGCGGGGTGGAGCCGTCGTAGGTGATCTCCTCGCGGAGGAAGCCCGACAGCGGCTCGTCATCGTTGATCTCCGTTCCGGTGGAGTCCTTGATCTTCACCGGCTTGGTGCCGCCCGCGGGGTTGAGCCGGTCCCCGTTCATCCCACGGAAGTACAGGTATGCGGTCCTGGTCTCGGGCTTGTTCTCATCGTTGGCCGGGTCGCCCTCGCGGACCACGACGCGCTCATAGCCGCGCCATTCCGACCAGGTCCGCTTCTTCTCCTCGACCAGCGGGTCGTCGCCGTACGCCCAGGCGCCGCCCTTGACGGTGTCGTACTCGTACCTGGTCACCATGTCCTTGGAGTCGGTCAGCAGGTCGTCCTCGACCACCTTGGCCACCACGTACTTGTGGAACCAGTCGTTGACCGGCTCGCTCGCCGGCGGCATCGCCCACTTGACCGGGAAGCAGCGCATCGTGTTGGTCTCCGCCGCGGTCGGCAGATTGCCCTGGGCGCACTCCGGCGGCGCGTAGGACACGTCCGTTGCGCTGCCGGACTCGGAGGTGATCCGGGTGATGCGCGGCTTGTTCAGTGCGGGCAGACCGCCGTCGGTGGAGTAGTTGACCCGGTTGGGCATCATCGTGCCGTCGAAACCCACCGCTCCGAGCGCGATCGGGGTGCCCTTGGCCAGGCCGGTGTGGGTGATGCCGTTCAGCCACAGCGCGCTGTCCTCGGTGCCGTCGTCGGCCGGCGGGTAGGCGTGGGCCAGCTCCCAACGATCCACGTCACGGTAGGCGCCGTTGCCCGCCGAGATCTGCGTGGTGATCTTCGCCAGGCGCTTGGTGGACCAGAACGTCGGCGACTGTTTCTCCCCGCACGTGGCGGTCGTGCACTCGGTGTCCCAGGGCACGTCCGGCCAGACCGCGGAGGTGTGGGTGGCGCAGTTCTGGCCGGGCAGACAGCGGTCGGCCGACTCGAACATCACCCGCGCCGGGGCCTGGCCGGAGTACTCCTGGCCGGCGCGGGTGCCGTACTCGATGCGGGCCAGGGTGCCGCCGCGCACGTAGGTGGCCGTGGTCTGGCCCTTGTTCTGGGCGTACTTGTTGGTCTCCTGGTTGTAGAAGTAGGTCATCGAGTTGCCGTGCGCGTCCACGACGTAGTCGAGGTTCCACCGGTAGGCCTGCTTGCAGGCCGAGGCGGCGAACGTGGTCGCGCGGCAGGGCTCGCCGGTGTCGTTGCCGAACACCGGCATGGTCCAGGTGGACTGCGTGGTGGGCTGCTCGGCGGCGGGACGGTCCGCCCGCCAGCCGGGCAGCCGGTTCAGGCCGAAGTAGTACTGCGTGCCGTCGGTCGTGGTGACCTTCCAGTACTCACCGTTGTCGTCGCCGTTCGCCTGCGGGTCGTTCCGGGTCACGCGCTCGACCCGGGTGCCGTCGTCGTTCTTGGGCCGCCATACGTTGTTCTCGAACACCATCCGGCCGGAGATCTTGCCGAACGACATGGTGGCGTTGTCGGTCTCCCAGCACATGTCCCCGGTCTTGATCTTGCCGTTGTTGCCGTCGAGATCCTCCGCGCAGCTCTTGTACGCCCGCTCGATGAACCCGGGCGTCAGGTTCCAGCCCTCGCCGATCCAGGACGGCTGGTTGTTGGTCGAGACGGTGCGCCCGTCCACCGCGCCGGAGGAATACGACAGCGCGAACTTGGGGACGAGCTCCCCGGGCACGGGCGGCGTACGTATCGGATACGACCAGGAGAAGTCGCCGCTCTGGGTGGAAACCTGCCACATTCCCGATGGGGCCAGCGACGTGGCCTTGTAGTCGCCCTTCGAACCCTCGGCCGCCGCGGACAGCGCCAGCGTGCTCGCCGCGTCGCCGATCGACACCTGCGCCGAGACCGTGCCGGCCTTGAGGTCGTTACGCACGGCGGTGACCGGGGTCGGGTCGCCTGGAGCGGGGGCGAGCCTCAGGCGCGATGCCCAGTCACCGCCGTACGCGCCCTTGAAGGCCGAGTAGTCCACGGTCAGGGTCACCGGACCGCGCTCGGTCCTGCCGTCGGTGCGCTTGACGGACAGGAGCAGCCCGGACACGCCCGACTTCTCGGCGACAGCCCGATCCTGGATCTCGACCTTCACCTTCTCGGGGCCCGGCTGTCCGGTCGCCGCCACCCACACCGGCAGCGACCCGGCGCGTGTCCTGGCCGCCCCAGCGGAACGAGCCTGTGCGGCGGGCAGCACCACCTCGGCCGCTCCCGCCTCCGGCCAGTCCGCCTTCGCGGCCGGTCGGCGCGCGAACTTCGCCTCAGGGTCGGGCCGGGCCGCCGGGGGCACGAAGTCCTCGCCCGGCACCGGTTCGACCTCGTCCGGATCGCTCGGCTCGACCGGCGCCGACAGGGCCATGGCAGCCACGATCCGGGCCGGTGTCGCCCCGGCCGGCGTGGAGGCCGTCAACACGATGAACAAGCCACATAAGAGCGCGATCGACCACGATCGCCAACGCGTATGACGCATGAGTTGCTCGATTCCTTCCTGGGTCACAGGCCGGTGACGACGAAGCCGAGAGAGCGGTCCAGTTCCTGGTTCTCGCAGTTGCGGTCGCGCGACTCGAAGAGGTCACCCCAGCTCGCGCGGCAGCGGAACAGTTCGGCGCCGACCGCGCCCGGCGCGCCTGGCACGTTCTGCGGTGGGCTCGTCCAGATGTAGCCGAGCCTGCCCACGACCGTGCTGCCCTCGCAGGCCGGGTCGACGGAGGTGAAGGCGTCGGCGCCGGCGCGGCAGCTCATCAGCGCGGTGGTGCCGGGCAGCTGGGTCATCGCCAGACTCCCGTAGCCGAGTTCCGGACGGTAGTTCGCTTCCATCCGCTCGGTGGCACTGGCGTGGTCGTACGGGAATCCGGTTTCCAGGTGCCTGATCAGGTTGCTGTAGGCGCGGGTGTAGCCGAGCGGGAACTCCTTGGTCTGACCCTCGCAGTTGGGATCGACAGAGGCGAAGTGCCCCACGCCGGGGATCAGGCAGCGGTGGACGAGCAGTGTGGGCACGCCGGCCGGCGGCGTGGTGTACAGCCGGCCGACGCTGCCGAGGTTGGTGTAGGTGCCGCAGTCGAGGTCGAGGAAGTAGTCGGCCGCGCCGTTGCGGCAGGAGTAGACGGTCTGGGTGTTGGGCGCGTCGGCCGGAGCCGGCATGCCGAGGGAGAACTCGAAGTGCGAGCCCGGCGGCACCGGCCCGGTCGTCACGACGTGCCGGCCGGCCAGGTTGAAGAACCGCCCGAGCTGGCCAGCATATGGCGTGGAACGCTTGGTGACCGGATTCTTCCGCTCCTCCGCGATCTGGGCCGGTGTGCGTACGCCGGTCCACGCGTGCACGTCGTCGATCACCCCCGCGAACGGCGTCGCCGGGGCGCTGTTCTGCCGCCCCTGGCCGACCTGGAACGCGCCGGTGGCGTTCACCGTGGCCGTCGCCGTCGTCCTGGTCGTCTTCGTGGTCTCGACGTAGACGTGGAGACGGGCCTCCTTGGCCGCCGCGTCGTAGACGCCGGCCAGATAGGTCCACTCTCCGGCCTGCGCGTCATCGGCCGAGTCGGCGCTGAGGGTCAGCTGGGTGTCGCTCGCCGAGCTCGGCAGCGCGAACGACCATTTGCGCGTGTCGCCGCGGTAACGCAGCTGGAAGCCGCTGCCCTGGCCGGCATCCTGGCTGAGGACCGTACGCGTCCGGCTGTCGGCGGCGTCCAGCTTGACCCAGGCGGTGACGGTGAAGCTCGCGTCGGTGCGGACCGCGGGAGCGCCGGTCGACACGGAGCCCCCGCTGAGCCGCACCGCTCCGGTGCCCACCTGGCCGGTGGTCCAGGAGGCGCCGCTGGCGAGGGCGCCGAGCCGGTAGTTGCCGGAGACGTCCTGCGCCGTGCTGCCCGACCCGTCGTCCAGCGGCAGGAACAGCTCCTCGGTCGCCGGAGCGGCGGCCAGGTCGTGGATCTCGCCGGCCGTCAGCGACCGGTCATAGACCCGGACCTCGTCCAGCGAGCCCGGCCAGTGCTCCACCGGCCCGCCCGCCGCCTGGGCGCGGCCGAGCTGCACCGACCCGCTCCCCTTCCACGGCGTGGGGTGGCCGGCGGTGGTGCCGGCCACCCCGTCCACATAGATCTTCAGCTGTTTGGCGGCCGCGTCGTACGTGCCCAGGAGATGCGTCCAGCGGCCGGCCACCGCCGCCGTCGCCGACTCGGCGATGTGCCGCTCCGCGCCGGAGCTGTCGGCGGCGGGCATCGTGAAGTTCCACTTCTTGGTGGCCGGGTTGTACTGCAGCGAGAAGGCGCTGACCTGACCGCCGTCCTGGCTGACCGCCGTCCGGGTGGTGGTGTCCAGGCGATCCGGCTTCACCCAGGCCGAGACGGTGAACGTCTTGTCCGTCTCCACGGTGGCCCCGCCACCGGTGCCGGCGTACCCGGTGGTCCCGTTCAGCCACAACGCGTCCCCGTGCCGGCCGATCTGCCACTGCGCCGCCGGCCCGAGGGCGATCGTCGCGTCATGGCCGTTCGGCGAGTCGTCGACCACTGTGGGCTCGACGTACCCGTCCAGCTTCCAATGCCCCTTCGGCGGGGTGCCCGAGCCGACCCAGAAGCTGTAGCGGTACTCCGGGCCCACGTTGCCGGCCCGGTCCACGCTGCGGACATACAGGTCCCTGCGGGCGTCCTCAGGGGGTGTGATCAGCACGTTCGCGGTGCCTGACTCGGCGGCGACATACGACCTGGCCTGGAAGCCCAGCAGGTAGTACTCGAACCCCGCCACGTCCGCCACGCCGCCGGCCTCGAAGGTGAACCCGCCGGTGAACCCGATCGCACCGCCCCCGGGGCAGGGGTCGTAGTCCGGCGGCGCACACTCGGGGTAGGTCACCGAGGTCACCTTCGGTGTCTTGTCCGGGCCTGTCCTGTCGACAGTGACGTCACACCACGGACTCCATGGACCGGAATCGATGCCGTCGGTGCCGCGTACCCGGTACGACAGCTTGGCCCCATCGGCGGCGGACGCGGACGGCACATCGGCGGTGAAGGTCGAACCCGACTGCTTGGGCTCGGTGACGACCCCGCCCAGCCGCGCGCCGCCTCTGGCGTACCACTCGAACTCGGCCTGCACCGTGCCGTCGAGGTCGGAGAGCACTGCCGCCAGCTGCGGCCCGCGCACCCCGTGGTTGGGGTCGCCGTCGATGTACGGGTTGACCCGCGGCTCGTCCGGCTCGAGCGCGCAGGTCCTGCCCTCCACCGTCTGACCGCTCGGCATGCCGGGGACCGTGTTGTAGGTGACGACCAGGTCCGGCCGGGCCTTGTCGCCCTCCTTGTCCTGCGTCCTGAACTTCTTCCAGGCGTACTTGTCGTGCGCGTTCTCGTCCTGGTCCGACGCCTTCAGCAAGATCGCCGTCTGGCCGCCGTTCGAGGTCAGTCCCTTGTCGACCGCCGCCAGGGCATCGAACGAGACCCACGATCCGGGGCAGGTCGCGCTGTAGCCGTGGGCGAGGCTCTGCGTGCCCAGATGGACCGGCCGGCCTCCGGGGTACGGCTGGGTGGTCCAGGTGGTCCCCGAGTCGACCGGATCGGTGCCGTACGCCTCCAGGTCCTTCTTGGTGCACGACGGCGAGTAATCCTCGAAGACGTTGAACTCCGCGGTCAGCACGTGCTTGCCGGCCAGGAACGACGCGTCGTACTGGAAGTAGGTCCTGGCGACCCCGACGCCGTTGCAGCCGCTCCAGCCGCAGTATCCGACCTTGGCCAGCTTCTCCGTGTCACCGCCCCAGAAGTGACCGCCGCCGGAGAACAGCAGCGCCCACCCGGTGAACGTGGCCGGGTAGTCCGCCATGATCTGCACCGGGAACGTCGTCGCCGGATCGGTCAGCACCTTCCGATCCGGCCGCAGCACCAGCGAGTCCTTGCCCCGCGCGAGCCGTTCCACCGGTCGCATGGCGGCCGACGGCGCCGAGTCCCACATCGTCGAGGCACCGGCTGCGAGCACCAACTCGCCCTTCTCGCCGTACACGCCGCCGGCGCGGATCTCGGCCCCCTTGACGGCCAGACCGACAGGCAGCTCGGCCAGCTTCGGATCAGCCGCGGCGGCCCTGTCCTTGACCACCAGCGTCTGGGAGAAGCTCTGGGCCGTCGCCGCCATGCGCAGGTCCACACCAGGGAAGACCTCGGGATAGGTCGCCGTGTCACCGCTCAACACCGGCTTCGGCAGTGAGCCCGGCCAGCGCAGTTCGACCTGGGTCCGGCCCTGCCCGAGCCGTGCCAGAGGCTGGTCGCCGCCGCCGGAGAAGACGACCGGAACCGTGGTCGCGGCCGGTTCCACGCCGCCGTCGGCGCGCTGCCGCAACGTCGCATCCACCGGCACCCATCCCGTGCCGCGTCGCACGCGGACCGGGACGGTGTGCAGCTCGGCCGTGAACGACCCGTTCGGGTTGGCATAGACCTCCCGCGCCTCGGCCTGCTCCGACGACACCGCGACCCGCTTGCCGGTCCGCTTCGCCTCCTCGACGGCCCAGGGCGCCGAGCCCACCGGAGCCACCGCCGCCGAGCTTGCCTTCGCCGCGCTCACCTGCGTCGTCACCGGTAACAAGCCGGACAGAAGTGTCGTCACTCCCATGACAAGAGCGCCCATACGCCAACGCACCGCGCCTCCCAGAAACGAATGATCGGGCCGACATGAGTGGGTAGGCCGTTCCAGGCGATGGTCGGCCGAGGCTCAGTGTGAGCGGCTCCGTGCTCCTGACTCCAGGGCTTTCAGCGGACATATAGCGGTCAAAGAGAAAAATTATCTATAGCTCGCCCACTGCAACTACGGCATTTCTCACTTTTCCTCTTGACGCCCGGCAAGAGCGATCACACTCTGTTGCAGACGTCGAAAATTTTCTCCACATACAGGAGGACAGGGAGGCCCTCAATGAAGACCAACAGGACGCTGCTGGTGACTGTCGTCAGCCTGTTATGCCTGGCCGTCCTCGCCGTTCCGGTGCGGGCCGCGGCAGGGTTGTCGGTGTGGACGGTGAACGCGGCCGACCGGCCCTTCGCCTCGTCACCGGTGGGATCCACCAAGTCCATCGCGTTGCATGCCGCGCGCGGGGAGTTCGAGGCCGCCCAGATCCTGGCCCGGTCCACCTCCGCGCAGAGCGGCGTGTCGGTCAGCGTGAGCCCGTTGACGGGTCCTGGAGACCAGCTGGTCCCGACGGTCCGGCTGGAATACAACCATCTGACGATCCAGAAGATCGGCACCACGTTCCAGAACCCGCCGGACGGCAGTGACGACTACTACGACGCCCTGGTGGAGAACACCCCGCGAAGCCCGGCGGCGAACACGACGCTGCCCTGGTTCTACCAGGTGTTCGTGCCCGCGGATCAGGCGCCCGGCGTCTACACCGGCGACGCCGTGGTCCAGAGCGCGTCCGGCGATGTCACCGTGCCCGTGAGCCTGCGCGTCTACGACGTCACCGTCCCGCCGGCCGACCAGTCGACCTTCAAGATGAACAACTGGTTCACCTCCGCCGGCTGGGACTACACGGGCACGATCACCGCGATTCCGGACCAGTACGGCGTCGAGATGTTCGACGAGCGCTGGTGGACGGTCATCAAGAACTTCGCGGCCAACCACGCCAAGCACCGCAACAACATGATCTACGCCGACTTCCAGGCGCTGCTCATTCCCCACTCGACCGTGGACGCGGCCGGGAACTTCACCTTCGACTGGCAGGACTTCGACCGGTTCGTGAAGCTGTTCGAGGCCGCGGGCGCGCTGCAGTACATCTACACCCCGACCCTGATAGAGGGAGGCAACCAGCTGGAGATGCTGGTCCCCGCCAACGGGGTGAGCGGCAAGCTCAAGCGGGTCCTGGTGCCCTACAACGACCCGAAGGCCGGCGCCTACCTGGACAAGGTGCTACCGGCGCTCAAAGCGCACCTGGACCTCAGCAAGTGGACCGACAGGTTCTACATGAGCGCGGTGGACGAGCCCTCCGACCCCGCCTGGGCCAACGCCGCCAACTGGCTGTACGGCAAGTACCGCCAGTATTTCCCCGCTCCCCGCACCAACGAGGCGCACAACAACCTCTACCCCGGCGACGAACCGTCGCTGACCACCCTGACGCCGGCCACGTTCCTCTACCAGCCCAACATCGCGCACTACCAGTCCCAGCGGTTGGCCGGAAAGGACCTGTGGCTCTACACCGCCAACATCCCGGAGAGCGACTACATGAACCGCTTCATCAGCCACCACCTGGCCGAGACGCGGCTCCTGCCGTGGCTGGTGTGGAAGATCGGCGGCACCGGATACCTGCACTGGGGCTGGAACTACTGGTGGGACTTCGCCAGGCCCGGCCAGCACCTCGACACCTTCACCGCCTCCCAGAGCGGCGACAACTGGCTGGTACGGCCCAACAAGGGCGCCCTCGACGTCTACGACAGCCTGCGCAGCGAGGCCCAGACGGACGGCCTGGAGGACTTCGAGCTGCTCAACCAGCTCGCCAAGACCAAGCCCGTGGCCGCCCAGGCCATCGCCAACAGCCTGATCCTGGACGCCACGCACTACGAGCGCTCGGGCGCCGAGGTGGTGCAGCGGCACAAGCAGATCCTGGACGAGCTCGCCGCCGGCTCCCCGGACCTCGCCTTCCCGTACAACGACGACTTCAGCACCGCCGCCCAGCACTGGCGCACCTCCAGGGGCTCATGGTCGGTCAGCGGGCAGGAGTACGTCCAGGCCAGTACCGCCGCCGACTGGGGAGTGACCTCCGTCCTGGAGGGCCGCGCCTATCGTGACGTGGCCGCCGGCGTCGACCTCAAGATCACGGGTGTGTCGCCCAACGGCGGCAGCACCAACTGGGCCGGGCTCATGGTCCGCAGCCTCAACGGCTCGGACATGGACACCGGCTACCTCATCGCCCAGCGCAACAACGGAAAGGTGTTCGTCTACCGCAACGGAGCTCCGCTGGCCGAGGCCGACGCCCCCGGCTACGCGGCGGGCCGGTGGAACCGCCTCCGGGTGGTGGCCAAGGGCAGCACGCTGAGGGTCTACAGCGGCACCGGCCGGGTTCCCGCGCTGACGGTGAACGACGCGGCCTTCCCCGTCGGCAACATCGCGCTCGTCACCGGCGGCGCCGCCGCCCGCTTCGACAATGTGCACATCAATCCCATGACCAACGCCGCCGAGGGCGCCACCATCACCTCCTCCAGCTCGTACGAGGCCGACGGCTGGAGTGCCACCGCCTCGGTGGACGGCCGCCGCTCCTCGGCCACCGGAGCCCTCGGCTGGAGCAGCTCCGACAGCCTGAACGTCGACCACAAGGAGTGGATCCAGGCCGATCTCGGCTCGGCACGATCCGTGAGCCGGGTGGACCTGTACCCCCGCGACGACGGGGCCGACACCGGCGCGGGCTTCCCCATCGACTTCACCATCGACGTGTCGGAGAACGGCTCGGACTGGACCAACGCCGCGACCGTGACCGGGTACGCCAGGCCGGGCGCCGGAGCCCAGACCTTCCCGTTCGCCCCGGTCAAGGCCCGCTACATCAAGATCACCGGGACCAGGTTGAGCACCGACCAACGCGGCGAGTACCACATGCAGTTCGCCGAGATCGAGGCCGCCGGAGGCAACCTGGCCGCGGGCCGTACGGTCATCTCCTCCAGCTCCGTGGAGTATCCGGCCGAGAGCTGGCTGCGCGTCAACGCCACTGACGGGGTCCGCCACTCCAACCTCTGGTACTCCATGGGCTGGAGCAGCCTCATCGGTACGACCGACCACCCCGAATGGCTGCAGGTCGACCTCGGCGGGCCCACCCGGGTCGGCCAGGTGACCCTCTACGCCAGGAACGACGGGGCCAACACGGGCGACGGCTTCCCCGCCGACTTCACCATCGACGTGTCGGAGAACGGCTCGGCGTGGACCACTGTCACAACCCGGAACGGCTATGAACGGCCCGACGCCGCCGGCCAGACCTTCACCTTCGACCCGGTCACCACCAGATATGTACGCGTCACCGGGACGGGCAAGGTGATGCAGTTCGCGGAGATCGAGGTGGGCGCCTAGAACCACACAGCTGAGGAGGTGGCCATGTCACAGCGGCCACCTCCTCACCGGCCGAGGCCGGGCCGGTCATCGGCGCACCCGATAGCGCAGGTGGAGCACCCGATTGCCCTGGATCACCACATCAGGATCCGCCAACAGGTGCCGGGCGTCGACCGACCCGAAGTAGCGCTTGCCGGACCCGAACACCACGGGCACGACCACCGGCGAGGTCGGCGAAGTCGATCGGTCCGGCGGGGTCGATCGCGAACACAGTGGCGGCGAAGCGGTGGGTGCACGCCGACGCGCGGTCGGGCCACCAGGTCGTCGTACGCGCACGCCGCGGAACCGCCGTCGTCAGCCTCGCCGCCGGCGGCTTCTCCGTAAGCTGAGGATGTGTCCCCCGCACTGGTCCTGCTCGACGGCGTCCGCTGGCGGGGTGTGCGCGTGGTCGGTGATCGCGCGCACACCCTGCTGGCCGTGCTCGCCCTGCACGGGCGTGCGGGGGTCAGTGACGAGCGCCTGGTCGAGGAGTTGTGGCCCGACGAGGCGCCGGCCAACCCGACGAAGGCGCTGCAGGTGGTCGTCTCGCGGACCAGGGCGGCGACCTCCGCCGACGCCGTGGTGCGGATCTCCCGTGGTTACCGGCTCGGGCTGCCCGCCGGCCAGGTGGACGCGCTGCTGCTCGGCGCGCTGGTGGAGCAGGCACGGGCCGCGCTGGGCGAGGACGACATGGTGCTCGCGCTCCGCCGCGCCGAAGAGGCCATGGGTCTCGTGGCCGGCGGCTTGGACGGCGCCACGGGCGCGCTGGCTGAGCTGAGGGGCGTCGCGGCAGGGTGGGTGGCCGAGGCGCGACGGGTGGCGGCGATCGCGCGGGGCCGGAGCGGCGCTCACGAGAGCGCGCTGCCGCTGCTGGAGGAGGCCGCGGCCGATCGGCCGTACGACGAGGAGCTGCTCGCCTGCCTGCTGCGCAGCGAGGCCGCCGTGCGAGGTGCCGCCGCCGCCCTGGAACGCTACGAGCGGTACCGCGCGCACCTGGTCGCGCGGCTCGGCACCGAACCAGGGCCCGAGCTCGCCCGCGTGTACGCCGAACTCCTCGTCGCGGACCGGCCGGTGCGTGCGGGCGTCCTGTTCGACGGTTCCTCGCTGCTGGGCCGCGACGGCGACATCCGCGCGGTGCACGCCCTGCTGCAGACCCAGCGGGTGGTCTCCATCATCGGCCCTGGCGGGCTGGGCAAGACGCGGCTGGCTCATGTCGTCGGCAGGAACGCCGCGCAGCCCGTCGTTCACTTCATCGAGCTCGTCGGGGTCTCCTCGCCGGAGGGCGTGGTGGGCGAGGTGGGCTCGGCGCTCGGAGTCCGGGACTCGGTCAGCGGGCGTCGTGTCCTGACCGCCGAGCAGCGCTCCGACGTTCGCGCCCGGATCGCGCAACATCTCGACCAGGCACCTGCACTGCTGATCCTGGACAACTGCGAGCACGTGATCGAGGCCGTCGCCGACCTGGTGGCGTTCCTGACGGTGACGACCCGCGACCTGCGGGTGCTCATCACCTCGCGCGCCCCCTTGTCGATCCCCGCCGAACGCGCCTACCTGCTCGGCGAGCTGCCCACGGGCGACGCGGTCGAGTTGTTCCGCCAGCGCGCCACGGCCGCCCGCCAGGATGCGCGGATCGACGAGGGAGCGGTCGAGGAGATCGTCGCCCGCCTCGACGGGCTGCCGCTCGCGATCGAGCTGGCCGCGGCCAAGGTACGCGTGATGTCGGTGGAGGAGATCGCGCGGCGCCTGGCGGACCGGTTCGCCCTGCTGCGCGGCGGGAACCGGACGGCCCCCGACCGGCACCAGACGCTGCTCGCGGTCATCGACTGGTCGTGGAACCTGCTGGACGAGCCAGAACGGCAGGCGTTGCGGTGGTTGTCGCTGTTCGGCGACGGGTTCACGCTGGCCGCGGCCGAGCACGTACTCGGCCAGGACGCCCTGCGCGTCGTGGACGCGCTGACCGAGCAGTCGATGCTGAGCGTCCGCGAGACGACGTACGGCCTGCGCTACCGGATGCTGGAGACCGTCCGGGAATTCGGGCGGATGCGGCTGAAGGAGGCCGGCGAGGAGGCGCCCGCTCGGGCGGCGCAGCGGGACTGGGCGACGGCGTACGCCCTCGAGCACGGCTCCCGGCTGTTCAGCCCGGCGCAGTTCGCGGCGGCCGACGCGCTGCATGCCGAGGAGAGCAACCTCGCGGATCTGCTCCGGCAGGCTCTCGGCGAGCCCGATCCCGTCACGACGGTCCAGTTGCTGGCAGGCGTCGGCGCGCTGTGGTCGATCCGCGGCGACCACGCCCGGGTCTTCGTTCACCGGCATGCGATCGCCCAGGTGATCACCGGCTGGATGCCGCCACCGCACCTCGTCGAGGTGACCAGGGCCGCCATGCTGATCACCCTCGTGAACATCATGATCGTCAACGACCGCACCAGCGATCCGCTGCGCGATCTCCTCCGTACGCTGCCCATCAGTGACAGGACGGATCCCCGCGTGGCGGCGATGGCCACGGTGGCGCTCGCGTGCGACGCCCCCGAGGGCGAGCTGCGCCGCCGGCTGGCGGAGTTGCGCCGCAGCGCCGACCATGACGTGGCCTTGGCGGCGACGCAGATGAGCGTCCACGTCCTGGAGAACGAGGCCGACGTGACCGGGGCGATCGAGACCGCCGAGCGGACCCTGACGATGCTCCGCGAGGACGTGGGGCCGTGGTTCGCCGCGGTCATGCACGCCGTACTGGCCCACCTGGTCATGCAGCTCGGCGACCGCCGGCGGGCGGTCGGACACGCGCGGACCGCCATCCCGGTGCTGAGCCGGGTCGGCGCCACCGACGACGAGACCCAGCTCCGCGCGGTGCTGCTGATCGCCGCGCTCGCCGACGGCGACCTCGACACCGCGGAGACCGAGCTCGCCGAGATCGCCCGGGTCAACGACAACAAGTCGGTGCTCGGCGGGGTGGCGCTCGTCTCGTTGTGCGCGGCCGAGCTCGCCCTCGCCCGCGGCGAGACGGCCGCCGCACTCGCGGAGTACCGCCTGGCCGTCCAGCGGGCGCGCGACCTGCGCCTGGCCGGGGTGCCGCGCACGGAGTTCACCCCGTGGACGATCGTCGCGGAGTCGGTCACCCTGACGGCGTACGCGTACCACGCCCCGCCGGAAGACGTCCGGTACGGCGCGGAGCTGTTCGCCACCGCCCTGGGCTACGACCTGCTGACCTGGGGTAATCCCATCCTGGACTACCCCATGTGCGGCTCGATGATCTTCGCCCTCGGCGCCTGGGGGCTGCTACGGAGAGCCACGGCCCCCCGCGACGCCATCGGGCTGCTGGTGCTGGCCGAGCGGTTCGCGTACAACCACACCTTGCCCAGCATGGCCTTCGAGCGGATCGAGCCGTACGCGGAGCGGGCCGCGCCAGGCATGATCGCCGCCATGCGGGCCGAGTACGGCGATCGACGCGGCCCCGAGCTGCTGGACGAGGCGCGGAGCCTCCTTGATCAGGTCTCCGGCCGTGACGGGCGGAGGTCACATGTGCCGCTTGTAGCTGCGTACCGACAGCGGCGCGAAGATCGCGATGACGATCAGGCAGGCCAGGAGCGTCCAGGCCACCTCTCCGCTGACGAGGGCGCTGTTGGCGAGGTCGCGGGCGGCCGTGACCAGGTGTGAGACCGGGTTTACCCGTACGAACGCGGCCAGCCAGCCGGGCAGGGTCTCGACGGGGACGAACGCGTTCGACAGGAACGTCAGCGGGAACAAGATCATCATAGAGATGCCCTGCACGGCCTGGGCGCTCCGGGCGATCGTGCCGACCCAGGTGAAGACCCACGCCAGCGACCAGCCCGTGATGATCGCCAGCAGGATCGCGGCGAGCACGCCGCCCGCTCCGCCGCCCGGACGGTAGCCCAGCACCAGGCCCATGGAGAAGGTCAGAGTGGCCGCGGTCGCGTAGCGCACCAGGTCGGCCACCATCGGGCCGGCGAGCGGCGCGATCCGAGCGATCGGCAACGCCTTGAACCGGTCGAAAACGCCCTTCTCCATGTCCTCCCGTAGCTGCGTGCCCGTCGCCATGCACGTCGTCAACACGGTCTGGGCGAGGATGCCGGGAATCATCAGGGGCAGGTATCTCTCCACGTCGCCGGAGACGGCGCCGCCGAAGACGAACGCGAACATCGGGGTGAACAGGATGGGCTGCAACGCCACGTCGAAGAACTGCTCGGGGTTGCGGCGCATCTTCTTGAGCGCCCGCCACGCCATCGTCAGGGTCTGACTGATCGTCTCCCCCATGGAGACCCGCCGTCTGGCGGCGGCCACGCGGTCGGCGGCCTGGACCGCCTCGCGTGCGGGTGCGATCGTGGTGCTCATCGGTTCTCCTCCGTGCCGGTTCCGTCGCCCTCGTCCGTCCCGTGGCCGGTGAGGGCGAGGAACACCTCGTCCAGGCTGGGTTTGGCCACGCTCACCGAGGAGATCGACACCCCCGCGTTGCGCAGCGCGATCAGTACGTCGGCGGCCAGGTCGGCCCGGTCGAGGGCGACGTTGAGGCGGCCCTGCTCCGGGCTGAGGACCGGGTCGGAGCCGAGCACGCGCCGCACGACCTCCACGGCGGCGGGCACCTCCCCCGGCTCGGCGAGCAGCAACTGGAGGGTGGAGTTGCCGACCGCGGTCTTCAACTCGTCGGGGGTGCCCTCGGCGACCTTGCGGCCGTGGTCGATGACGGCGACGCGGTCGGCGAGCTGGTCGGCCTCGTCGAGATATTGCGTGGTCAGCAGCACCGTGCAGCCGTCGGCGACCAGACCGCGGATGGTCTCCCACATCTGGCCGCGCGTGCGCGGATCGAGACCGGTGGTCGGCTCGTCGAGGAAGATCAGCGGCGGCCTGGTGATCAGGCTGGCCGCCAGGTCGAGGCGCCGGCGCATGCCGCCGGAGAACTGCGCGATCGGTTTGTCGGCGGCATCCTCCAGGCCGAACTGGCCCAGCAGCTCGCCGGCGATGCGCCGAGCACGCGGCCCGGCGATGCCCTGCAGGCGGCTGAAGAGCCAGAGGTTCTCGCGGGCGGTCAGGTTCTCGTCGACCGACGCGTACTGTCCGGTGACGCCGACCAGCTGGCGGATCACGTGGGGGTTGCCGGCCACGTCGACCCCGAAGATCTCGGCGCGGCCCGCGTCGATCTTCAACAGGGTGGCCAGCATCCGTAGCGTGGTGGTCTTGCCTGCGCCGTTCGGGCCGAGGACGCCGAAGATCTCACCGAGGCGTACGTCCAGGTCGATCCCGTCGACGGCGCGGTGCTCGCCGAACGTCTTGGCAAGCCCTTCCGCACGTACGGCCAGATCGGCGTCCCCGCCGGCCGCCGGGCCGCCCCCGGTACGTCCGAGTTCTGTGATGCTCATGGCCTCACTCTCGGCGGTGTCGGTTTCACGGCACCCTCGACCGAGTTTCACCGCTTGCGGGGAGACCTGGGGAGCCGCTGCGTCAGGCCAGCTCGGCCCAGGGGGCGGGTGGGGTCGAGGCGAAGAAGCGGAGCAGGCCCAGGAGCCGGCCGGCTGGAGGGGCGGTCCAGTGGCGTTCGCCCGGGTGCGGGACGGGATCTGCCAGGCGTCCGAGTGCCCAGGTGAGGTGGAACCACAAGACGCGGGCCTCCCAGGTCGGTGCTGAGGCTCCTTCGCCGCTTTCCTGCCGGTAGCCGTCGAGCATGGCCGGGATGCTGGTCAAGGGCATCTTGGCGAAGTCGGCAGCAGGGTCGGCCCATTGGGCGTCGCCCCAGTCCACGATCGCACTGAGCTGGGCTGTCGCCGGGGAGACCAGGAGGTTCTGCGGAGCGAGGTCGCCGTGCACCAGGACCAAGGGCGGGTCCGCGGGGAGATGCGCCGCGAGCCGGTCGAACCAGCCGGTGAGCCAGCGGGCGGCCTCGGCGTCGATCCAGCCCGCCACGAGAAGGTGGTCGACGAGCGCCCAGGGGTCGGCGCTGCCGTCCTCCACGGGGACGGCAGGAAGGTCAGGTGCGGTGGCCGGGGACAGCCGGTGCAGTCTGGCCAGTTCCCGTCCCGCCTGGTGGGCGACACGGTCGGTGGTGGCGGGAGGTAGGTCGAGGCCTGCCAGATCCACCCCGTGCGCTCGGGCGAGCACCATGTAAGGCACGTCCACCACCGAACAGCTGTCGTCGAAGGCGACGACCTCCGGCGTCCGCACGCCCGCGTGCCGGGCGGCGGGGATGACCGCGACCTCCTTGACCAGGTCCGGGAGGAACTGCTTGGCCCGTGGGATGCGCAGGACCAGGTCGTCGCCGAGAAGGAGGACGTGGTTGGCCACCCCCTGCGGGAGGGGCCGTACCTGCTCGAAGGTGATCCCGTGCAGGCGGGCGATGGCGGCCAAAGTGTCGTCGTCAGTCTCGTATTCCACCATGGTCGAGCATGCTGACACGGACGTCCGGGACCCGTCTCTCCCTTTTCCAGCAGGTGCTGGACGGTGCGGGGAACGGGTTCACAGGCTCAGCACCACGATGCCCACGCCGAGGATGAAGTCGAGGACCATGCAGAACTCGGCCATCGAGCGCGCCACCACCTGCTTGGCCCGCCAGACGAGCACGTCCTGTACGGCGTGGCCGATCAGCGCCGCCGCGACCAGGAAGCCGCCGGCCTGGGGCGAGAGGGTGAGCGCCAGCAGTGCCGCCCCGCCGAAGAGCAGCATGGCCGGGACCTGCGCCGCCGTCAGCACCGGCTTGCGCAACAGCCCGCCCACCAGTCCGAGGACGATGAGCGAGAGCGCGCCGCCGACCAGACCGGGCCAGGGGTCGATCTCGAGCTTGTCCAGCACCACCCACGCCACGGTGCTGATGATGAAGAGGGCCCACACCGTGCCAGGCTTGCCGAGCACCGCCGTACCGAGGTAGATGAGCGCTGCCAGGAAGACCACGAACGCCAGGCTGCGGCCGTCCTCCATGTCGAGGAGGCTGAGGGCGGCGAAGCCCAGCCCGAGCAGGGTGGGCCAGCGATGGGCGACGGCCGGCAGCGCGCCGGACGGGGCGGAAGTCTGTGTCATGAGCCAAGGGTCGCCGGTGGGCCGCCGGCGGGACAGGACTTGCGCGCTCGAAGTCCGAAATCTTGGTGAGCTGGTCGGTGGGGAGGCCTGCCACGATGTCGGGTCTCATGGCAGGCCTCCCCCGCAGCAGGCACGCCGGCGTGCACCAGCCGGCCCGGCGTCACGCGTCCGGCGTCGTCCAGATGCGGCTGCGCAGGTCCATGCCGCGGATCACCTGGATGCGCCAGGGGTCGAGGCGAAGAACGTGCAGCTTGGGATCGGCGGGCGATCGCCAGAAGTTGCCGAGGTCGTAGCCGGCCCCACGCGGGCTGGTGGCACGGTAGAGGTCCCAGACGTGCCGCTTGACGTCCGGTTCCTCGACCCACGTGGCCACGGCGTCGATGGCGACCGAGTTGTTGCCCGGTTTCCAGTAGGAGAAGGAGGTGTGCGGGTTGCCCGCGAGGTGGGCCGCCTTGACCGGGGTCCGGTACGTGGCCAGCCAGCCGCGCGGCTGCCCGTCCACGGCTTCCCAGATCGGGATGAGGACGCGGGTGCGGGGGCGGTTCCTGGCGTCGACGGTGACCATGGTGGCGTACACGATGGCGCCGACGAAGGCGTTGAACTCGCTCTCGATCTCCGCGAAGGAGGCCACCGTGGAGGTCATCGCCCCCTCCTCAGGCCGAAGGCGCTGACCACGACCGCCAGGGACGCGGCGACGATGGGTACGACCAGGGCGGCGCGATAGCCGGCGAGCACGTCCGCCGCTCCGCCGCCCGCCGTCGTGGTGGCGACGATGACGGCGGTGCTGGCGGCGAGGCCGAGCGCGGCGCCGAACTGGAAGGAGGTGTACAGCAGTCCGCCCGCCAGTCCCTGCTCGCTCTCCTCCACGCCGTCGGTGGCGACGATGGTCAGCGGCCCGTACGCGAGGGCGAACGCCACCCCAAGAATGATCATGGTGGGGAACATGGCGAGGTAGACGGTGTCCAGGCCGATCGGCAGGAACAGAACATAGGAAAGGACGGCGAGCAGCAGCCCGGCCAGGATGACCTTCGGGTTGCCGTAGCGGTTGACCAGCCGGGGTGTGAGAGTGGGGGCGAGGATGGCGTCCGCGCCGATGGCCAGCATGGCCAGGCTGGTCTCCAGCGAGCTCCAGCCGCGCAGCTCCTGCAGGTACAGCACCGCGATGAACTGGAACCCGAAGAAGGCGCCGGAGAACAGCAGGCTCGCCAGGTTCGCCCGTACCAGCGGCCCGGAGCGCAGGATGCCCAGCCGTACGAGCGGAGCGGCGGACCTGCGTTCGATCACGACGAACAGGGCGATGAGGACGAGCCCCGCGGCGATGATGGCGGCGGTCCACCCCGCGTCCGCATGGGCGGCCCGCTCGACGCCGAGCACCAGCAGCATGATGGCGGCGGTGATGGTGACCGCTCCCAGCGCGTCCACGCGCCGATCTCCGGAGCGTTCCACCGAGCCGGCGGGGACCAGCGGCAGCGCCAGGACCAGGATGATCAGGGCCAGTACGGCGGGTGCGAAGAGCACCAGCCGCCAGTTCACGGCCGCCAGCAGTCCGCCGAGCACCAGGCCGAGCGAGAAGCCGCCCGCCGCGGTACCGGAGTAGACCAGCAGCGCCTGGTTGCGTTGCGGCCCTTCCTCGAAACTGGTGGTGATGATCGACAGCCCGGCCGGCGTCATGACCGCGGCGGCGACGCCCGCGACGAAGCGGGCGGCGATGAGCATCCAGCCCTCGCCGGCCATCCCGCCCAGGGCGGAGACGACGAGGAAGATCGCGAGCCAGAGCAGGAACATGCGCCGGCGGCCGAACAGGTCGGCGGCCCTGCCCCCGACCAGCATGAACCCGCCATAGCCCAGGACGTAGGCGCTGATCACCCACTGCAGCTCGCCGGTGGACAGGCCGAGGTCGGCCCGGATGGCCGGCAGCGCCACGTTGAGCATGGCGACGTTGATGCCTTCCAGGAAGATCGCCCCGCACAGGACGAGCAGCATTCCCCAGGCCCGCGGCGTCAGGCGCAAGGACGGCGGCGGTGATTGAACGGTGGCGGACACAGGAAACCTCTCCCATAGTTCTTTTTGGTAACAGAGGAATCTTGCGTGACCGTGGGCAACCAGGGAAGACGGCACTTCAAAGGCACCGAGTTACCGCACAGGAACCAAGGACGACCAGGGGCGTACGCGGCACTCCGCGGCAAGGAGTGCTACGGTGCCCCAAGCTGATGTTGGACATGGGATGAGGGGAGGTGAGGTTTGATGACCGCGGTGAAGACCGCTGCCCTGTGCAGCGCCCGGACAATCCTCACGTCCCGGGCCCCGGTCTGACCGACTTCTGCCCTCCTGTCATGAGCCGTCCGGCTCACGGAGTGGATGACGCCTGAGTCCTGCCGGGGTCCCTTCCCGCAAGGTGTCTCACGTTGAACCCTTCCTTCACGGATTCCTCCGTTCCCGCCGATGTCGACCTGTCCCAGTACGGGTGGACGCCGGCACTCGACGACGTCTTCGCCGATCACCGCAGGGCCGGCCTGGTACCCGCGCGGATCATGCGGGTGCATCGGGGCTCGTGTGACGCGATCACCGAGCACGGCCCGGTCCGGGCCGCCATCCCGGCGCGGCATGCCGCCGACCCCCTGGCCGCGCCGTGCACCGGTGACTGGGCGGCGCTGCGCCCCGGCCGAGATCCCGAGCTGGCGGCCGTACTGCCCCGGCACAGCGCGATCGTGCGCTCGTCGGCGTCACGCACCTCCCACGGGCAGGTGCTGGCCGCCAACATCGACACGGTCGTCATCGCGGTCTCCCTGGCCGCCCCTCTGAACGCCGCCCGGCTGGAGCGCTTCATCGCCCTCGCATGGAGCAGCGGCGCGCAGCCGTTGGTCGTCCTGACCAAGGCCGATCAGGCGGCCGACGCCGACGCCGCGCATGCCGAGGTCGGCGCGCTCGCGCCCGGCGTCGGCATCGTGGCCACCAGCGCCGCCACCGGCCACAACCTCGACGTCCTGACCGCGCTGCTGGGCGATGGCACCACGGTCCTGCTCGGACCCTCCGGCGCGGGCAAGTCCACGCTCGGCAACGCCCTGCTCGGTGAGGAACTGCTGGACACCGGCATGGTGCGGGAGCAGGACGGCAAGGGCCGGCACACCACCGTCCGCCGCGAGCTGGTCCGCCTGCCCGGCGGCGGCGTGCTCATCGACACTCCGGGCCTGCGCGCGATCAGCCTCCATGACGCCACAGACAGCCTGGAGCAGGTCTTCGCCGAGATCGAACAGCTCGCAGAAGGCTGCCGCTTCGGCGACTGCGCCCACGACGCCGAGCCCGGCTGCGCCGTACAGGCCGCCATCCAGGCAGGTGACCTGGCCCGACGCCGGCTGGACAGCTACCGCAAGCTCCAGCGCGAGACCGCCTGGCAGGCTTCGCGCACCGACGCCCGGCTGCGGGACGAGCGCGTCAACCGGCAGAGATCCATCACCAGCCATCTCCGCGCCACCTACAAGTTCCGGGACCGGCAGCTGTGAACGCGCACTACCCCTCGGACATGACCGTAGAAAAGGACTTCCGCACCGCCATGACCACACCTTGGATCACCCGTACCGAGACCGACGCCGACCGCGACCAGATCCGGGAGGTCAACCTCGCCGCCTTCCCCACCTCGCACGAGGCCGATCTGGTGGAGGCGCTGCGCGCCGACCCGGCGGCCTGGCTGCCCGGCCTGTCGTGGATCGCGCAGGAGCCCGGCGGCGCCGTCGCCGGGTTCGCGCTGCTCACGCGCTGCCACGTCGACGGCCTCCCCGCCCTCACCCTGGGCCCCTGCGCGGTGCGGCCCGAGCACCAGCGTCGTGGCGCCGGTTCGGCGGCCGTCCGCGCCGCCCTGGACGCCGCCCGGCAGCAGGGCGAGAACCTGGTCCTGGTGCTCGGCCACGCCGAGTACTACCCGCGCTTCGGCTTCGCCCCGGCCTCGCGCCACGCCATCCGGCCGCCCTTCGACGTCGAGGACAAGTACATGATGGCGCTCGTCTTCGATCCCACCCGGCCCGTGCCGTCCGGCACGATCCGCTACCCGGCCGCCTTCGGCGTCTGAGCCGATGCGGCGGGCGCCTGCCACCGGGGCGCCCGCCGCATGGCCGGATGGTCGGATCGCTGAACGGAAACGGCGGCCTGGCAGAACGCCGAGCGCTTGGCTACGATGCGATCACGGTCCATGACAGTGGGTAAGCGTCAGAGTGGACCGAGCCGCGACTGATTCGAGGGGTGGAACATGGCATCCGCCAACCTGCCGACGCCTGACTTCACCTTCGACCCGAATGCGCCAGGTGCGTGTCTCGCCGGGGTCCGGCCGTACCGTACCGGTTCCTTCCGGCTCGACGCCGAGACGGACTCCGGCAGGTTCGTCGTCCACAATTACGGCCATGGCGGCTGCGGCATCACGTTGAGCTGGGGCTGTGCCGCCAAGGTCAAGGAGATGGTCCAGAAGCGCATCGCCGTGTCGCACGACACGGAGGTCGCGGTCCTCGGCGCCGGGGTCATGGGGATGACCGCCGCCACCTTGCTGCTCGACCTCGGACTCAGGGTCACGATCTACACGGAGCGCGACCCGGTGCAGACCACGTCGTTCAAGGCGGGCGGCCACTGGGCCGTGTCCGTCGTCACGTACGAGGGCAAGGAGAACGAGCTCAAGGACATACTCAGGACGTCCTACACGACCTTCAAGAGCAGCATCGGCCATGGATTCGGCGTGTCCGAGCGCCCCAACTTCACGCCCAAGCCGTCGCCCAATCTCGATGTCGTGGAGCAGCTCGTGCCGGGGCTGCTGCCGGCTCGCGTCCCGCTGACCCGCCTGCCGTTCGAAGGCCACACCAAGCCAGGGTTCAGGTATCAGACGTTGCTGGTGGAGCCGCCGATCTTCCTCCCGCGGCTGGAGAGCGACCTGAAGGCACGCGGCGTCATGTTCGTGCATCGGTCCTTCACGAGCAAGCAGCACGTGTTCACGTCGCTGACGCAGAAGCTCATCGTCAACTGCACGGGGCTCGGCGCGAAGACGCTGTGGAACGACGCGAAGATGGTCCCCATCAAGGGGCAGCTCGCGATGCTGCCGGCCCAGCCGAATCTGCAGTATCTCTACGGCCAGGACGGCTACATGTTCCCCCGCGCCGACCATGTCGTCATCGGCGGCACCTTCGAAGAGGGCGTGAACAACGAACTGTTCGACAAGGCAGTGTGCAAGGGCCTGGTCAAGCACATGGCCGCGCTCTTCGGCAAGACCGCGCCCAGGCCCATGCCGGAGATCCACATCCACCACCCGCGCAACGCGGCAATGGTCAATCCGGCGATGCCGGTCCGCGTCTGATCCGGGGTCCACGGAAATGGCCTTCACCGTCGCCGACTACATCCTGACGCGGCTGAGCCGGCAGCAGGTCGACACGCTTTTCGGCGTGCCGGCCGCCTTCTGCGCGCCGCTGTTCGACGCGGTCGGCCCCCACGGCGTCAGAGCGGTCGTCACCGCGAGCGATCTGGAGGCCGGTTACGCGGCCGACGGGTACGCACGGATGAAGGGCCTCGGGGCCGTGGCGGTCGCCAACGGGGTCGGCATGCTGAGCATGATCAACGCGATTGCCGGCGCCTTCGTCGAGCGCAGCCCGGTCGTCGTCCTCAATGGCGGCCCGAACACCGGCAACCTCACCAACTTGCGGGACTTCGACGTCCTGTTCTCGCATTCGACCGGGCAGCCGGACACGGATCTGGCCGCGTACAGGCTCGTCACCGCGAGCGCGGCGCGTGCCGAAAAGGCGGCGGAAGTGCCGGCCGTGGTGGACGGCGCGATCGCGACCGCGATCAGGAAGAAGCGGCCGGTCTATGTCGAGATCAACAGGGACATCTGGAATCTGCCCTGCCCGATGCCGGCCGGGCCGCTGCCGCTCGCCATCCCGGCGGCGGGCACGGAGCAGCAGCTCGCGACCACGATCGTCGGGCTGATCCGCGCCGCGACGTCGCCGGTCATTCTCGTCGGCGCCGAGATCCAGCGTTACGGGCTCGCCGGCAAGGTGGCCGAATTGATCGCCAAGCTGGGCATCCGCTGGTCGACCGCGCTGCTCGCCAAGTCGGCGCTGCCCGAGGAGGGCAACGGCTGGGTCGGGGTCTATGCCCCGCCGCACTCCACCCCCGCCGCCGCGAACGCCGTCGAGCACGCCGACCTGCTCGTGATGCTCGGCTGCGTGTTTCCCAGCAACTACGCGCCGCTGGTGACGACCGGCGGCAACCGCATCGTCTCGGCCTATGACGGCAAGGTGAGGATCAAGGGCGGCCCCAAGCAGAACGCGGAGATCGGCGCTCTCGTGTCGGCGCTCGTCAGCGAGGCGGCGAAAGCGCCACCGAAGCCGGTGCCCGCCGCGGTCGATCCGCCCGCTCCCGCGCCGGCCACGGGCCCGTTGACCTACCGCCAGGTTTTCGAGCGCATCGGCGCCGCGCTGGACGACTCCTGGCTCGTGGTCCCCGACACTTTCCTGGGCGTCGCCTCGGCCGCGAACCTGCCGGTGAAAGGGCACGACTCGTTCATGTGCGGTGCCGTGTGGGCCTCGATCGGGCATTCCGTGGCCGCCGCGGTCGGCGCGTCGTTCGGATCGAGCAGGCGGCCCCTGGTCATCTGCGGCGACGGCGGTTTCCACATGACCGCGCAGGCGCTCTCCACTCTCGCGCGGTACGCCCGCAACCCGGTCGTCGTCGTCATCGACAACGGCATCTACGCCTTCGAGCAGTTCCTCATCGACGACGGATATTTCGGCAATCCCAGCGCGCAGCCGAAGCCGTACGTGGTGCTCGACCGGTGGGACTTCGTCAAGGTGGCGAACGGGCTCGGCGTGCAGTCCGCCCAGTCGGTCAGCACCGCGGCGGCCTTCGACCAGGCCCTCGCCACGGCGAAGGCGTCCGGCGCCCCGGCCCTGATCGTCGCGAAGGTCGATCCGCACGGCCTCCCGGCCGAGCTCTCCTAGAGCACGCCGAGCTCCCCGAGCGGCGTGCGCCAGTAGTCCTTGTCCAGGGGTCTGCTCTGGAGCAGGGCCTCGGTGTCGGCACGGGTGCGGTCGAGGTCGGCGGCGGCATGCAGGATCTTGTTGAAGGTCTTGAACGCCTCGTCGTCCCCCGGCTGCATCCGGCTGCGGCGGATGCGCTCGTACCAGTATTTCTGCTCCTCCTCGATCCTGGGCAGGAGCTCGGAACGGGTGAGCGTACGCGCTTCGTCGATGGTGAGCCGTTTGAAGCCGGACATGGGTTCATTGTGGCGCGGCGGTTCGAGAGCCGTGAAGTGCCGTGCGCGCCGAGGCACGTACTGGCGGGCTGATCAGAGGCCGTGTGCCTCCGCCAGCAGCTCGGCCGAGCGCAGCGCCGCCTTCCTGTCAGGCGCGGAGAAGGCCACGATCAGCTCGTCGGCCCCGGCATGCTCGGCGAACCGGGCGACATAGTCCTTGACCTCGGCCGGGTCGCCGACCGCCGAGTATTTGGCCATCTGCACGATCTGCCGCCCCGCCGGGGACTCGAGGATCATGTCGGCCTCCTCCGGCGTGAACGTGCGCCCCCGCCCCAGGAACCTGCTCACCCTCAGCCGCTTCGAGGCGAGGAACTGCTCCTGCGCCTCCTCCGACGTCTCCGCCGCGATCACGTTGAGCGCGGCGATGACGTATGGGCGGTCGAGCTGCGCGGACGGCTTGAAGTCGCGCCGGTAGAGCGCCACGGCCTCCTCCAGCGCGGTGGGCGCGAAGTGGGAGGCGAACGCGTACGGGAGCCCCAGCGCGGCGGCGAGCTGGGCCCCGAACAGCGAGGAGCCGAGGATGTACAGCGGCACGTCCGTGCCCTTGCCCGGCGTGGCGTCCACACCCGGGATGCGGGACTCACCCCTGAGATAGCCCTGCAGCTCCAGAACGTCCTCGGGGAACGAGTCGGCGGACGACGGGGTGCGCCGCAGGGCGCGCATGGTCTGCTGGTCGCTGCCCGGCGCGCGGCCGAGGCCGAGGTCGATGCGTCCGGGATGCAGGGTTTCGAGGGTGCCGAACTGCTCGGCGATGGTGAGCGGGGAGTGGTTGGGGAGCATGACGCCGCCCGCCCCGAGGCGGATCGTCCGGGTGTGGGCGGCGACGTGAGCGATCAGCACGCTGGTCGCCGAGGAGGCGATGCTCGGCATGTTGTGGTGCTCGGCGTACCAGACCCGCCGGTAGCCCAGCTCCTCGGCCCGCTGGGCGAGGGTCACGCTGGCGGCGAGGCTGTCGGCCGCCGTCTCCTCCTCGCCGATGATCGCCAGATCAAGGATGGACAGCGGCAGTGCCATGAGTACGCGCCTTTCCCCGAGGGTGTCGACCTGGCACTGTGCAACAGCCGCGAAGGCGCCGTTATTTCGCCGATGGGCCCCTTGACCGGGGCCCATCGGATCTCAGGAGGCCGTGCAGGTCACCGGAGCGGGGGTGCCGTTCTGGCCGTTCCAGTTGCCCAGGAAGCCGAATGTGGTGGTGGCGCCGGCAGGCAGGCTGCCGTTGTGGCCGGCGTTCGTGACGGTGACGGGGTTGCTGCCGGCCAGGGTGCCGTTCCAGAGCTGAGTGATCGTCTGCCCGTTGGGGAACGTCCAGCCGACCTTCCAGCCGGAGATGGCAGACGAGCCGGCCTTCACCGTGACCTCACCCTGGAAGCCTCCCTGCCACTGGCCCGTCACCTTGTAGGTGGCCGTGCAGCCCCCGGGACCCGTTGTGGGGGTCACGGTGGGGGTGACCGTCGGCGTCACGGTGGGGGTCACAGTGGGCTGGGGCGCGGCCATGGCCAGGTCGTACGCCCGCTGCGGCACGAACTGCCCGGCCGGCGCGATGCACCCGTCGGACTCGCCCGGCGGCTTGACCCAGAGGAAGGCGGCGATCGCCGGGTCACCCGTGTTGGTGGTGCTCCAGGTGCCCGTCGCGCGGCCCGCCGGGTCGCACCACTCGCTGCCCTGCGGCCCGTTGCCGTTGCGGCTGGTGTCGATGACCGCCTTCAGCCTGGACACGCCGGTCGCCGCGATGACGCTCTTGGCGTACGACACCAGTCCGGGCGTGGAGCGGTAGTTGGAGGTGTTGACCGCGATGCCGTCGGCGCTGTTGGCCACGTCGGCCCCGCCCAGCCTGGAGGCGGCCTCCGAGGGAGACAGCCACGCGTCGTGGCCGATGTCGAAGTACACCTTCACCTGCGACGACGTCCCCTTGAACTTCTTGCCGGCGTAGGCCATGGAGGCCTTGACCTCGGCCTGCTGCGCGGAGCTCATGCAGTTCGTCATGATGGCCAGCGCGTCCGGCTCCAGCACGATCGTGGCGGGCCGGCCGCCGAGTCCGGCCGCGATCTGGTCGATCCAGGCCCGGTACGCCGCGTGGTCCGGCGCGCCGCCCGCGCTCGCGCCGCCGCAGTCGCGGTTCGGCATGTCGTAGACGACCATGATGGGGATCTTGCCTGCCGCGGCGGCCGCGCCGACGTACGCGTTGACCTCGCCGCGCACGGTGGAGGGGTTGTACGACGCGAACCACCTGCCCTGAGGAACGGCGGCGATCCGGTCCCTGATCACCGGGGTACGGCTGTCGTTGGGGTTCGCGGCGACCCACGTGGCCGCCTTGGTCTGCGGATCCACGTAGAAAGCGGAGTCGGCGGCCTGGGCGGTGGTGGTCGAGGAGAGGACGACCGACCCCGCCACGGCCATGGCGGCCGCCGCGAGGAGCACCGCCAGCACGGGCCTTCTGCGAGACATGGAATTCACTCCGTCCGTCGTGCGGGAGTTTGGGAGCGCTCCCACCCGCATACGGATGGTAGGTAGCCGTCACTGCCCGCTCAAAGACCTCCGACCGCCGCGCGCGGCATCTCCCAGGCCAGGGCCACCTAGGAAGGTGAAACTTTCAAGCACGCCTCGAAGACCGCGGTCAGTCGATCGACGTCGGCCGGGGTGGGCGTCTCTGGGCCGATGCGGCGGCGCATGGCGCCGACGCCGAGGAGGACCGCGGTGGCCATGCGGGCCCTGGCGTGCGCGTCCGGGCCCTCCAGGCGCTCCTCCAACGGGTTGAGCACGGCCGTGAGCAGGCGCTCCCGGGCCACCGCCTGGACCTCGGGATGGCCCGCCGAGCGCTCCAGTGTGCGCAGGATCGGACTCTCCGGCGGGTGCTCCATGCGCTCGGCCGCGTATTCGGCCAGCCGCCGCGGCAGGCTCTCCTGATCGCCGGTGAACAGGTCGCTGAAGGCCGGCTCGCCGTCGAGAACCGCGCCGAAGAGGCCGGCCTTGGAGCCGAAATAGCGCCCCACCAGGGCGATGTTGGCGTCCGCGGCCGCCGCGATCATCCGCACGGTCACGCGCTCGTAGCCATGCTCCCCGAACAGCGTGCGGGCCGCACGCAAGATCCTCTCGCGAGTGGCCTCGCGGCCGCGTGGCCGGGCGTCCGTCACCTGGGCGTCCATGCCCGCACTCTACTCAACGGACCCCCACTTGCCGCGCGGCTAGTAAACGCGCGTATACTCACGTGGAGTAAAGCTGTAGTAAGGGGATGGTGTAGTGGTTGCGCAGGCTCAGGCCGCACCCCCCGCGAGGCGGCAGTACACCCACCGCGAGATCCTCGAGGTCATGTCCGGGCTCATGCTCGCGATGCTCACGTCGATGATCTCGACTTCGGTGGTGGGCACGGCACTGCCGACGATCGTGGGGGAGCTGGGCGGTCAGGACCAGTACTCATGGGTCGCCTCGGCGACCATGCTGACGATGACGGTCTCCACGCCGTTGTGGGGCAAGCTGTCCGACCTGTTCGGACGGAAGCTCCTCTTCCAGACGGCGCTGGGGCTGTTCGTGGCGGCCTCGCTGGTGGCCGGTCTCTCCCAGGACATCGGGCAGCTCATCGCGGCGCGAGCCGTGCAGGGCCTTGGCGTGGGTGGTTTGTCGGCGCTCGCGCAGGTGATCCTCGGGGACATCGTCTCGCCCCGCGAGCGCGGCCGTTACTCGGGCTACATGGGCGCGGTCTTCGGGATCTCCACGGTCGCGGGTCCGCTGCTCGGCGGCTTCCTGGTGGACACCGACTGGCTGGGCTGGCGCTCGTGCTTCTACGTCGTGGTGCCCTTCGCCGTGGTGGCCTTCATCGTGATCCAGAAGGTGCTGAAGCTGCCGAAGGTCAAGCGGAGCACCTCCATCGACATCTGGGGCGCGACCACGATCACGGCCAGCGCGAGCTCGCTCATGCTGCTGCTGACGCTGGGCGGTGTGGAGTTCGAGTGGAACTCGTTCTGGACGTACTTCCTGGCGGCGCTCTGCCTGCTCATGCTGGCCCTGGCGGTGGTGTCGGAGCGGACCGCGCGTAACCCGATCCTGCCGCCGCGGCTGTTCCGCAACCGCACGTTCGTGCTGACCAGCCTCGCCTCGCTGTTCGTCGGCATGGCGATGTTCGGCGCGATGATCTACCTGCCGCAGTACCTGCAGATCGTCAAGGGCCTCAGCCCGACCAAGTCCGGCCTGATGACGCTGCCCATGGTGGTGGCGCTGTTCCTGGCCGGCGTGATCTCCGGGAAGATCGTCACACAGACGGGCAAGTGGAAGATCTTCCCGGTCGCGGGCCTGCTGATCGTGGCCGTCGGGCTGTTCATGCTCTCCAAGCTCCACGTCGACTCCAGCGAGTGGCTCATCGGCTTCGACGTGGCGGTGCTGGGCACCGGGCTCGGCCTGTCCATGCAGATGCTCATCCTGGCCGCCCAGAACGGCTCGGAGCTACGTGACATGGCCTCGACCACGTCCGGCGTGTCGTTCTTCCGCTCGCTGGGCGGCGCCGTCGGTGTGGCGGCGTTCGGCGCGATCCTGACGAACCGCCTCAAGGACGAGATGGCCGACATGCTCAGGGCCGCGCACATCGCGCTGCCCGGCGGCGGGGACGTCAAGCTCGGCAGCCCGGGAGCCATCCAGCACCTGCCCGAGCCGATCAAGCACATCGTGCTGGAGTCGTTCACGCGGGGCCTGGAGACGGTGTTCCTGGTGGGCGTGCCCATCGCGCTGATCGGGTTCGTGGCCACGGTCTTCCTCAAGGAGCTGCCGCTGCGCGGCTCCTCGACGCCGCCCCCGGCGCCGAAGCCGCTCAGCAAGGACGACCTCGTCCTCGCCGGGCTGCTGCTCGAGCTCATCGCCCAGCGCATCGAGCGGACCAACGGCGAACGCTCCGCGCTGCTCAGCGCGGTCGCCAGGATGGCGCCGCCGGACGGCCGGACCGAACGGGAGCGGGCCAGGTCGGTCGCGAACAGCGTGCTGCGACCCACCTCGCGCGCCCTGATCGCCCAGGCCGCGCCCCCGCAGAAAGACCTCGTAACAGGAGGAATCTCACAATGATTCGCAAGTTCGTGGGCACCGTCGCCGCCGCCCTGGCCGTGCTGGCCGGGCTGTGGCTGATGATCGCCCCCTTCGCGCTCGGCACCCAGCCGGAGGACGCCGACTGGACGAACGCCACCCAGTCCGAGTTCTTCAGCGGCCTGGTCGTGGCCGTCGTGGGGCTGATCGGCGCGATCTGCTTCGTGGCGGCGATCTACGAGGAGCTCGTGGCGAGGGGCCTGGTGGTCGTACGTCAGCGCCGGCCCGAGCCGGAGCCCGAGCCCGTGCCGGCGGCGCCCCAGGCGTCCTCCGCCGAACTGGCGAGCCTGCTGGCTCCGCTCGTCGAGGCGCTGCGCGAGGACCTCAACAGCTCGGCTGAGCACCGCCGGAACGGCAAGGCAACCCTGGTCGGAGTGGAGGAGAACCGATGAAGGCAAAACTGGGCGTCTCCGCCCTCGTCCTGCTGTTCCTGGGCGGCCTGTGGCTGGTCGCCGCGCCGTTCGCGGTCGGTTATCAAGACAGGGGCGCGCCCTACGTGGACGCGACGATCAACGACCTGTGGCTCGGCGGCGCGATCGCCGGGATCTCGTTCGTGTCCCTGGTGATCTACGCGGCCGACGCCCTGCGCGAGCTGGCCCGCCGCGGTAAGCACTCAGACGCCTGACGCGGGACATGCCGTGTTCGGCGGTGACACAGACCCCGCACGGGAGCCTCTGACCGGCAGGCTCCCCGCAGGGGAGTTCGAGATCGGCAAGGACGGCGCCGGCCTGCTCGTGGTGGGCTTCGACGGATCGGGCCCGAGCCGCAACGCGCTCGCGTACGCGGCCGGGCTCGCCCGGAGAGACCGCGCCGCCCTGCTCGTCGCCTTCGTCGAATCCCTCAACAGCGCCGCCCTGTGGTTCTTCGCCGGGTCGCCGATCATCCCCGACGCGGCGGGCGACCTGAGCGAGGACCTGCGGGACGAGCTGAGGGGCGCGGGCGTGCCGTGGCAGTTCGTCAGCCTGCGCGGTGACGCGGCGCGCGAGCTGGAGACGCTGGCCAGCGCGTACATGGCCGACGCCATCGTGGTGGGCCGCTCACGCTCCATGTGGCACGGCTCGGTGGCGGTCGGGCTGGCGAAAAGGGCTCGCCATACCGTGCTGATAGTACCTTGAGCTGCTTGAACGTCGCATATTGTGGCGAGATGAAACGTGCTGCCGCCATGGCGTTCGTGGTGCTCGCCTCCGTTTCGTGCGGGACGCGGGCGCCTGCCACCACCGGCTCCTCATCGACGGTGCCGGCGCCCGCGCAACAGCCTGCCGAGTCGGCCACGCCCACGCCACCGCCCACGCCAACGCCCAGCTCGACGGCTCCGCCGGCGTTCAAGGCCAAGGTCTCGCAGGTCTCCCGCGACCGCCTGCCGTACTCGTGGCGTCCCGGCTGCCCGGTCAGCTACCGCGACCTGCGGCTGATCACGATGACGTACTGGGGCTTCGACGGCAAGCCGCACACCGGCGAGCTGGTGGTGCGGAAGACGGTCACCGACGACATCGTGACGGTCTTCAGGAAGCTGTACGGCTGGCGCTGGCCGATCCAGCAGATGAAGCTGGTGGACGCGTACAAGGCCGACGACTTCGCCTCCATCGAGGCCAACAACACTTCGGCGTTCAACTGCCGCCAGGCGACCGGGTCAAGTCACTGGTCGAAGCACGCGTACGGGGAAGCGATAGACGTCAACCCGCTCATTAACCCATACATCACTGCAAGCGGCGAAACAGCGCACAAAGCGTCCAAGAAGTTCACAAAGCGCCCCATGAAGGGGAAGGGCGTAATAAATCCTGGTGACAAGGTGGTAAAGGCCTTCTCTCAGGTCGGCTGGGAGTGGGGCGGCTATTGGTCGGGCGCCAAGGATCTGCAGCATTTCAGCAAGGGCGGAGGCTGAGAGAATCACTCCATGGCGGCTAAGGACGGCGACGGCTGGACCGAGTGCTCCCAGGGCCACCGGCACTGGGGCCTGCACGGCGCCTCCGGGCTCCTTGTCGTACACCATGACGAGCGCGGCGTGCCGTATGTGCTCATGCAGAAGCGCTCCTGGTGGAGCCATCACGGCGGCACGTGGGGGCTGCCGGGAGGGGCGCGCGACAGCCACGAGGACGCCGTCACCACCGCGCTCCGCGAGGCCCGTGAAGAGGCGGCGCTCGCCGGCGACGAGCTGCGGGTGCAGGGCGTCTACCTCGACGATCACGGCGGGTGGGCGTTCGAGACGGTGATCGCCGAGTCGGCCGAGCTGCTGGCCGCGGTGCCCGCCAACAGCGAGAGCAGCGAGCTGCGCTGGCTGCCGCTGCCGGAGGTGCCTGACCGGCGGCTGCATCCCGGCTTCGCCGCCACCTGGGGCGAGATCCAAGGGGAGATCAGGCCGGAGACCGTCGTGCTCGACGTGGCCAACATCGTGGGCGCGCGGGCCGAGCGCGGCTGGTGGCGCGACCGGCTCGGGGCGGCGACGCGGCTGCTCGAGGACGTGTCGAGGCTGCGCCTGGCGCATCCCGTGCTGGCGCAGTGGTACCCGCGCGTGGTCGCCGTCGTGGAGGGCGCGGCCAGGAGCGCGCCGGCCGTGCCGGGGATCCAGGTGGTCGGGGCCACGGGGAGCGGGGACGACGCGATCGTGGACGTGGTGCGCCAGGCCAAGCCGTGGGAGCGCGTGCTCGTCGTCACCGCCGATCGCGGGCTGCGGGAGCGCGTGCACGAGCTGGGCGCCGAGACCGTCGGCCCCAAGTGGCTGCTGTCGCAGCTCGGCGGGTGACCCTGCGGGTTTTTACCGCTCCGCGCGGAGCACATCGTCGAAGGCGGCCTTGAGGCCCGTCACGTCGAGCACCCGCTGCAGCACCCCGTGCACGCCGACCAGGCGTAAGGAGCCGGCGTGCGCTGCGACCCGGCGCTGGTGCTCCACCAGCGCCCACAGGCCGCTCGAATCGCAGAACTCCAGCTCCCCGGCGTCGACGACGACCCTCACCCGGCCCTCGGCGAGCAGCTTGACTAGGCAATCCTTGAGCTGCGGCGCGGTGAGCTTGTCCAGGTCACCGTCGAGGCGTACGAGCGCCGCCGCGTCGCCGCGCTCCACCTCGACGTTGAGATCCGCCACCTCCTGAACGTACACCGCTGTCACCGCAGCCGCTATCGTGGTTTCCGCACGGGAGGGTTCGCATAGTGGACGAGTGCAGCCGCCTTGAAAGCGGCCAGGTCAGCGATGGCCTCGTGGGTTCGAATCCCACACCCTCCGCTCATCTGGGTGCGAAGCCGTCGCCCACGTAGGCGGCGAGCTGGAGGAAGGCGTCCCTGGTCGGCTCCTGGAGCCGGTCGAGGTCGATCTCCGCGCCCTCCTCCAGATGCGGGTCGTACGGCACCCGGATCACCGCGCGGCACCTGGCGGCGAAGTGGGCCTCCAGCTTTTTGATGTCGACCGCCGACTTCGAGCGCGGCCGGACGCTGCACAGCACCACGGTCGCGTTCTTCACCAGATCGGCGTAGTGATGCGCCTCCAGCCAGTCGAGCGTCGCCGAGGCCGCCCTGGCGCCGTCCACGGACGGGGAGCTGACCAGCACGATCTGGTCGGCCAGCCCGAGCACGCCGCCCATCGCGGAGTGCAGCAGGCCGGTGCCGCAGTCGGTGATGCAGATCGAGTAGAAGTTCTCCAGCACCTGGGAGACGGCCTGGTAGTCCGCGCCGCTGAACGCCTCGGAGACCGACGGGTCGCGGTCGGAGGCGAGCACCTCGAGGCGCGAGGGCGCCTGCGAGGTGAACGCCCTGATGTCGACGTAGCGCTTGACCTGGTCGCGCTCGTTGAGCAGGTCGCGCACGGTGGCCGAGGTCTCCAGGACGAGCTTGTCGGACAGGGTGCCCCTGTCGGGGTTGGCGTCCACGGCGATGACGCGGTCGCCGCGCATCGAAGCCAGGGTGGCGCCGAGTCCGACCGTGGTCGTGGTCTTGCCCACGCCGCCCTTCAGGCTCAGCACGGCCACCCGGTGATGACCGGCGGTGACCGGCGTGCGGGCCCTGTTCAGCAGCTCGCGGCGGCGGCGCACCTCCGGGGGCTCGCCGGGCTTGATCCAGCCTCCCGACGCCTTGTAGACGAGGCGCCGCCAGCCCTTGGAGGGGGCGTTACGCCGTCCGCGTAGCAGCGACTCCGGGTCCAGGCTGTCCGCGGTGGGGCGTCCGGTGACCGGGGGGCGCGGCGGGGCGGTGAACACCGGGATCGGGGCCGGGCGGCGGTGCCGCTGGGGAGGCGGCGGGATCTCGCGCTCCGCGGGCCGCCACTCGTGCTGCTGAGGACGCTCGGGCTCGTGGGCGGGCTCCTCCCGGTGAAGGGGCTCGGCCCATGACGGCTTGGCCGGCTCCTCCCGGTGGGGAGGCTCGGACCACGACGGCTTGGCCGGCTCCTCCCGGTGGGGAGGCTCGGACCACGACGGCTTGGCCGGCTCCTCCCGGTGGGGAGGCTCGGACCACGACGGCTTGGCCGGCTCCTCCCGTTGCAGGGGCTCGTCCCACGACGGCTTGGCCGGCTCCTCCCGGTGGAGAGGCTCCGCCCACGAGTGCCGTTCCTCGGCCTCGGTGTGCTGGGGGCGCTCGTCCTCCGCGGAGCCGTCCCTGTCTCTCCACTGAGGGGGCTGGATCGCCGGGAGGGTGTCAGACGGCTCCGTCCACTGCGGGCGCTCGTGCCTCGGCGAGGTGTCGGCCCAGGCGGCCTCCTCGTCGTCCTCCTCGTCGGCGGCTTCCTCTTCGGCGTCGATCTCGGTCTCCGCCGCGGGCCCCTCCGGCTCCTCGGGGGCCGGCTCGGGGGCGCGCGCCCACTCGGGCACCGTCGACCAGGACGTGTCCTCCTCCTCGCCGGCGGCCTGCTCGGGGGCCTCCGGCGGGGTGAACGACAGCGTGTACGTGTCGGTGTCGTCAGGGCGCGGCAACGGCTTCAGCGGAGCGTGGAACGGGTCGTCGTCCACGCTCGGCGCCGCCGGCTCCTTCGTCGCCGCGCGGGCCGTGCCGAGCCACTCGGCGGCCTCGGTCTCTCCGTCGGGGAGATCCTCGGCCGCCTCGGCGCCGTACACGGAGTCGACGGCCGCGCGGAACAGCGGTGGCGTCGGCGTGTCCTGCTGCGCCGGGACCAGCCGCCACGGGTCCTGGGGGTACGGCGAGGCGATCGGCTCGTCAGGAACAGCCGTCGAGGCGCTGACAGGGACGGGGGCCTCCTCCGTCTCCTTGATCGCGTCGAGCCAGGCCAGCTGTTCCTCTAGCGATTCCTCTCGATCGTGTCTTGCCACCGTGTTCCCCCTCGGGTGGGTCTAAAGGGGCAGCAAATACATTGCAGGTTAACGCCATGGGCCACCGCGAAGCTCGGCAACCCACAACTTCTTTGCCCGGCTACCGTAGTTCGCATGCGAGCCATTGAGATCGCCGAGCCGGGCGGACCCGAGGTGCTGGAGTGGCGCGAGGTGCCGGAGCCGCGCGTCGGGCGCGGCGACGTGCTCATCGACGTGGCCGCCTCGGCGGTCAACCGGGCCGATGTCATACAGAGACAGGGATTTTACGATCCGCCGCCCGGCGCGCCGCCCTATCCGGGGCTGGAGGTCTCCGGCGTGGTGGCCGAGGTCGGCTCGGACGTCGAGCACTTCAAGCCGGGTGACGAGGTGTGCGCCCTGCTCGGAGGCGGCGGTTACGCCGAGCGCGTAGCCGTGCCCTGGCAGCAGGTCATGCCGGCGCCTGACGGGGTGCCGCTGGTGGAGGCCGCCGGGCTGCCGGAGGTGGCGTGCACGGTGTGGTCCAACGTCTTCATGGTCGGGCGGTTGCGCAGGGGCGAGACGCTGCTGGTGCACGGCGGCGCCAGCGGCATCGGCACGTTCGCGGTGCAACTGGCCAAGGCGCTCGGCTCGTACGTCGTCGCGACCGTCGGCAGCGCGGCCAAGGGCGAGCGGGTCAGGGAGCTCGGCGCGGACGAGGTCGTCAACTACCGTGAGGAGGACTTCGCCGACAAGGTGCAGGCGGACGTGATCCTCGACATCATGGGCGCGAAATACCTGGCGGGAAACGTCCGCGCGCTGCGCACCGGCGGCCGGCTGGTGATCATCGGGCTGCAGGGCGGCCGCAAGGCCGAGCTCGACCTGGGAGCGCTGCTCGCCAAGCGCGCCGCCGTCCACGGCACGACGCTCCGCTCGCGTCCCGTGGACGAGAAGGGCGTCATCGTCCGAAGTGTCGTGGACAACGTCTGGCCCCTGGTCGGCGCGGGAGCCGTGCGCCCTGTGGTGCACGCGAAAGTGCCGATGCCGGATGCCGCTGAAGCGCACCGAATGTTGGATTCGGGGGAGCACGTCGGCAAGATCCTGCTAGTACGGTGAGTGTTATGAATGCTGAGGACAACAACACCCCCCACATCGTGGTGGTGGGCCCTGACTTCCAAGGTCAGGGCGATAGCGGTGAAGATGATCGATCGGTCACGAACCTGGTCGAGCAGCCCGCCAAGGTGATGCGCATCGGCAGCATGATCAGGCAGCTCCTCGACGAGGTCCGGGCGGCTCCGCTCGACGAGGCCAGCCGCAAGCGGTTGAAGGAGATCCACGAGTCCTCCATCAAGGAGCTCGAGGACGGCCTGGCACCGGAGCTGGTCGACGAGTTGGAGCGCCTGTCGCTGCCGTTCACGGAGGAGAACGGCGCGCCGCCGAGCGAGGCGGAGCTGCGCATCGCGCACGCCCAGCTGGTCGGTTGGCTCGAAGGGTTGTTCCACGGCATCCAGACCACGCTGTTCGCGCAGCAGATGGCCGCCCGTGCCCAGTTGGAGCAGATGCGCAGGGCGCTGCCCGGCGTGCCGCAGGGCGACGACCAGCACCGGCCGCCCGGCGGCTCGGGCCCCTACCTGTAGGACAGCCGCCGGCCGAGGCTGTCCGTAGCGGCGCAAGCGCCTGCTGTGGATGGTCGTCGGCCCGTGGCTATCTGTAGCGGCGCAAGCGCCTGCTGCAGATAGCTGCTGAACGCAGCTATCTGTAGAGCCGCTCGATCACCTGGGCGACGCCGTCCTCGTCGTTGGCCGCGGTCACATGGTCGACCGCCGCCAGCACGTCGGGATGGGCGTTCGCGACCGCGTACGACGTGCCTGCCCAGCTCAGCATGGGCAGGTCGTTCGGCATGTCCCCGAACGCGATCGCCTCTGAGGGCTTGATCTCGTGCTGCCCGGCGAAGGCCGCCAGGGCCGACGCCTTCGTCACGCCCTGAGCGCTCATCTCGATCAGGCCCCTGCGGCTGGAGTGCGTCGCGGTCACCAGATGCCCGACCAGCTCGTGCACGGTGGCCTGCAGCTCGTCCGGGCCCATGACGGGGTGCAGCGCCAGCAGCTTCACGCATGGACGCATGGTCACGGAGTCGACACGTACCGCTCGGGCCTGCTTGTCCAGGCCGCCGAGCAGGAAATCGGACTCATGCGCAAAACCCACTTCATACTCGACCGAAAATGCGAGATCGGACACGTTCGCTCTTAGCTGATCCACGACTTCCTGGAGCACGTCCACCGTGATCAGGTGAGATTCCACTATCCGTTCGGTATGGAGATCGTAGATCAGTGCCCCGTTCGCACAGATTGCGAGCCCACGGTGACGTACGGCACCCGCGACCTCACCCATCCAGCGGGGCGGACGCCCCGTCACGAACACGAGCAAGGCACCCGATTCCTCGACTTTGCCGAAGGCCGCCGCCGTCCGGGGAGACACGGTTCCGTCGGTGCGCAACGCGGTTCCGTCGAGGTCGGTGGCCACTAGACGGGGTGTGGGAAGGCTCTGCATAACAGGTTCCAGTTTGCCCGGTGATGCCGCCTGACAGAAATCTTCGTAGGTACGGGAACACCAACGCTCCAGAATGGTGTTAGATGTGATGGCGTTGTATTAGCTGATCCCGTAGTGAAAACCAGCATGACTTTGTCTGAGCCACCCCGGGTGCTTGCTGTACGACACACCGGGACCCACGAGGTGTGGGTCCCATAGATTCACATCCTGAGGGAGAGCTTTTATGGCTCAGGGAACCGTCAAGTGGTTCAACGCCGAGAAGGGCTTCGGCTTCATCGCCCCGGACGGCGGTGCGCCGGACGTGTTCGTGCACTTCTCTGAGATCGTCGGCAACGGCTACCGCAGCCTTGAAGACGGCCAGCGGGTCGAGTTCGAGATCACGCAGGGCCAGAAGGGGCCGCAGGCCTCTCAGGTCCGAGCCATCTGACCTGTAGCAGCTAGACAGGCCGGGGTTCGCTTCCAGCGGGCCTCGGTCTTTTGCTTGTTCCAGGTTGGTCACGGCCGCGAACCTTCCCCGCTTCGCGGCCATCCACCTCTACATGAGGTACGCCTGGTTATGTCACCCCGTGACCGTTGCCGGGGTTTTCGTGCTCTTGGTCAACGACCACCTGCTCAAACAGGCCTGGCCCGGGTTCGTCACGGGCAAGCTCAGTGACGTCGCGGGGCTCGTCGTGGCGCCCGCGCTGGTGGCGCTGCTCTTCCGGCGGCGGGCCGACCTGGCGGCCACCGTACTGACCGGGGTGCTCTTCACGCTCGTGAAAAGCACGGAGACGGGCGCGGAGCTCGCCTCCCATGCCTGGACCCTGGTCGCGGGCCCATCGCGCGTCCTGGCCGATCCTACGGACCTCCTCGCCCTTCCCGCGCTCGCCCTGGCCTGGTGGGTCCGCCACCGCAGCCTGCGGGCGCCCTCCGCGCGCTGGCGGCTCATCGTCACGATGCCGCTGGCCGTGCTGGCGGTGACCGCCACCTCGGCCGCGCCCTCACCCACCGCCGGCTCCGTCGAGGTGGACGGCGACCGGATCGTCGTCCATGTACGGGACGGCGATGCGCGGATCTCCGAGGACGGCGGGGTGACCTGGTCGGAGGGGAACACCTGGAACGAGAAGGAGCGACACCCGCTCCAGAGCGCCGCCTGCGTGCCCATGCAGGCGACACGGTGCTACCGGGTGGTGGCCGGCCGGATGGCCGTCGAGCAGTCCGACGACGGCGGCCGGACGTGGGGCCCGTCGTGGGCGCTGACCGGCGACGACCGCGACCGGCTCGACAGGCGCTACTCCCGCAAGGACGCGCGGGCCTCGATGGCGCTGGCCGTGCAGGCCCGCCCGGGTGGGCACGTCGTGGTCGTCGCGAACGGCCTCGACGGCATCCTGATCCGCGACGTGTCCGGTGAGTGGCGGCGGGTCGGCTGGCCGGGCGATTTCGAGATCGACGCGGTCGACCTGTCCCCGGAGCGCAACGTCGCGCTCTTCCTGGCCGCCTGCATGCTGTTCGGCGGCGCCGGAGCGGGGCTGCGGCAGTTCACTCGCGCCTATCTCGGCTTCGCGGTGGCCGCCTCCCTGGGCGTGCTCGCCGTTCTCACAGGCTGGACGGGGACGTGGTCGCTGAGCATGAACATGGGGCCCGTCCTGACCCTCATCGGCGCGCTCGCCACCCTGGCGGGCAGCGTGGTCTGCCTCGTGCTGGCGGTCGCCGGCCAGGCCCGGCCCGTGCCCGCCGCAGTCGGGGTGCTGGCCGCGCCGCTCGTGTTCGCGACCGTCTACACGCCCTTCTACGGCTGGTCGGAGGGCATCCCGGACCCGTACTGGGCCGCCGTCGTCCTGGCCGTGGTGCTGACCGCCCTGGTGCTGCTGGGGGGCGCCGTCCTGATCAGGAACGACGCCCGCCGCGCCTACTTGGACGGCTCCAGCACGTCGAGGCCCACGTAGGGCCGCAGCGCCTCGGGAACCACCACGGAGCCGTCGGCCTGCTGGTGGTTCTCCAGGATCGCGACGATCCAGCGGGTCGTGGCCAGGGTGCCGTTGAGCGTGGCCAGGTGCTGGGGCTTGCCGTCCTTGTCGCGGTAGCGGACGGCGAGCCGGCGCGCCTGGAACTCCGTGCAGTTGGAGGTCGAGGTCAGCTCGCGGTAGCGGCCCTGGGTGGGGATCCACGCCTCGCAGTCGAACTTGCGGGCGGCCGACATGCCGAGGTCGCCCGCCGCCGTGTCGATGATCCGGTACGGGACCTCGATCTTGGCCAGCATCTCCTTCTCCCAGGCGAGCAGGCGCAGGTGCTCCTCGTGCGCGTCCTCGGGGCGCACGTAGGAGAACATCTCGACCTTGTCGAACTGGTGGACGCGGATGATGCCCCTGGTGTCCTTGCCGTACGAGCCGGCCTCGCGGCGGAAGCACGACGACCAGCCCGCGTAGCGCAGCGGCAGGTCACCGGCGTCGAGGATCTCCTGGGCGTGGTATCCGGCCAGCGCCACCTCCGACGTGCCGACGAGGTAGAGGTCGTCCTCGGGAAGCCGGTAGATCTCCTTGTCGTGGGCCACGTGGAAGCCGGTGCCCTGCATGGTCTCCGGCTTGACGAGCACCGGCGTGATCATCGGCGTGAACCCGGCCTCGACGGCCTGCTGCATGGCCATGTTGAGCAGGCCGAGCTGCAGGCGGGCGCCGACGCCCTTGAGGAAGAAGAACCGCGAGCCGGACACCTTGGCGCCCCGCTCCATGTCGATGGCGCCAAGCGCCTCGCCCAGCTCCAGGTGGTCCTTGGGCTCGAAGTCGAACGTCCTCGGCTCACCGTGGGTCTCGAGCACGACGTAGTCGTCCTCGCCGCCCTCCGGCGCGCCCTCCTCGACGATGTTGGGCACCGTCTGCAGGAGCTCGTCGAGCTCGGCCCCGAGCTTCTCCGCCTCCGCCTCCGCGGCCTTGACCTGGCTCGCGAGGTCCTTGGCGCGCTGGAGCAGCGCGGCCTTCTCCTCGCCCTGCGCCTTGGAGACCGACTTGCCCATGCTCTTCTGCTCGGCGCGCATGGACTCGAACGAGGTCAGCGCGGATCGGCGGCGCTCGTCGAGGTCGAGCAGCGTGTCGACGACGGAGTCGTCCTCACCGCGGGCACGCTGCGACGCCCGTAGCCGGTCGGGATCCTCACGAAGGGTACGCAGGTCAATCACAAGCCAAAGGCTACCGGCGCGCGGCAGCACCTCGCCCCCGGATTACCGAGTACACGCGGATGCGTACCCCACCCTCAGACCTTGCCTGCACGGATGCGTGCCCGGCCTCAGACCTGGCCCGCGCGGATGCGTGTCCGGCCTCAGACCTGGCCCGCGCGGATGCCCGCCCGGCCCTCAGACCTGGCCCGCGCGGATGCGCGCGAGCCAGTCGCCCGCCTCGGCGAACTCCGGGTCGGACGTGCCCCGCTTGATCTGCGGCGCGATGCCGTCGGCCCGCGGGTAGCTGCCGAGGAAGCGCACCTCGCCGCAGATGCGGTGCAGCCCCGCGATGGCCTCCCCGACCCGGGCGTCGGCGATGTGGCCCTCGAAGTCGAAGTGGAAGAAGTAGCGCCCGATGCCGTCACCGGTCGGCCGGGACTCGATGCGCGTCAGGTTGACCCCGCGCACGGAGAACTCCGTCAGCATCTCCAGCAGCGCGCCCGGGTGGTCGTCGGCGAGGAAGACGACCAGCGTGGTGCGGTCGGAGCCGGTCGGCTCGGGCAGCGGACCGCCAGGCCGGCTCACCTTGATGAACCTGGTCACGGTGTCGGACCTGTCGCCGATGTCGGCGGCCAGCTGGACCAGCCCGTAGTGCTCGCCGGCGATGCGGGCGGCGATGGCGGCGTCGTACGGCGAGCCGGGCAGCGACACCTCCTGCGCCGCCGCCGCGGTCGAAGGGGCGGCCACCACGACGGCTTCGGGCAGCTCGCGCGCGACGTAGGCGCGGCACTGGGTGATGGCCGCGGGATGCGTGTAGACCCGCTTGATGTGGGCGATCTCGGTGCCGGGCCGGGCCAGCAGCGAGAACTGCACCGGCAGCAGCAGCTCGGCCGTGATCAGCAACGGCTCGCCCCAGGCGAACTCGTCGAGCGTCGAGGTGATCGCGCCCTCGATGGAGTTCTCCAGCGGGACGACGGCGCCGTCGGCGTCGCCGGCGCGCGCGGCGTTGAGCGCGGCGCTCACGGACGCGCAGGGCAGACGCTCGGCCGTCGGGTCGAGGAGCCGCAGGGCCTCTTCGGTGAAGGTGCCTTCCGGTCCGAGATAGGCGAGTCTGGGCATGCATCAAGAGTATCCGCAGGTGGACAGCCGTGCGCCCATACGGCGTGTGTCTACAGCGCCTCTGAGGCCCGCGACGGGACCAACGGCCCGAGCCCCAGCCTGGCC
This sequence comes from Nonomuraea sp. NPDC050786, assembly GCF_040654115.1. Taxonomy (NCBI): domain Bacteria; kingdom Bacillati; phylum Actinomycetota; class Actinomycetes; order Streptosporangiales; family Streptosporangiaceae; genus Nonomuraea; species Nonomuraea sp. NPDC050786. The sequence goes on from NZ_JBFAHJ010000024.1 coordinate 74,813, forward strand.
GCCCGCACCGCCTCTTCCTCCTCCGGCGACAGCGGCTCCCGCCCCTTCCCGCCGACCACGGGGCGGATGTACGTACGGGTCTCGCTCCGCCCGTTGATCGAGGTCAGCACGATGCCGTCACCGAGGCCGTTGATCATCGCCACCGAGAACGACAGCCGCCCGGTCATCTCGGAGAGCGCGTCGTACCGGCAGACGGCCACGTCCCTGATGGCCTTGAGATCGCCCATGCCCTCGCTGATCTGCCGAGCGAGCATCCGCTGGCAGTCCTCCACGACCGCTCTGGCCTGCCGGAGCGCCCTATACCCGATGAACACGCCGCTGACTCCGGCGATGACGCCCACGATCACCCAGGTGGTAACGAGCACGGCACAGAGGGTAATGGTTCGGTCATGCGATCTCGCGCCGTTTCGGCAACCACGACGCCAACAACCACACGAGAGCCAGCGCGCCCAGCCCGTACCCGTTCTGGACGATCTTCCCCAGCACCAGGCTGACCCCCGGGATGTCGGCCGCCTTCAACGACACCCCCCACCAGGGGACGGGCACCACGTAGAAGAGCCACACGCCCGCCGCCACCCGCAGCCTGACCGGATCCCGCCCGTCCCCCACGATCGCGGCGAGCACCACGACCACCCAGGCCAGATGGTGGATCCAGGCGACCGGGGAGAGCAGCACGGCCATCAGCCCCACCAGCGCGACCGCGGTCAGCTGGTCGTTCGCCTGGTACGCGGCCCGCGCGCCGCGGAACCCGTACCACGCGACCACGGCCACCACCACGACCCAGATCAGGGACGTCGCCGGATCGGGCAGGTAGAGGCGGAGCAGCATGCCGCGGATCGACTGGTTGGTGGTGGCCGCGTTCGCGCCGACCCGGCCGGGATCGAGCAGCGCCCAGAACCAGAAGTCGGCCGCGTCCCGCGGGATCACCGCGAACGGCAGCAACGTCAGCAGCGCCGTTGTGAATGCCGCCATGGAGAACGTCCGCCACTGCCGCGTGAGCAGCAGGTAGATCAGGAAGACGCCCGGCGTGAGCTTCACGGCCGTGGCCAGCCCGATCAGGAACCCCCGCGGCCACCAGGGCCTCTTCGCCATGCAGTCGGCCACACAGAGCGCGACCAGCAGGATGTCCACCTGCCCGAACCGCACCTGGTCCCTGATCGGCATCAGGTACGTGCAGGCGATCATCAGCGCCGCGAACGCCCACGGCGCGTACTTCCGCAGCGCCTCTCCTCGCAGGACCTCCCTGAACGAGAACCCCACGGTCACGGCCAGCGCCACGAAGATCCCGGCCGTCCACACCCACTGGGCCGTCCCCCAGGACATCTCGGCCAGCGCCACGGCCATCATCGCCGCGATGGGAGGATAGGTGAACGGCAACAGCTGCGGGGCCGGCGTGACGTACTCGTACACCGGCCGGCCCTCGAGCAGCATCTGCCCGCCGGTACGGTAAACGTCGAGGTCGACCAGGCGTTGATCGTCGGGATTGGTGAGCCACATGTGCACCAGGGGCACGGCGGCCGCGGCGACCACGAGCCCCGCGACCGCCCACGCCCACCACTGCCGCCGCATCACGCGTACCTCGCCACTTGTCACGATGTGGCACGTTACCGTGGCTGTTGTTGATCGAGGGGCAATCACTGGGGGTTCCGTCCATGCCACACGCGCCAACACCGAAGCACGTCCTCGACGTGCGGACGCGCGCACGGACCCTCGCGCCCCGGCCATGCACGCAAACCCTCGGCATCTGGACACACGCGCGTACTCTCGCCAGCCGGGCAAGCGGACGCACCCCCGCCACCTGGGCAGGCGGGCGCACCCTCGCCATCCCGATGAGCCGACGGGCCTTCGCCGCGCTCATCCTCTGCATGGCCGCGGCGACATGCCTCCTCCCCTCGCCGGCCGCCGCCGCGACCTCTCTCACCACCGCCACCGGCGCGGCCACCAGCACCGGCCTCCACACGCATGGGCTTGCGGCGGACACGCGCGCACCAGCTTCCGCCACCACCTCCGTCTCCCGCCGAGTCACCGGGACAGAGCCGGTCGCCCAGGCGGCTCGGGTCGCCCTCATCGGCGTACCAGGCCTCGAATGGAGTGACCTGGACCCGTCACGGACCCCCAGCCTGTGGGCCCTCGTCGGCCAGGGCGCCTCGGGCTCCCTCTCGACGCGTGCCGTACCGCCCCCGGACCGCGGCACCACCTGCCCCACGGCGGGCTGGCTGACCGTCTCAGCGGGCCAGCGAGCGGGCACCGCGGGCAAGGGCTGCCCCCAGCCCCCGCTCCCGCAACCCACAGGAGAGGCCGCCAGGATCCCGAACTGGCAGGCCCTGACCGCGTACCAATCCGAAACCGGCTACGACGCCCAGCTCGGCACCCTGGGCCAGTCGGTGGCGGACAACGGAGGCAAGGTCGCCGCCATAGGTCCGGGCGCCGCGATCGCGGCAGCCGACAAGTCCGGAAATATCGCCAAATACGCCCCCACTGTCGACGCCATCGGCGCCCTGAACCCGTACAACCTGATCATCATGGAAGCCCCCGACCTGGCCACCGCCTGGGCCAGGCAGCCCTTGGACGAGTACGGCGTCCCCACCCCGCTGCCGGCCGCCGCCCGCCAGGCAGCCGTGGCCCGAGCGGACCACCAGATCGGCACCCTGCTCGCCAAGCTTCCCCCCGACACCACCGTCCTGGTGGCAGGCGTCTCTGACGTGACCCCGAACGCCCACCTCCACGTGGCGATCGCCAAGTCCCCGAACGGCCGCCCGTACGGCCACGGCTACCTGACCGCCACCTCCACCCGCCAGGACGCCCTGGTCACGATCACCGACCTCACCGCCACCACCATCCAGCTCCTCGGCCTTCCCGCCCAGCGCCAGGTGGTCGGCCGCCCCTGGCAACCCGACGGCACCGCCTCCGCCGCACCGGCCGACACGGTGTCGGAGCTGGCGGACGGCGACCTGGCCAGCCAGGTGCTACGGGAGGTCCGCGGCCCGTTCTTCACCGTCCTGGTCACGGTCCAGCTCCTCTTCTACGCCTTCGCCGCCCTGGCCCTCCGCCGCCGCCGCTCCCCGAACCGCCCCGAAACGTCCGACTCATCGCCCCTCGCCACCGACCCCGCAGACCACGGCTCTCCTGGCAGCACAGCACCCGACTCCACCCCCACCCCCGCTTCCGCTTCCGCCTCCGCCTCACCCGCCGGCACCACAGCGCCCCACTCCACCTCCCCCACCAGCACTGGAGCGGCTCACGCTCCCTTGCCCGCCGACTTCGCGGAGACCTCAACGCTCCTCCGAGCCGTCCAGATCGTGGCGGTGGTCAGCGGTTCCATCGCCATCTCCACATTCCTGGCCCAGCTGGTGCCGTGGTGGACGCTGCCGGTGCCGATGCTGTCGGTGATCGTGACGATCGTGGCCATCGCCGGTCTGGTCACCGCCCTGGCCTTCGCCGGTCCATGGCGGACTCACGTGCTGGGCCCGCTCACCGTGGTCGCCGCCGTGACCTCCCTGGCCCTCCTCATCGATGTCATGACGGGCTCCAAGCTCCAGGTGAACGCCGTGACCGGCTACGAGCCCGTGACCGGAGGACGTTTCTACGGCTTCAGCAACATCGCCTTCGCCGTCTACGCCACAGGCACCATCCTCGGGCTGGCCGGGGTGTCCCAGTGGTTGCTCGGCCGGGGCGTGTCCAGGACGGTGGTCGTCGGGGTGTGCGGCGTGTACGGAGGGCTCGCGGTCTTCGCGGACGGGTGGCCTTCTTGGGGCGCTGACTTCGGCGGTGTCCCGGCGTTCGTGATCGGCTTGGCGGTCTTCCTCATACTGCTGTCCGGCAGGCGTGTGTCCCTGCTGAGGCTGCTGCTCGTCGGCCTGGTGGGGGCCGTGCTGGTGGGCGCCCTCTCCGTCGTCGACTGGCTGCGCCCGGATGACCAGCGGACCCACCTGGGCAACTTCGTCCAGCAGATCATCGACGGCCAGGCATGGACCGTCGTCTGGCGCAAGTTCAGCGCCATGATCGGTGTGACCATCGGGAACTGGTCACTGACTCTCCTCTCGCTGGTCGCGCTGGCCTTCCTCTTCCTGGTGCTCGCCCGTCCGTCGCGCTGGGGCGTCTCGGCCCTCAGCCAGGCGTACCACCTGGCCCCGACGCTCCGGGCGGGGCTTTTCGGCGCGCTCACATGTGCCTTCGTCGGCTTCCTGATGAACGACTCCGGCATCGCCATCCCCGCTATGGCCCTGACAGTGGCCGTGCCTCTGACGCTGGCGGCCTGCGTTCGCGCCCTGCAGCTCGCCAGGCCCACAGGATCAGCCCCGCCGTCAGAGCAAGCAGCGCCCACGCGAGCTGAGGTCTGAGCACGGTCCTGAGCCAGTCGAGGTCCTGTGGCGGCCCCACCACCCTCGCCGGAAGGTACGCCAGCGACAGCACCAGCAGGTGCGCGACCACGAACCCGTCCACCGCGGAGGCCGCCACCAGCGCCAGCAAGCCGAGCGCCAGGCCGTCGTACCAGGGCAGGATGTACGGGGTGGCGAACAGGTACGCCACCACCAGCCCCACCGCGACAACCGGCGCCGCAAGCCCACCGGCTCCCTGCCCGCCGCCAACCCTCTGTCCTGCGCGGTTGCTGCTCTCGCCGGAGGCCGCGGCGGTGTCTGTCTCGCGCGTGGTGGGGCCCAGCGTCGGGGCGGCGTGGCTGCTCTCCCCGACCGGCTCGATCCCCCGCGCGCTCGCCCCGAGCCCGCCTGGGCCTCGGGAGCGGGAGGCCAGGCGCAGCAGGGACCAGGCGATGAGTGTGAGGACGAGGAGCGAGCCGATCTGGATTTCCGCCCGGTAAGCGCTGCCGGTGCCCACGATCGCCTGGAGCCAGCCCTGGACGAGTTTCCAGAACGAGACGTGGGAGATCGACTTGCTGGTGCGCGTCACCGGGGCGATCGCCTCCGGCCCGACGATCGCGTACCCGGCGACCACCACAGCGAGCGCGCACGCCGCCATGAGGGCCAGGCGGGCGGGCCGTCGCCGTAGCTCCCAGGCCGGGCCGAGCGCCACCAGGCCGGCGTTGACCTTGATCGCCACGCCCAGCCCCAGGAGGAGGCCGGAGCCCAGGGGGCGGCTTCTGGCCAGGAGGGCGGCGACCATGCAGGCGATGGCGAGGGTGTCGACATGCATGCCCGCCACCAGCTGGTAGAGCAGGAGGGGGTTGGCCGTCCACAGGAGAGCGGCCCTCAGCCGCCTGATCGGGTCGTCCCGGGTGAAGCGGTCTATGAGGAGGCCCGTAACGATGAACGCGGCGGCGTTGAACAGGGCCAGCACGAATATCGTCAGGCGGAGCGAGTCGCCGCCGATCCAGCTCGCCACAGCTTGCAGAGCCGTTGCCACGGGGCCGTACACGCTCGGCTCCTCACGCCACGGATCCTCGACCGCGTCGGCGATGGGGTCGCCCGGCAGGTCGACCGCCCCATGGGTGTAGGGGCTCAGGCCGAGCGTCACCATGCGGCCGTAGGCGGCGTAGTTGAGGTGGTCGCCGGAGCCGGAGGGAGGCAGGAACGCGAGGATCGCGGCGGCCACGCAGCCCGTGAGCACGAGGATGCGGGCGCTGGGCACCCAGAGGGTGCGTGTCTCGCCCCTCTTTGAGCCGGGAAGCCCTGGGGAGGGGGTGCGGATCGAGGCGAGGGCGGCCAGGAGGCCGAGGCCGCCCAGGAGGAGCGCGGTCGCGGCGAGGGCGATCACCAGGTGGGGCTCGGGGTGGACATCCAGAGAGTACGGCGGGTGCCGGCTCGGGCCGGTCAGGGCGGGAACCATCGCCGACGGGCCCAGAAGACCTATGGTGATCGTCAGCAGGATCGAGGCGCCGATCGCCGCCGTGGCCGGCCACGCGAGCCGGCCTCGTGCCTTGTCGTGCCGCTTCTCCGAAGTCACCGGCAAATTCCAGCACACTCGCATGGCGGCTTCCGACGGGCGAGGCGTTCCTGTGGACAACCCGGATCGGGGTCAGGCCCTCTGTGGATTACGTACGCGTGGAGCCGGCCCGCCACAGACAGACGGAGCGGCCCCGCACGTCACAGCCCGGATGATCAGATCGACGATCGAAAGGTGTGGAGATGGTCAGCGATGGGGGCGAAGTTTGTCGAGATTTTGGACGACAAGCGGGTCTCTGGCGGCCAGGGCGAGTGCCACGTCCCGGAGTTGTCTGGCTCGGTGGAGCTGTGCGCGCCAGTCCGTCCCCGTGGCGCGGTGGGCCATCTCGACCTCGACCTCCACCACCCGGAACCCCTTGCGCAGCAGGTCGATCGTCAAAGCCGTCTCCACCCCGAACCCGTGCGCCAGCGGGCGCGCCGCTTCGAAGGCGGCTCTGGTGAGGCAGCGCTGGCCGTTGAGGGGCTGCGCCAGCTCCAAGCCGGTGGCGCGGCGGATGCCCTCCTTCGACAGGCGTACGACTAAGCCGTGGCCGCCCAGCTTCACTCTCGTCGTGAAGACCGCGATGGTCATGTCGGCCTTGGCCGCGCGTACGGGCTCGATGAGAGGCGCGGCGGCGCCCGCCGTTGCGCCCAGGTCGGCGTCCAGGAAGAGGAGGTGGCGAGGGCTGCGCTCCTCGTCCAGGAGGCGGACCGCCTCCGCTCCCGTCTCCATGGCGGCGGCCTTGCCCTTGTTGCGGCTGTGACGCACCACCCGGGCTCCCGCCGCGCGCGCCACCCTGCCGGTCTGGTCGGTCGAGCCGTCGTCCACGACCACGACCAGATCCACGCCGGGCAGATCCGCGGCGGCCGCGACGGTGGCCGCGATGCGGTCGGCTTCGTTGACGGCCGGGATGACGACCGCTGTGTCACCGCCACTGCTCACCGAGCATCACCTCCACACCCACGACACCCTCCCGAAGCCGAGCACCATGGCCCAGGACCATGGCCGGGCACCATGGCCGGCCCGAACGCGACCTGCTCCGAGCGCCACCGCCGGCGTCCCGGACACGGCTCCCGCCCGGACGCCGTCGGCATCGCGAACGTAGCCGCATCCGGACGCCACAGCCGACGCCCCGAACACGACCCGCCCGGACGCCACAGCCGACGCCCCGAACACGACCCCGCCCGAGCGCCACGACCGACGCCCAAAACCATGCCCGAGCACCGCTGCCGGCACCCCGCACGCGGGGCGATCGGCACCGGCGGCCCTGGCCAGGTCACCATCGCCACCGTAGCCGACATCCGTACCCCTGCGCGGCACGCCACCGGCCGGGAGGCGCGCCGAAGCGCCGCCCGCGCACGGACACCGTCATGATCCCTCGGTTATGAGGAACTCCTGCGGCACCTCGTCATGCACGGTGAACACCGAGTCGAGCCCGGTGACCTGCAGAATCTTGCGTACGGCAGGACGCGGGGCAGCCACTTCGAGCGTCCCTCCCTGCTCCTTCATCCGTTTGAGCGCCGACAGCAGCACGTTCATCCCCGTGGAGTCGCAGAAATCCACGGCGGACATGTCGATGACCACTCGGCTGGGCCCCTCCTTCAACAGCCGAGTGAACTCGGTCTGCAGGTGAGGCGCCGTGTAGAGGTCGATTTCTCCGGTGATGGCAACGAGTGCTGACCCGGCATGTGATCGAGTCGAGACCTTGAGCTCCACATGGGCAGGCTAGCGGCGCGGAGGCTTCCGGTCACGTTCTCACGCCGATAGGGGAACCACAGGTTTTTGTCCTCCGTTTGGGCTCCACGGAAACGGAGAGTACGCGAAGCTTGACAGCGTGATACCAGAACCAGCGCAGCCTCATGGAGAGGGAGGGGCTGGGGCAGGACAGGCGGGCCCCGCATCGATGAAAACAGACAAACCTGAAGACCCCCAGCGCCAAGGGCTCCGGGAGAGCCTGGAGACCATCCTCATCCGCACAGAGAAGGCCACGTCATGGCATGAAGAAGCCGAACGCCTCCGCGGCCTGGTGAACCGCGAAGGCTACGTCCCCATCCGCACCCGGCTCGCGGTCGAGGACCTCGACTTCCTGTCGGGCGCCCGCAGTGACCTGCTCAGGTTCTCGGAGCTCGGGCTGCGGTTGCTGGATCTCCATCAGCCGAGGGACGCGGGCGGCATCACCAGCGACGCCGCCCACCCGATCCTGAGGTGCCGGAGCTGCATGTGGCGCTGGCCTTGTCCGACATTTCGGGCGATGTTGGAGTCGTTCGGCGTCCCCAGAGACCAGGCGGAGGCGCCACCACCACCCGAAGCGACACTTCCCGAGAGCGCCTGAGACGGGGGCGATCCAGGGGGGTCAAAGGCCTCCGGAGCCGACCGCCGGAAGCCGGATCTCGAACCGGCAGCCCGGCCCGTCGTTGACCACCCCGATCACCCCGTCGTGCGCCTCCACGATCCCTTGCGCGATGGCCAGCCCCAGCCCCGCCCCGCCTCCGGCGGCAGGAGTACGGGCCGCCTCCCCGCGGAAGGCCACCTCGAACACCCGGGGCAGGTCCTCCGCAGGAATCCCCCCACAACAATCAGCGACCGACAGACAGGCCATCCCGTCGTCGTCCACCCCGGCCCGCAACACCACGGTCCGGTCCGACGGCGTGTGCCGGATGGCGTTGACCACGAGATTCCCCAGCGCACGGCCCAGCGCCCCCGCGTCGGCCTCCACCGGCACGGACTCCGACGCCTCCGCCGTGAGCAGCACGCCCTTGGCCCTGGCGAGCGGCTCGGCCCCGGCGAGCGTGTCGGCCACGAGGTCGGCCAGCCCGATGCGCGACCGGGAGAGCCGCAGCGCCCCCGCGTGGATCCGCGACAGCTCGAACAGGTCGTCCACCATCGCCGAGAGCCGCTCCACCTCCAGCTTGATCTGCGCGTGGTAGCGCGCGACCGTCGGCGGGTCCGACACCACCCCGTCCTGCAGCGCCTCGACCATTGCCCGCATCCCGGCCAGCGGCGTCCGCAGGTCGTGGCTCACCCAGGCGACGAGCTCGCGCCGCGCCCCTTCGAGCGCCCGCTCCCGCGCGTACGCCTCCTCCAGGGTGTTCGCGATGGTCTGGAGCTCGGCCGGCAGCCCGCGCGGCGCCTCGAACGGCACGGCCCGCACGGCGGACACCAGCCTCCTGCTCTCCCTGACCACCCGTCTGGCCAGCACGAACGCCACCCCGAGCCCGACCAGCCCGCCCACGGCCACCACGCTCAGCACGAAGTCCTTGACGGGCCCGCCGATGATCATCTTCATGATGATGGCCACGACCCCGGCCAGCGTCGCCGCCACGGCGACCACCACGACCACGGCCAGCATCACGCCGATGGACCTGGTGCGCAGGCGCCACATCACCCCGATGCCGAGCAGCGCGATCACCAGGCCGAGCCCCGCGGTGACGGCCACGACCATGAGCAGCTCGCCGGAGCGCACCATCAGGTGCCGCCCTCCATCGGCTCGTACCGGTAGCCGACCCCCCACACCGTGACGATCCTCCGCGGCTCGGTCGGATCCCGCTCGATCTTCTCCCGCAGCCGCCGGACGTGCACGGTCACGGTGGAGGAGTCGCCGAACGACCACCCCCACACCTGGTTCAGCAGCGCGGAGCGGCTGAAGGCCTGCCGCGGATTGCGCATGAGGTGGGCGAGCAGATCGAACTCCCGGGCGGTCAGCATCACCTCGTCGCCCCGCAGGCGTACCTCGTGGGCTCCCACGTCCACCACCAGGTCCCCGTCCCGCAGCACGCCGGTGCCGCCGGTGACGGAGGCCCCGCGGGCCCGCCGCAGCACGGACTGCACGCGCAGCGCCAGCTCGCGCGGGCTGAACGGCTTGACCACGTAGTCGTCGGCCCCCGTCTCCAGCCCCACCACCCGGTCGATCTCCTCGCCGAGCGCGGTCAGCATGATCACGGGTACGGGCCAGCGCTCCCGGAGCTTCCTGCACACCTGCAGCCCGTCGATCTTGGGCAGCATCAGGTCGAGCACCATGAGATCGGGCGGGTCGGCCAGCGCCCTGCGCAGTGCCTCCACGCCGTCGCCGACGCATTCGACGTCGTGCCCGTCACGCTCCAGATAGCGCGCGACGACCTCGGAGACGGTCGGATCGTCATCGACGACCAGGATGCGCGTGTTCACGCCTTCACGGTACGGCCAGGACCCGGGGAAGTGTCATGGACGTCATTGGTTCGTAAGCCTCGCGGATCATGGTCCGAGGACGTACGGTGGCTGCATGGGTAGAGTCGTAATGCTCGTCATCGGGGGCCTGCTCGGCCTCTTCGTGCTCTTCAACTTCCTCCTGCCGATGGTGATGGGCCTGCTCAAGGTCGCCCTGATCATCGGTGTGGTGGCCTTCCTGGTCTTCATCGTGGTGACCGTGATGGGCAAGTCCTCCCGGTCGAGTTGACGTCCTTCCTGTTCGACCCGTGGCTGATCGGGATCACCATGATGGCGATCCTGCTGCTTGCCACGTGGGCAGCCATGTTGCTGCCCGTTCTCAGTGGGGAGCCGGCAAGCTTTCCGCTGTCGTACGCGCGCCGCACGGCCTTCCAGCGCCAGCGCGACCCGGACGCGGCAGGCCGCTCGCGTCCACGAGCTCCTTGAGCATGCCCCGCTTCGACGTCAAGCGGGGCTCCTCGAACGCGACGGGTGAGCCCTGATCCATTCGATCACTCGAAGTAGGGCTCATGATCGACTCTCTTGTCACGTTCGTCATCAACCTGTCCGGGGGCAGCGCCGCGCTCGGGATCGTGCTGTTCACCCTGGCCGTACGGCTCCTGCTGCTGCCGCTCGACGTACGCAGGGACCGGGCGATGAAGGTCCGCGAACGGCTCGCCCCCAAGCTGCGCGAGCTGCAGAAACGCCACGCGCGCAACCCCGAGCGCCTGTCCGGGGAGATGTCCGCGCTCTTCGCCAAGGAAGGCACCTCGCCCTTCGCCGGATTCCTGCCCATGCTGGCGCAGCTGCCGTTCATGTGGCTGATGTACCGGGTGGCCACGCATCCGACCGCGCTGGTGGGTCATGACCTGTTCGGGGCTCCACTGGGGCAGCAGGTGGCCGGCGTGGTAGCTAATTACGGTCTGGTCAGCATGCCGGTTTTGGTCTTCGTTATGGTCATTGCGCTGGTCGCAGCGGTGGCGTGGCTCTCCGCCCGAAACATCAAGGTTGCAGAAGATCAACCGCAGTGGCTGAGGAGGCTCCTGCCGTGGCTGCCGTACGGCTCCGTGCTCGCCGCGCTGGTGCTCCCGCTCGCGGGCGCGCTCTACCTGCTCGTCTCCACGGCGTGGGCCGCGGGAGAGCGGGCAGTGCTCGCTAGCCGGCCTCTTTAAGGGCCTTGACCTGCCCGTTCATCGACACCCGAGGAGCGGGCAGGATGGCCCACACCGTCGTCGTGTCACCGTCGTGCCGGACCCCCCAGCTCTCCGCGACGTACTCCACGATGCCGAGCCCCCGGCCTCCGAGCGATGAGAGGGTCGGGCGGCCGGCCCGCGGCTCGGTCGCCGCGCCCCCGTCGCTCACCGCCACCTCGAGGTGATCGTCACTCCGCAGCCAGGCCACTCTGACCATGCCCGACGGCAGGGGGTGCGCATGCCTAAGCGCGTTGCTCAGCAGCTCGCTCACCACCAGCACGGCATCGTCGATCGCCGCGGAAAAAACCCCGCTGTCCTGCAGCTCATTGCTCAGACGCTGGCGGGCGACGGCGACGCTGGACGGCGCGTACGGCAGCAGCACCACGCTTGACACACCCACCTCCCCGTTCCCTGTGCCCCCCGCGGGAACACTCCCCGGTACGACCGAAATGCCCCGTTACTCGATCCCAGAAACCGCATCTCGATCACAGCTTGTGCACATTGGACGATAGATCAGCGGAACTGTGACCACCTCGTTACCGCATCGGTGTGTCGGATCGGATAGGGGAAACAGCTCGTAGCGAGAGCCGCATTCTCGTCCCCCCTTCCGGTCGCGGATGGGCGCTCACGTCTCCGCCCTGGGCTCTCGCGAGGCTACGGACGATGTAAAGACCGAGCCCTACTCCACCAAACCTTCTCCGGTCCCCGCTGTCCACCTGGACAAACCTCTCAAAGATCCGCTCGCGGTCCGTCGGCGCGATACCCACGCCTTCGTCGTCCACGACCACGACCACGTTGTCGCCCTCGGGCCAGGCCGCCACGCTGATCAGCCCGCCCTCGGGCGAATACTTGAACGCGTTCTCCAGCAGCTGCCCCAGGACGATGTCCGTGGCCAGCGCGTCACCGAGCACGTACGGCAGCCCGTCACGGATGTCCACCTCGACCCGGTGCTTGTCCGACAGCGCGGGCAGCCCCAGGGTGGCCGCGTCGATCCGCTCCGCCAGGTCGAACTCCTCGATGCGCACCTTCAGCTCGTCCGCCCCCGCCCTGGCCCCGAGCAGCAGGTGGTCCATGAGCTCGCCCAGCGACCTGGCGCGCTCGGCGATCGTGTGGACGGCCGAGCGGCGCTCGGGGTCGCTCATCTTGTCCCAGCGCCTGTCGAGGGTGCTGGCGAACCCGCGCACGATCGTGATGGGCGTACGCAGCTCGTGGCTGGTCGTGGCCAGGAACAGGTCCTTGGCCTCCTCGAGCTCCTTGGCCGTGGTCACGTCGCGGAAGTCGATGACCACCTCGCCGGTCTCCTCGATCCGCGCGCTCACGACGTCCAGCCACCGCCCGCTCTCCATCTGGAACGTGACCTTCTCGCCCGGTTTGGGCAGCGGGAACGGCGGCGGCCCGCCGATGACGGCCTCGGCGGGGAACGCGGTGAGCTCGACGGCGGCCGGGTTCCACCGCACCACGCGGCCGGCCTCGTCGAGCACCGCGATGCCGTCGGCACTGGCGTCGAAGACGGCCTGCTCGTGCGCCCGCTGCCGGACCGCCTCCTGGTAGGCCACCGCGTTGCCGACGGCGATGCCGGCGTGCCCGGCCAGCAGCTCCAGCAGCTCCAGCTCGAGGTGTCCGGGCGTGCTCTCGGCGAACAGCGCGTACAGAGCCCCGTAGGGGCGCCCGCCGACGGCGGCCAGCCCGAGCGCGATCGTGTGCAGGCCCTTCAGCCGCGCCCACACCAGGTCGTCCAGCTCGTCCGACTGCAGCAGGACGGTCTTGCCGGTGCGTAAGAGCTTGTCCACGAGGCTCGTACGCAGGTCCGTGGTGGTGCCCCTGATGGCGGCCGGCAGCTGGTACGTGCTGACCAGGCGTAACCGGTCGCCCTCGATCAGCACGAACCCGCCCGCGTCCGCCCCCGTGAGCTCGGTGAGGCTGGCCGAGATCCGGTCGAGCACGGCGGAGAGCTCGAGCTCGGAGTTGATGTCGCCGACCACGTCGGTCAGCCTGCGCACCAGCCGCGCCCTGCGGGCCATGCGGTTCCTGGCCAGCTCGTCGGCGCGCGCGAGATGGTGGACGCAGACGTATCCGGCCACGGCGCTGCCCAGGCGCAGCGCGCTGATGTCGACCCGGACGTCCAGAACGGTCCCGTCGCCGCGCAGGCGCTTGGTGCGAACCGAGACCTGGCCGCCGGTGCGTACGCGCTCCAGGACGGCGTTGTGCTCGGCGGTGAGCTCGCCGGGCACGATCGGCGCCCGGCGCCCGAGCATCTCCTCCGCGGTCCACCCGAACAGCCGCTCGGCAGCCTCGTTCCAGACCAGCACGCTCTGGTCCCGGTCGACGACCACGACGGCGTTGGGCGAACTGGCGAGGGCAGCACGAGCTATCTCGTCGTCACTCCCGGCCCATTCGTCCCCCACTCCTCCATAGTGCACGTGGCAAGGTGGGTCCGTCGGGCGATCCGTCCGATACGCTGCGGTCACGGTGATTCTCGGTGGGGACGGGTGGGCGCATGTCGAGTGGCGATCTTGAAGCCCTGTTGCGCGTGACGTCCAGCACCTATCGAGGTGAGACGCCCCCTGACATCGCGTTCGGCACCTATGACGGCGCCGTCGGCAGGCTGGTGCTCGCGGTGACGGCCAAGGGCATCGTGGCGTGCAGCTTCGAGCCGGAGAACAATGTGTTCGAGCTGCTCACCAGGCATGTGGGCAGCTTCATCGGGCAGGACGCCCGCCGGCTCGACCCGGTGCGCAGGGAGCTGGACGCGTACTTCTCCGGCCGCCTGCGCGCGTTCGCCACACCGGTGAACCTGACGCTGGCCACGCCGTTCGCCCGCACGGTGCTGCAGAAGACGACGGCGATCCCGTACGGCACGACGACGACCTTGGAGGAGATCGGCGCGAGCATCGGCAGGCCGCGCGCGCTGCGGGCGATCGGCAACGCGCTGGCCTCCAACCCCGTGTGCGTGATCGTGCCGTGCCACCGCGTGGTGCGCGAGGACGGCGGGCTCGGCGACTACGCGGGCGGCCAAGCGGCCAAGCAGCACCTGCTCAACGTCGAGCAGCGGGCGTCAACGCGCCGATGAGCAGGGTCACCAGCGCGGCCACGACGGCCGCGCCGAGCGCCCCGTTCATCCACGGCTGCCGGGCGAAGCCGATGGCCTCGCGGACCGACTGCCAGTAGGCGTCCCACTGCGGGAGCGTGGGCGTGGAGGTCGTCAGCCAGTACGCCACGAAGCCGAGGGCCCACGGCACCAGCCTCGACCAGCGCGAGGGCGCGTGCTCCTCGGTGTTCCAGCCGCGCGAGCCGCCCAGCACGAAGTAGTCCACGGCCAGCACCGCGAACATCGGCACGAACACCGCCCCGATCACGCCCAGGAACGCCCCATACGAGTTGACGTCCACGAACAGGGCGATCGCGACGGTCAGCACGCCGATGGCGGTGGAGAAGATGCGCCGGTCCACGCGCGGCATCAGGTTCTGCAGCGAGAGCGTGGTGGAGTAGACGTTGGCGAACGACTGGTCGGTCTCGCGGAGCACCAGGATCGCGAAGAAGAGCGCGCCCAGCGGCACCGCGACGAACGGGCCGAACACCGACGTCCCGTCGGCCCGCACCGCGTCCGCCCCCGCCAGGGCCACCGCGTACACGCCCAGCCCCAGGCAGGCCACCTGCGCCAGCGTGTACCCGGCGACCACGCCGGTGAACGCCGCCCCGCTCGACCGGGAGTGCCGGGCGAAGTCGGCCGCCATCGGCACCCACGACACCGACAGCGCGATCACGTAGTCCACGGCCGGGGCGAACGCCGCCCAGGACCCGCCGGTGTGCGCGGGCGCCCGGGTCAGGAAGAACCAGGCGAACCAGACCAGCGACACGACCACCCCGATGGTGACGTACCGCCGCAGGATCCGCACCGACCCGAGCGGCCAGATGGAGAGCGCGGTGGTCAGCGCCCCCGCCGCGATCACCCACACCTGGTACGGCACCGCGCCGAAGATCGCGCCGGCCGCCTTGGCGATCACCCACAGCTCGAACGCACCCCAGCCGATCATCTGCACGATGTTCAGCACCGTGGGCACGTACGAGATCCTCGCCCCGAACAGCCCCCGCAGCAGCACCATCGCGGGCTGCCCCGTCCGCGTGCCAGGGACGGCGGACAGGCCCACCATGGCCGTGCCGACGAGGCTGCCCACCACGACGGCCACCAGCGCGGCGGCCAGGCTGAGCGGGGCCCCGCCGAGCGGGTCGAGCAGGAGCAGCGCCCCGGAGAAGCCCAGGAGGCTGACCCCGAGGTTCGCCCAGAGCGCACCCTGGTCGAGCACGCCCAGGGTCTTCGGCGGCCTGCCCTCGAGGGTCAGGGGAACTTCGTCGGCGACATGCGTCATCGCACACTCCCTACGCCGGCATTACCCGGACAGGTTCAGGCGGTCGGCAGCGGATCTGTGCTGCCCTCTCAGCCCGGCGAACCCCGAGCTCCCGCGACGATCTGAAGTTGGCGCCCTCATCATGCCCTAGTGGCGGCGGAAATGCCACAGGAGGCTTTACGCCCGCTTTTGTAGCTTTTTACGCCACGAAGGGCGTTTGCCCGGTCTCGCTCACCATCGGACGGCGCGCGTACTCCCACGACTGCATGCCGCCACCGACGTTGACCGCGTCGCGCCCGAGCTGGTTGAGCCAGGCCGCCACCTGCAGGGACCGGCCGCCCACCCGGCAGACGACGTAGACCGTGCGGTCGCCGGGCACCTCGTCCACCCGCCCTTGGATCTGGGTCATGGGGATGTGGACGGCCTCTGGCGCGTGCCCGGCGACCCACTCGTCCTGCTCTCGGACGTCGAGCAGGTAGGCGTCGTCGGGAACTGCGCTGGCCTCGATCTCAGGTACGGTCATGCTTCCATCATCTCGCGCCTCGCGTCGTAGGCGGCACGCGCGGCGGCGATCTCCTGCTGGTGCTCCTCCGTCCAGGTGACCAGCGTCTTGATGGTCTGGTGGAGCGTGCGGCCGAGCGGCGTCAGCGCGTAGTCGACCCTGGGCGGCACGACGGGGTGGACCGTGCGGGTGACCAGGCCGTCGCGCTCCAACTGGCGCAGGGTCACGCTGAGCATGCGCTGGCTGACGCCGTCGATCTCGCGGCGGAGCTGGGTGAAGCGCAGGCTCTGGCAGTCGAGCAGCGCGATCACCAGCAGCGACCACTTGTCCGCGATGCGGTCGAGTATCTGACGGACCTCGCAGTCCTCCCGCGTGTCCCACTGGCGGACGTCGTAGTCGTCTTCCATGGCGCTGTCGCAGTGACCGGGTGATTCCACGGTGCCCATGCTCGCCGAAAACATGCCCCGGTTACAAGAGAGAACCGACCCGCCGAGCGATAACCGGAGCGCGGCTCATTTCAGCAGGCGGGACAGGCGCCGGTCGGCGAGCGGCTTGCCGCCGGTCTGGCAGGTGGGGCAGTACTGCAGGGACGAGTCGGCGAAGGACACCTCGCGGATCGTGTCGCCGCACACGTCGCACGGCTGGCCCGTCCGGTTGTGGACGCGCAGCCCGGACTTCTTCTCCGCCTTGAGGTCCTTGGCCGCCAGCCCGTGCGCCCGCTCCACCGCCTCGCTCAACATGGTGACGATGGCCTCGTGCAGGTCGGCGATCTGCGCGTCGGTCAACGACGCCGCGATCTTGAACGGGGACATTCTGGCCGCGTGCAGCACCTCGTCCGAGTACGCGTTGCCGATGCCCGCGATGATCTTCTGGTCGCGCAGCAGCCCCTTGATCTGGGTGCGGTTGCCGCTCACGATGCGCTTGAGCGCGTCGACGGTGAAGGACTCGCGGAGAGGGTCGGGGCCGAGGGAGGCGATGCCGGGGACGTCTTCCGGATTTTTCGTGACATAGACGGCGAGGCGCTTCTGCGTCCCCGCCTCCGTCAGCTCGAACCCGGGCGCCGGCCCCTCCTCGTCGGGCGCCAGCCGGACCCGTACCGCGAGCGGCCCCTTGCCGGGGCGCACCGGCTTCGCGCCCGAGAGGTCGTCGCGCCAGCGCAGCCACCCCGCCCTGGCCAGGTGGATGACCAGGTGGAGGCCGTCACAGTCGAGGTCGAGGAACTTGCCGTGCCGCGACACGCCGGTGACGGACAGCCCGCCGAGCGCGGTCACGGGCGGGTCGAACGTCTTGAGCGCCTGGATGGCCACGACGTCGACCCCCAGGACCGTACGTCCCACGGCCCGCTCGCGCAGGAAGTGGGTGAGAGACTCCACTTCAGGAAGTTCCGGCATGCCACCAGCGTACGGCGGCTAGGGGACGTTCCAGAAGGCCAGCTCGTGGGCCATCCCCTCGGCGAACAGCGCCTCCGCCCGCGCCGGGTCCGGCTCCGCCTCGTCGATCATCTGCGCGATCCGCACGGTCAGCGCCTCGAACCCCGGATCCGCGTACGTGTCCACCCAAGCCCGATATCTCGGCTCATCAGGCGGATTCTCCGCCAATATCCGCCCAAGGCTCGAATATCCCCACATACACGGATAAAGCGCCGCCAGCCCCTCCCCGTACGACGCCGCGGACTCCAGCAGGAACGCCGTGTACGCCGCGCACGCCGGCCCCTTCACCGCCCCCTCCAGATCCGCCCCGAACTCCGCCGACAGCGACCTGTGCAGGCTCAGCTCGTCGTGGTACGTGGTGTGCGCCAGGTCCACCAGGTCGCCCAGGTGCCCGGCGGGAGCCTGCCAGGCCAGCCGGGCGAAGACCCGTACGTAGTCGAGCAGGAACAGGTAGTCCTGCTCCAGCCACGACCTGAACACCGGCTCGGGCAGGTCGCCCCGCCCGATGCCGGCCACGGTGGGATGCTCCAGCTGCGCCTGGAGCATCGGACGGCCGATGCTGTGCAGTTTCTCCGAGATGGCCATGGCCGGCAGGTTAGTGCTCAGTTGCTGTCGATGATGTTCTGGGGAACCGGCTTGTCGCTCTTGAGAGCGTCGAAGAGGGCCAGGGCCTTGGTGCGGTCCCACTTGACCGCCGTGCCGCCGCTCGGGACGGTCTCGTTCCCGCCGAACGGCACCACCGTCGTCACCGGGCTGTCGCCCATCGCCAGCCCCAGCGACAGCATGTCGAAGGCCCCCGTCCCCGAGTCGACGGCGACCGCGTCGGTGGCGCTCATGGCCAGCGGGATCGAGGTGAACGGGTTGATCAGCACCCCAGGACTGGCCGCCTTCTTCACGACCGCGCCCAGGAACTGCCGCTGCCGCTTGGTCCGCTCGAAGTCGGGCAGCGCGCCGCCCTTGCGGGTTCGCACGTATCCCAGGGCCTGGGCGCCGTTGAGCACCTGGGTGCCCTTCTTCAGCTTGAGTCCCGCCTTCGGGTCGTCCACGGCGGCCCGTACGTTGATCTCGACCCCGCCGATGGCGTCCACGATGTTCACGAACCCGGCGAACCCGATCTCCATGTAGTGGTCGATGTGCACGCCGGTGACCGACTCGACGGTGCGGACCAGCAGCTGCGGCCCGCCGTTGTAGGCGGCGTTGAGCTTGTCGCGCCCCTTGCCGGGGATGGTGACCGCCGAGTCGCGCGGCAGGCTCACCAGCGTCGGCTTGTCGCCGGTGTCGGGAATGTGCAGCAGCATCATGGAGTCCGTACGCTGCCCGACGGCCCTGCCGGTGGCCAGCTTCTTCCGCTCCGCGGCCGACAGGCCCTTGCGGCTGTCGGAGCCGACGAGCAGCCAGTTGGTGCCCGGAGTGTCGGCGATGCGGCCCTGGTAGTCGTCGAGCACGCCCTCGATGCCGGTGATCCGGGAGTTGATCCAGAAGAACAGGCCCACGGCCGCGACGAGCAGGACGACCAGCAGCCCGGCCACGATCTTCAGAATGGTCTTGCCGGAGAGCCGGATGCGCGGCCGCGCGGGACCGGCCGGCTCACCGCCCTTCGAGCGCAGCGGCCGGACCGGACTGTTACCGGCACGGGCCTTGCCGTACACGCGCCCACCCTTGGGCGGCGCATCCGAAGGGGGTCCCTGTGGAACTGCCGGAAGCTTGTGCGTCGGCGCGCCCGGCCCGCCGAACGGGCTCTCATGGGCCGGCGCACCCCCTGAACGCACCAGCCCGTCATTGGGCTTCGGTGGCAGCGGGCGGCCGTCGCCTGGTGACCGCATGGCCCGCGTCCGGTCGTCCTCAGACACTTTGCCCTCTTCCTTCGGTTGTCATAAACGCTACGTCGAACCCCGCGTCAGTGAAGACTCTCGGCCAAGGTTTTCCCACGTAAAAGTACGCGGAACCAGCGATGAGTCACTTCGGAAACATAGACGCCAACCGCATCGTTACGGTTATGGACGACCTCTATCGAAAGGAAGATCGTGTCCGCTCCGGACCCGTGGAGTCTTCGCCCGTGCTCTGGCACGGGTTCCTCTGAGGGCTCACCATGGTGAGCGCTTATCTGGGCCTCCTGGCCCTCTTTCTCCTCACGGCGGCGACCGGTTACTTCGTCGCCCAGGAGTTCGCCTTCGTAGCCGCGGACCGCGCACTTCTGCGCGAGCAGGCCGCGGCGGGCGACCAAGCCGCCGACAAGGCGCTCCAGGTCACTTCCCGCCTCTCCTTCATGCTCTCGGGCGCCCAGCTCGGCATCACCGTCACGGCGCTGCTGGTCGGCTTCCTGGCCGAGCCGGCCATCGCCACGATCGTACGGCCGTGGCTGGCGGACGCCGGGATGCCCGACACCGTGATCACCGGCCTCTCGGTCGCCATCGGCGTCTTCGTGGCGACCGTCGTCCAGATGGTCCTGGGCGAGCTCGCCCCCAAGAACCTCGGCATAGCCAGGCCGGAGCCGGTGGCCAAGTTCCTGGCGAGCTCGACGCTGGTCTACCTGGCCGTGGTGGGACCCCTGGTCAAGCTCTTCGACTCCGCGGCGACCGGTCTGCTCCGGCGCGTGGGCATCGAGCCGGTCGAGGAGGTCGAGCACGGCGCGACGCCGGAGGAGCTCTCCCGCATCATCGAGGAGTCGACGAGGGCCGGCGAACTGCCGCCGAGACTCTCCGACCTCCTGGAAAGGGCTCTGGAGTTCGGCGACAGGACCGCGGAGGAGATCATGGTCCCCCGCCCCCGCGTAGTGGTGCTCCGCGCCGACCAGCCGATCAGCGACCTCATCGAGATCATGCGCAGCTGCGGCCACTCCCGCTATCCGGTCCTCAACGAGGACGGCGACGTGGCGGGCGTGACAGGCGTACGCGAGCTCCTCTCCTCGGGCCTCGAGGAGGGCGAGATCGCGGAAATCTCCCGGCCGGCCCTGCTCATCCCCGACTCGGTGCCGATCCCGGCGGTCCTGGACAAGATGCGCGCGGCCAAGGACGACATCGCCTGCGTCATCGACGAGTACGGCGGCCTGGCCGGCGTCATCACGGTGGAGGACCTGGCGGAGGAGCTGGTCGGCGAGCTGGTCGACGAGAACGACCCGGAGCCGGTCGGCGCGGTCGAGCGGCCGGACGGCGTCTGGGAGGTGCCCGGCACCCTACGACTGGACGAGGTCGAACGCGCCACAGGCGTGGCACTTCCGGAGAGCGACGACTACGACACGCTCGCGGGCCTGATCCTCGCGAAGCTCGGAAGGATGCCCGACGAGGGCGACACAGTGACGGTCCCGATCGAGCAGGACCCCGACCCGTTCGCGGAAGACGAACAGGAACACCTGGCAGAGCTGACAGTGATCTCCCTCAACCGCAGGGTGCCCGAATGGGTCCGCCTGTCCCCGGTCAAGCACGCGGAGGCGGCCCGATGACCCTGCTCATCCTCAGCCTGGCACTGCTGGCCTTCAACGCGCTCTTCGTGGCCGCGGAGTTCGCCTTCGTCTCCTCGAGGCGCCACCGCCTGGAGGAGATAGCCTCCCGCAACAACAACCGCCTGATCAGACTGACGGCAAGATCGGCGATCGGCGGCGGCAAACAACTCTCCCTCATGCTCGCCGGCGCCCAACTGGGCATCACCCTCTGCACCCTGGGCCTGGGCCAGGTAACGGAGCCGGCCATAGAACACGCCCTGGAGCCCGTCTTCGCCGCCGTAGGCGTCCCAGAGTCCCTGCGCCTCCCCATAGCCCTCACCATCGCCCTGGCCCTGGTGACCTTCCTCCACATGGTGGTAGGCGAAATGGCCCCCAAGTCCTGGGCCCTGACCCACCCGGAGCGCTCGGCCCTCCTCCTGACCCTCCCGTTCCGAGCCTTCACGTGGCTGATGCGCCCCCTCCTGTCAGCCCTGAACGGCCTGACGAACGCCATCCTCCGCCTGTTCGGAGTAAAGCCCCGCAACGAACTCGCAACCACAAGAACCCCCCGCCAACTCGCCATGCTGGTAGGCGAGTCCGGCAGAATGGGACTCCTGGACAGAGAGGAGCACGACCTCCTCACCAGAGCCCTGAGACTCGACGACGAGGGCATAGAACGCCTGATGGTTCCCATAGACCAGGCGGCAATGGTCCCCCCATCGGCAGACACCACAACAATCAAGGACTCGGCAGCCAAGAGCGGCCACCTCCGCCTCCTGGTAGGCACCCCAGGCAACGTAAGAGGCGCCCTACACGCCCGAGACGCTCTCCTGCAGCCGTCAAGCACCGCAGCAGACCTCTCCCGCCCCCTACCAAAACTCCCCTGCGTGACCCAGGTCCCAGAAGCGGTAACGGCCCTCCAGGAGGCCAGAGCCCACCTCGCCCTGGTCACAAATCAACCAGGCGAAGTGATCGGAATGGTCAGCCTCACCGACCTCTTGGGCGAACTCCTGGACACCAAAGCAGCATAATGTGACCTAAATCACAAGGGCGTGCCTCCAAAAAAAGGCACGCCCATCACAGGTTCTTTGACGCCACCCCTTGCGATGCACCAAACCCGCCCACAAGGATGGAGGGCCCGGGAGGGAGACCTCCCGGACGGGGGGCCTGGGGGAACTCCCCCAGAAAACGCTGGGGGTCCGGGGGTTATCCCCCGGGAGAAATGACGAGGGGGCTCGAGGGAGCAAACCACCAGGTTTGCGACCAGGAGCCCCCAGCCAACGAGTGGGCGAGGAGGGATTTGAACCCTCACGTCCTTTCGGACACACGGACCTGAACCGTGCGCGTCTGCCGTTCCGCCACCCGCCCTTGTGGGTGCGGAAAGAACACTAGCACGGAACAGCCAGTGGTACTGAACCCGGATACGATCGCATAAGACACGGGAGCGGAGGAGCTGGGCGCGACAGCCGACGAGCGCCAGGGACACCGTGACGTGGGAACGAGCGGAAACCGGGCGCCATACGCGCCTGGGGGCCGCGATCATATGCACGGAGGAAGGGAGGTACCCGGTGGGAGTCCTTCAGCGCTTCGAGCGAAGGCTCGAAGGCTTGGTTGAGGGGGCCTTTGCGCGGGCGTTCAAATCTGACCTTCAGCCGGTCGAGGTCGCCAGCGCGGTTCAGCGGGAGATGGATGAGCGTGCGGCGATCGTCGCTCAAGGTCGCACGCTCGTACCCAACGACTTCGTGGTTGAGCTGTCCACGACCGACAGCGAGCGGCTTGAGGTCTACGCCGACAGCATCAGCCACGAGCTGGCCAACCTCGCCAGGGAGTACGCCAAGGAGCAGGGCTACTCCTTTGTGGGACCGGTCCGGGTCCGCTTCGAGACCGCCGGCGACCTGGCTGTGGGGCTGTTCCGCATCAGGTCCGGCGTCATCCGCGGTGCGACGGTCGAGCAGGACGAGATTCGCCAGCCGGCGAGCGACCTGCCTCCGTCGAGGCCGAACGCGTTCAACGGGCGGCCGAGGCTGCTCGTCTCCACCCAGGACGACCCGCAGGGCGACCGTTCCTACGAGCTCACCACTCCGGTGACCTTGCTCGGCAGGGGCACCGACTGCGATCTTCGTCTGGTCGATCCGGGCGTCTCGCGACACCATGCGGAGTTGCGGGTAGAGGGCCAGACGGTGGCCCTCGTCGACCTCGGGTCCACCAACGGCACTTTCGTCAACGGCCAGCCGGTACGCAGGATCGAGCTCCA
The DNA here is from genome assembly GCF_040654115.1 of Nonomuraea sp. NPDC050786. Classification (NCBI taxonomy): domain Bacteria; kingdom Bacillati; phylum Actinomycetota; class Actinomycetes; order Streptosporangiales; family Streptosporangiaceae; genus Nonomuraea; species Nonomuraea sp. NPDC050786. The sequence continues at coordinate 98,018 of NZ_JBFAHJ010000024.1, forward strand.
GAACGGCACGCGAGTGACGTTGGGGCGCACGACCCTGGTGTTCCGGCGCGATTAGGGGTAGACAAACGGTCCATGTCCGAGCTCACGCTGCTGCTGATCCGGCTCGCTTTCCTGGCGGTGCTGTGGTTCTTCGTCATTGCCGCAGTCGGCGTGATCCGGACTGACTTGTTCGGTTCACGCACGGCTCCCGCGGGCCCACGTAACGTGAAACCCGCCAAACCCGTGGCGAAGCCCAAAAGCAAAAAGGGCGAGCCACGCCAGCTCATCGTTACGGGTGGCCCGCTGCAAGGCACCACCATTAACCTCACGGAGACGCCCATCACCATTGGCCGGGCCAATGACGCCACGCTGGTAGTCACGGACGACTACGCTTCCAGCCGGCACGCCCGGCTCTTCCCCCAGGACGGTCAGTGGATCGTGGAAGATCTCGGTTCGACCAACGGCACGTATCTCGACCGCTCGAAAGTCACCCGCCCGACCCCGGTGCCGCTCGGTGTTCCGATCCGCGTCGGCAAGACAGTCATTGAATTGCGCAAATGACCATCGCACTCCGCTACGCCGCCCGCTCGGACGTCGGCCTCCTCCGCGAAGGGAACGAGGACTCGGCGTACGCTAGCGGCCGCCTGCTCGCCGTCGCAGACGGCATGGGCGGGCACGCACACGGCGAGGTGGCGAGCTCAGTCGCCATCGCCGCCATGGCCTCTCTGGAAGAGGCCCAACAGGGGGGTGACCTGCTCAACACCATCGAGGCAGCGGTACGCGACGCCAACCGCAGGCTGCACGAAATGGTGGGGCGGGATCCCAGCCTCAAAGGCATGGGCACGACTCTCACGGCCATGCTCTGGCACGGCACCCAGGTCGCCCTGGTGCATGTGGGCGACTCGCGCGCCTACCTGCTCCGGCGCGGGGAGCTCTACCAGATCACCCATGACCACACGCTGGTGCAGCAGCTCGTCGACGACGGGCGCATCACGCCGGAAGAGGCCGCCACGCATCCGCAGCGCTCGATCCTGCTGCGCGCGCTCGACGGCAGCGGCGAGGTCGATCCCGACCTCACGCTCCGCGAGGCGCAGGTGGGCGACCGCTACCTGCTCTGCTCCGACGGCCTGTCGGGCGTGGTGAGCGCGGAGACGCTGCACGCCACGCTCACCAACATCGACGATCCCGAAGAGGTCGTGCGCCAGCTCATCGACCTCGCCAACCGGGGTGGCGGGCCGGACAACATCACCTGCGTGCTGGCCGACGTGCTGGAGCTCACCGATGGGCAGCAGGCGGCCACCGAGGCCGCCGTTGTCGGGGCCGCGGGCATGAACCGGCTGCACGGCAGCCCGCAGGAGACCCAGCCGGGGCGAGCCGGCGCGGTGACCGCACCCCAGCCGGTGTTCACCGATGACGACTTCGATGAGCCGGTCGCCGAGGCGCCCCGGCGCAAGCGTCGTCGTCTGTGGCCCGTGCTGGTCACCGTGCTCGGCGTAGGGGTGGTCGCCGTCAGTGTCGGCGGCTACTTCGGATACCAGTGGACCCAGGACCAGTTCTTCGTCGGCGCTAGGGGCGACGAAGTGGTCGTTTTTCAAGGGGTCAAGAGGGAGCTGGGGCCGTTCCAGCTCTTCCAGGTCTCCAAGGCCACGGGCCGACAGCTCTCCCAGCTGTCCGAGGCCGACCAGGCGCTGATCAGGAGTGGCATCCCGGTCACCAACGTCGACGAAGGCATGACGAGGATCAATGCTTTGAAGTTCTCCGCAGACCAGAAGAGCGCGGACCAGAAGAGCAGCGACACCCCCTCCACGACCGCCGGCTCGTCGCCCACGCCATCCGCGAGCGCGACCAAGACGAAGCAACGGTAAATGAGCGAAGTCGCACCCTCCCCCGTCCCGATGCCGGCCAAGCGCCGCTTGGCCCAGCTCGTCATGCTGGCCCTCGCGGTGGCCATCATCATGGGCGCCTACGCCAACGTGGGCCTGGCGGTCGACGGCAAGATCCCCGCCGGCATGCTGGCGTACGGCCTGGGCCTGGGCGGTCTGATGCTGGCCGCCTATCTCGTCCTGGCCAAGTTCGCCCCCTGGGCCGATCCGCTGATCCTGCCGCTGGTGACCCTGATCAACGGCCTCGGCCTGGTGACGATCTACCGGCTCGAGGCCTCCGGGATGCGCGGCGCGTCCGCCGCCAGCCAGATCATGTGGACCGGTCTCGGCGTCGTCATGTTCTCGATCACCCTGATCGTGCTGCGCGACCACCGGATGCTCCAGCGGCTGACCTACACCGCGGGCGCCGTCGGCCTGGTGCTGCTCGCCATCCCCGCGGTGCTGCCCGGCAGCCTCAGCGAGGTGCAGGGCGCCAAGATCTGGATCCGCATCGGCGGCTTCTCCATCCAGCCCGGCGAGTTCGCCAAGCTGGCGCTGGTCGTCTTCTTCGCCGGCTATCTGGTGGCCAAGCGCGACGTGCTGGCCCTGGCCGGGCGGCGGCTGCTCTTCATCGACCTGCCCAGGGCCAGGGACCTCGGCCCGGTCCTCGTCACCTGGGGCTTCAGCCTGCTGGTGCTGGTCTTCGAGAAGGACCTGGGCACCTCGCTGCTGATCTTCGGCACGTTCATCGCGATGCTCTACATCGCGACCCAGCGCACGTCGTGGGTGCTGATCGGCATCCTGCTCTTCGTCGGCGGCGCCTTCGTCGCCGGGCAGATCTTCGACCACGTGGGCGCCCGCTTCGACGTCTGGCTCGACCCCACCAACGAGGTCTACTACGGCAACGCCGACGTCTGCCAGCAGGGCGGCGCGGGCGACCCGATGTGCGGCAAGAGCTTCCAGACCATGCAGGGCCTGTTCGGGTTCGGCGCGGGCGGCATCCTGGGCACGGGGCTCGGCCAGGGGCACCCCTACCTGATCCCGCTGTCCTTCTCCGACTTCATCTTCGCCGCGACCGGCGAGGAGCTGGGCCTGACCGGCCTGATGGCGCTGCTCATGATGTACGCCCTGCTGGTCCAGCGCGGCCTGCGCACCTCGCTCGCGGCCCGCGACCCGTTCTCCAAGATCCTGGCGGGCGGCCTGTCGTTCATCCTGGCCTGGCAGGTCTTCATCATCGTCGGCGGTGTGACGAACCTCATCCCCCTGACCGGCCTGGTCACCCCGTTCATGTCCCAGGGTGGCTCGGCATTGCTGGCTAACTGGATCCTTATCGCGCTATTGGTACGCATGTCGGACGCGGCACGGCGGCCCCCGCCCCAGGCGATCCAGAACGAAGGACTGACACAGGTGTTCCAGCGATGAACGGCACTCTGAAGCGCATCGCCGTGGCCTGTCTGGCCATGTTCGCGCTCCTGATGATCAACGTGAACTACCTGCAGGCCGTCAAGGCTGAGGACTTCCGCACGGACGCTCGCAACACCCGCAACTTCTACGAGCGCTACGCCATCGAGCGCGGGCGCATCACCGCGGGCGGCAAGGTGCTCGCACAGTCGGTCGAGACCAAGAGCGACGAGTTCCGGTTCATCAGGGAGTACCCGGAGGCCAGGCTCTACGCGCACGTCACCGGCTTCTTCTCGCCCGAGAGCGAGAGCGCGATCGAGAAGTCCGAGAACCAGCTGCTCGACGGCTCCAGCGCCGACCTGCTGCTGCGGCGGAGCATCGACCTGTTCACCGGCGAGCCGGCCAAGGGCGCCAACGTCGATCTGACGATCAACCCCAAGGCGCAGAAGGCGGCCTACGACGCGCTGCGCCAGAGCGGCAAGCGCGGCGCCCTCATCGCGCTCGACCCGAAGACCGGCGGGATCCTCGCGATGGTCTCGCTGCCGACCTACGACCCCACCGAGCTCTCCGGCACCGACAAGACCAAGGTCTTCCCGCGCTACGACGAGCTGGCCAAGGAGAAGGGCCAGCCGCTGCTCAACCGTACGATCGACCAGACGTACCCGCCGGGGTCGACGTTCAAGGTGGTGACCGCGGCGGCCTACCTCGAGGACGACTCCTCGCGCGGGCCGCAGACGACCGTGGACGCGCCGCAGCGGCTGCCCCTGCCCAACACGAGCATCAGCCTGCCCAACTACGGCGGCACGGCCTGCGGCTCCGGCTCGGTCACGCTGACGTACGCGCTGGAGAAGTCCTGCAACACGCCGTTCGGCAAGATCGGCATGGAGCTGGGCTTCGACAAGATGAAGGAGCAGACCGAGAAGTTCGGCATGGGCCAGCCGCTCGCCGTGCCGATGGCGGTGGCCCAGAGCGACTTCGGCAAGGACTACGACAAGGCCGCCCTGGCGATGGCCTCCATCGGCCAGAACAGCAACCGGATGACGCCGCTGCAGATGGCCATGATCGCCGCGGGCATCGCCAACGACGGCAAGGTGATGAAGCCGTACCTGGTCAACAAGATCACCGACGCCAAGGGCGACACGGTCGACCAGGCCGACCCGCAAGAGCTCTCGGAAGCCGTCAGCTCCGAGACGGCGGGCAAGCTGCGTGAGATGATGGTGAGCGTCGTTCAGAACGGCACCGCCAACCTGGCGCAGATCCCAGGCGTCCAAGTAGCGGGTAAGACGGGCACCGCGGAGACTGCCGACGGCCAGCCGCCGCACGCCTGGTTCATCTCCTTCGCGCCTGCCCAGGACCCGAAGGTGGCCCTCGCGGTCATCGTCGAGTCCGGTGCGGCCAACGTCGGCGCGGAGGCGACCGGCGGCCACACCGCCGCGCCGATCGCAAAGGCCGTGCTGGAGGCGGTGCTGAACAAATGAGTGACGGTAACCTGCTGGGTCATGCGGCTCCGTAACCGCTACCTCCTGCTCTCCCGCATCGCCACAGGCGGTATGGGAGAGGTGTGGCGTGCCCGTGACGAGCTGCTCGGGCGTGAGGTGGCGGTGAAGATCCTGCGTAGCCACATCTACGCGGACCCCACTTTCCGCGAGCGGTTCAGGAACGAGGCGCGCCTGACCGCGGCCCTGGCCGACCCGGGAGTGGCGCAGATCTTCGACTACGGCGAGCAGAGCGATCTGGCCTATCTCGTGATGGAGCTGGTGCACGGCGAGCCGCTCTCGGCCATCCTGGCCCGCAACGGCGCCATCGGGCCCGAGGTGACGCTCGACGTGGTCCACCAGACGGCCAAGGCGCTGCACGTGGCGCACTCCGCCGGGATCATCCACCGCGACATCAAGCCGGGCAACCTGCTGGTCACCTCCGAGGGTGCCATCAAGGTCACGGACTTCGGCATCGCCAGGGCACTGGAGGCCGCGCCGGTCACGCAGACGGGCACCGTGCTGGGCACCGCCCAGTACGTCAGCCCCGAGCAGGCCCAGGGGTTCCCGCTCACGCCCGCGACCGACCTCTACTCGCTGGGCGTGGTGGCCTACGAGTGCCTGGCCGGGCGCACGCCGTTCCAGGGCGAGAGCCAGGTGGCGATCGCGCTGCAGCACCTCAACGAGCTGCCGCCGCCGCTCGGCGTGGACGTGCCCGCGCCGGTGCGCGACCTCGTCATGGCGCTGCTGGCCAAGGACCCCGCGCGGCGCCCCGCCACGGCGATGGAGGCGGCCGACCGGGCGTACGTGCTGCGCGAGTCGCTGGCCGGCGCCGCGCCGGTCGCCGACCTCAGCATGCTCACCGACCCGGGCGGCTTCCGCGTACGCGAGGCCGCGCTGGAGGACGAGCAGGAGACCGACCACCTCGACCAGGCCACCACGCTGCAGGAGCCGGCCGGGGGAAGGCGTCCCAAGAGGGCGCTCGCCCTGGTGGCCGCCGCCGGCTGCGCGGCCGCGGTGGGGCTCACCGCCATCACGCTCGGCGGCAGCCCGCCCGCCGAGACGGCGACGCCCGAGGTGGCCGAGCCGAGCAGGTCGGCCGTACGCACGTCGGAGCAGCCGTCGCCCACGCCGAAGAAGAAACACACCAGGCGCCCCCCTGTGGTTCCGGTGAAGTCGCCGAGGCCTATACCCTCGCGGTCAGCTACGGTAAGCAAGTCAGCAACTCCCACAAAGAAGCCGACACCGAAACCGACCCCGACCACCCGAACCCCGACACCCACACCCACCCCGACGCCCACCACGACACAGAGAACTCCGACACCCACCGCCTCGCCGGACCCGGGTGCTACAAACCCGCCCAAGGAGGAGACGTGATGCGCTATGGGGTCGATGATGGACACCGGCGGCCCCCCGAGCAGGCCGGTACCCAAGATGAACGGTAAGGGACAGTGCAGGAAATGACTCAGCCTCGGCTACTCGGAGGTCGCTACGAGCTCGACGGTGTCGTCGGGCGCGGCGGCATGGCCGAGGTGTATCGTGCCCGAGACATCCGGCTGGACCGCATAGTCGCGATCAAGACCCTCCGGTCCGACCTGGCGCGTGACCACACCTTCCAGGCCCGGTTCCGCCGCGAGGCCCAGTCCGCGGCGTCGCTGAACCATCCGGCCGTGGTCGCGGTCTACGACACCGGCGAGGACGTCACCGATGGCGCACCCGTGCCGTACATCGTGATGGAGTACGTCGACGGCCGGACGCTGCGCGACCTGCTGCGCCAGGACAAGCGGCTGCTGCCGGAGCGCGCGGTCGAGCTGGTCGACGGCATCCTGCGGGCGCTCGACTACAGCCACCGTGGCGGCATCGTCCACCGCGACATCAAGCCGGCCAACGTGATGATCACGCGGGCGGGCGACGTCAAGGTGATGGACTTCGGCATCGCGCGTGCGATGGCCGACTCCGCGGCCACGATGACGCAGACGGCCCAGGTGATCGGCACGGCTCAATACCTGTCGCCTGAGCAGGCGCGGGGCGAGCGGGTCGACGCGCGCAGCGACATCTACTCCACCGGCTGCGTGCTCTACGAGCTGCTGACCGGGCAGCCGCCGTTCACCGGCGACTCCCCTGTCGCGATCGCCTACCAGCACGTACGCGAGGAGCCGATCCCGCCGTCGCAGATCGACCGCGACATCCCCCAGTGGGCCGACGCGATCGTGCTCAAGGCCATGGCCAAGGACCCGGCCCACCGCTACCAGAGCGCGGGCGAGATGCGGGCCGACATCCAGCGGGCGATGTCCGGGATGCCGACCGACGCCCAGACGATGGCGATGACCGCCAACCACAACGTCCAGGGCACGCGGATGATGACCGCGACCCAGGCGGCGCAGGGCCCGGCCACGCAGCGCACCACCGCGGTCCCCCCGTACGAGTACGGCGACGGTGACGGCGGCGGACGCGGCGGGCGGCGCCGGGCGAGCGGCGGAGGCGGCAACAACGCCGTCAAGACCGCGCTCTGGATCGTCATCCCGCTGCTGATCATCGGCGCCTTCATCACGGTCGGCTACATGGTGTTCGGTTCGAAGGGCACGCCGACCGACACCCAGATCGCGATCCCGTCCCTGGTCAGCCAGGAGAAGGACTACGCGAAGAAGCAGCTGGAGGATCTCCAGTTCAAGGTCGAAGTCGTCCAAGAGAACAGCGACGACGTCGACAAGGGCAGCGTAATCAAGACCGATCCGCCCGAGGGCACCAAGGTCGACAAGGGCTCCAACGTCAAGCTTGTCATCTCCAAGGGCCCGGCCAAGATCAAGGTGCCCGACGGCCTCATCGGCATGTCCCAGGAAGACGCCATGAAGGCGCTGGAGGACGCCGGGCTGCGCGGCACGGTCAAGACCAAGAACTCCTCCAAGAAGCAGGGCACGGTCATCGAGACCGACCCCAAGGCCGGCGAGGAAGTCGACAAGGACAGCATCGTCACCCTCTACGTGCCCAAGGAGCTCGGCGAGGTGCCCAGCGTGATCGGGCTCACCGTCAAGGACGCGTCCGACCAACTCAGGGCTGCCGGCTTCAAGCCCAGGGTCTCGGAGCAGCCGAGCGACCAGCCCGAGGGTACGGTCATCCAGCAGAACCCGGGTGAGGGCGCCAAGTACACGGCGGGCACGACGGTGACGATCGTGGTCTCCACCGGTCCCGAGCTGAACTCGGAGCAGCCGCCCACCAACGAGCAGCCGACGGAGCAGCCCACGGAGGAGCAGACGGACACCCCGTCCGAGGACGAGCAGCAGACCGAGGACAACCCGCTCGGCGACGACGGGCTCGGAGGCTGATCAAGGCAGCGAAAAGGGCCGCCCGGTTTCCCGGGCGGCCCTTTTCTTCGTCTTCCCGGGGGGCTTCTGTCGCCTGCGCGCACACAAAACGCCCCCGCCGCTCGGGGGCAACGGCGGGGACGCTCATTTGGTAGTCGCTCGGCGGAAGACGTTCGTTACACGATCCGGCGCAGCCAATTCTGGAGCAGCCGGTGGCCGTGCTCCGACAGCACGGACTCGGGGTGGAACTGGATGCCCTCGATGGGCGCCTCGCGGTGGCGCAGGCCCATGATGACGCCGTCCTCGGTGCGGGCGGTCACGTCGAGCACCTGGGGGACGGTCCCGGGCAGCACGGCGAGCGAGTGGTAGCGGGTCATCCGCACGGGCGAGGGCAGCGTCTCGAACACGCCCTTGCCGTCGTGGGCCACGGCACTGGTCATGCCGTGCACGAGCTCGGGCGCGCGGGAGACGGTGGCGCCGTACGCGACGGCGATGGCCTGGTGGCCGAGGCAGACGCCGAGCAGCGGCCGGCCGCTCTCGGCCGCGTGACGGACCAGGGGCACGCTCACGCCGGCCGCCTCGGGGGTGCCGGGGCCGGGGCTGATGAGGACGCCGTCGAAGCCGTCGGCGTCGCTCACGCGTACGTCGTCGCGCGGGCGAACGTCGCAGTCGGCACCCAGCTCGCGCAGATACTGCACGATGGTGTGGACGAAGCTGTCGTGGTTGTCCACAACCAGCACACGGCTCATTTCCTTACGTTCACCTCGTCAAGCGTCACCATGGGCTCGAGCAGCGGGAAGACGACCTCCCACAGTACGGCCACCGTGACAGCGACCAGCACGGCGGCCGTCAGCATCTTGACCCACGCGGTGCCGGGCAGCTTGCGCCAGAGCCAGGCGTACATGTCACTCCTCCCTCGGCTCGATGTCCTTGAGCACCCCGTGCACGATGTAGCGCTGGGCGGCCGAGTATTCGGGGTGGCAGGTGGACAGCGTGATGAAGGCCCGGATCGGCCGGATGTCGGGCTTGCCGGGCACAGGGGCGAACTCGTCGATCTCGGTGGGCTCGACGACGTCGTGCGAGGTCACCCGGTACGTGTAGCGGGCCTCGCGGGACTCCACGACGATCTCGTCGTCGCGTTCGAGCTGGTCGATCTCGTTGAACGGGGCCGCGTACGTGGTGCGGTGCCCCGCCAGCGCGAAGTTCCCGACCTGGCCGGGCATGGCGCTGCCGGGATAGTGCCCGGGACCCTTCTTCAGGTCCTCGGTCTCCACGCCCTCGACCACGGCGTACGAGTAGTGCGGGCCAAGCTTGGGGATGCGCAGCAGAGCGAGGGCCGAGCCCGGCACGGGCTTGTCCGGCTTCTTCGCCCCTGGTCTGCCCTGCTTCGTCACCGCCAGTTCGTGTTGGAGCCGTTCCTGCTCTCGCTCGGTGTACACGCCGGTGCCCCAGAGCAGGTAGGCACAGAACAACATCAGGATCAGGCCCGCGGTGATGCTCGTCTCCCCCATGGCCCGGAGCATGGTCCGCATTCGACGAGTTTATTCCGGCGAGATGCGACGGCCCGGGATCGCCATGTCCCGCGCGTGGCGACTATCCTGGGGACCTTCAACTACGCTTAACGCCAGAGCCTGCGGACGATCCGGATGCCCAGGCCCTCAGCAGGAGTTACCAGTGCCCAAGTCCAAGGCTCGCAAGAAGGCGGTCTACACGCCGCCGCAGAGAACGCAGCAGGTCAAGGTCAGCCCGCGCTGGCTGGCGCCCACGATGGTGGTGGCGTGGATCATCGGCATCCTGTGGATCGCCGTCTACTACGTCGCACCGACGACGCCCTTCTTCAAAGACCTCCAGAACTGGAACCTGCTGATCGGGTTTGTTTTCATCGTCTTCGGTGTAGTGCTTTCCACCCGCTGGCGTTAGTTCTTTCCACAGTCTTTTCCACAGGCTGGGGAAGTCAGCTCACGCTGGCGATGATGGCCGAGGTCCGCACCATCACGAGCACGGCCAGCACCGCCAGCGTCCCCACGATGGCCAGCACGTGCCAGAGGGCTCTGTTGCGCGTGGGGGCGTAGGCCAGGGCCGCCGCCAGCAGCGTCCCGGTGATCAGGCCGCCGACGTGACCGGTCCAGCTGATGCGCAGACCGGAGATCGCGGGCAGCACGAACGTGATGGCGAGGTTGAGCCCGATGATCAGGGTGATGCCTCGCACGTCCAGATTGAGCCTGCGGCCCACCACGAAGACGGCGCCGAACATGCCGAAGACGGCCCCCGAGGCGCCGACCGTGGCCGTGGTCAGCGGGTCGAGCCAGAGGCTGAGCACCGAGCCGCCCAGCGCGCTGAGCAGGTAGACGGCCGCGTAACGGAGATGGCCGAAGGCTCGTTCGAGGTACGGGCCGATCACGAAGATGGCCCAGCCGTTGAAGAGCAGGTGGAGCGGGTTGCCGCTGTCGTGCACCAGGGCGACGGTGACCAGGCGGTAATACTCGCCGTTGACCACTCCCGGTGTCCACATCGCCAGTGCGGCGCCGAGCGCGTTGCCCGTCAGCAGCTGGCCGCCGAAGACCAACGCGGTGATGGCCAGGATCGCGTACGTCACGATCGGCGTGCGTACGACGCTGCCGCCGAAGGTGGATCTGGCCTGGCGGATGGCCGCGTTGCCCTCGGCCACGCACTCCGGGCACTGGAAGCCCACGGAGGCGTCGCGCATGCAGTCGGGGCAGATGGGGCGCTCGCAGCGCTGGCAGCGCACCCAGGTCTCCTTGTCCGGGTGCCGGTAGCACGTGGGCACCGCCTCAGCGGGCTGCTCGGGCTGCTGTGGCGGGCTGGGCGGCTGGCTGGTCATAACCGGAAGCCTATGACCTACGCTCCCTGCCTGCGTCCCACCGGCCAGCCCGCCGCCCCAGGCTCGCCACCCGCCCCACGCCGCCCCTCCAGGGCTGCTTCGCCCGCCCAGCCCGAGCCGGCCGTCCGGCACTGCCTGCCCGGCGCTGCCTGCCCGGCGCTGCCTGCCCGGCGCTGCCCGCCCGGCACTGTCGCATGCGGGAGCCGCGGCGGCAGGCGAGCGTGCGGGGTCCGGGCGGGAGTGGGGGACGGTGGGCGGGCAGGGCCGGGCGGAGCCTGGGTGGAGGGGTGGGTCCAGGCTCCGGGCCGAGCAGGCGCGTTCAGGTCAGGACTGGACGCGGTCGATGGTGACCGACTCCAGGACGACGTCCTCCACCGGTCGGTCGCGGCGGTCGGTGCTGGTCTTGGCGATGGCGTCCACGACGTCCTGGCCCTCGACCACCTCGCCGAAGATGGTGTGCCGGCCGTTCAGGTGAGGCGTGGGCACGACCGTGATGAAGAACTGCGACCCGTTGGTCCCCTTGCCGAACCGGACGCCCGCGTTGGCCATGGCCAGCAGGTACGGGCGGTTGAAGTAGAGCTCGGGGTGGATCTCGTCGTCGAATTCGTAGCCGGGGCCGCCGATGCCCTGGCCGAGCGGGTCACCGCCCTGGATCATGAAGCCGGAGATGACCCGGTGGAAGATCGTGCCGTCGTAGTAACGGTCGGTGCTCTTGTCACCGGTGCCCGGGTGCGTCCACTCGCGCGTGCCTTCTGCAAGCTCGACGAAGTTACGCACCGTCTTCGGCGCCTTGGTGGGAAAGAGTTCGACCTTGATATCGCCGCGATTGGTCTTCAGATTAGCGATCAGCTTCTCAGCCACGAGACAGCTGCCCCCCTCTGTACAGGGTTGGTTCGTGATGTTTCAGAGCCATGGCCGTTCGGCCATTAGAGCCATCCTCCCACGGCTGTCCAGGATTGAGCCGCCTCGTCCAGGGAAGGTCAGGCTCGGGATCCAACGACAGGGGAGGTTGTCGTGTCCCTGACACTGAAGAGACGCCGCGTGGTCATAGAGGTTCCCGCCACGTGGATGGGCCGCATGAAGGCCCGGGCCGTACGAACCGGCCACCGAATGGCGCCCATGGCGGACCAGGCCAAGATGGCCGCCGCCCAGCGCTTCGAGGACGCCCGTTACTGGGCGGCGCCGCGGCTGGAGTCCGCGGCGCACGGGATCGAGGAGCAGGTCGCTCCCGCGGTCAGCTCGATGCTGACCCGGGCGGCCAGGAGAATCGATCCCAAGCCCACGCGGTCGCGGCGATGGCCCATGCTCATGCTGCTGACCGGTGTGGCGGTGGGGACGATGGGTTACATGTTCTATCGCCGCAACGCTCAGCAGTGGACCGAGCACATGAAGGAATCCGCCTCGGATGCGTCACGCTGGGTCAGCGAGAAGGCGGACAGGACGGCCGAGTCCGCCGACCGGATGGCGACCAATGTGTCGAACAAGGCGGACGAGGCATCGCGCAAGATGTCCTGATTTGCCGCTGCCGGTGCCGCCGGCAAGAGAAGCGCGCCCCCGGATGCGAGTCCGAGGGCGCGCTTCTCTGTTCCGAGCCCGTTGACGCGCCACCAAGCGCTTGTTACAAACCCGGACATGGCCCTCTCCCCGTTGGACGACTACCCCGTCCACCAGACCGCCCAGGTCATGCGGCACGTCGCCACCTCCGATCGCAACTTCTACGACCGCTACTACTTCAACTGCCACCCCGGCACCGACGAGCTCATGCTGATCGTCGGCCTCGGCCAGTACCCCAACCTGGGCGTCACCGACGCCTTCGCCTGCGTACGTCACAGAGACCTGCACCGCGTCGTACGGGCCTCCCGCGAGCTGGGCCCCGACCGGATGAACACCGAGACAGGCCCGTTCCGCGTCGAGGTGCTCGAAGGGCTCAAGCGCCTCAGGGTGGTCCTGGAGCCGAACGAGCACGGCCTCTCCTTCGACCTCCTCTGGGAGGGCACGATCCCCGCGACCCTGGAGCCCCGGCACTTCCTGCGGTGGCAGGAGCGGGTCATGTTCGACTCGGTACGGCTGGCGCAGACAGGGGTCTGGTCCGGAAATATCAGGATCGGCGAGGAGGACATACCGGTCACACCCGACCGCTGGCAGGGCACCAGGGACCGGTCCTGGGGCATCAGGCCGGTCGGCGAGCCCGAGCCGCCCGGCATCCAGGCCAAGAACCCCGGCACGTTCTACTGGCTCTACGCGCCCATGCGCTTCGATGACCACGCCATTCTCTGCATCATCCAGGAGGACGAGCGCGGCCGCCGGGTGCTGGAGGAGGCCGTACGCGTGTGGTCGGACGGGCGCGAGGAGGAGTACCTCGGCAGGCCGGAGTACCGCCCGGTCTACGCCCCCGGCACCCGCGACGTCGTCGAGGCCACGATCACCTTCTCCCCGCCCGGCGGCAAGCCGTTCGACGTGCGCTGCACTCCCCTCCTGCCGGTGCATCTCATGGTCGGCACCGGCTACGGGCTCGAGCCGGACTGGAAGCACGGGATGTACCAGGGCGAGGGGCCCGTCGTGCAGGGCGTGACGTACCGGCTGCCCGACGACGCCGCGAGGATGTGGGGCATGGTGGACGCCGTCGGGCGCTTCGAGTACGACGGGCTCGTCGGCCACGGACTCTACGAGTACTGGGCGCTGGGGCCGCACCCGTCCTTCGCGGAGTGAGCTCAGCCGGCCTTCTCGCAGATGAGCAGCACCTTCCCGGCGCCCTCGGGCGCGCCGGCCCGCGGCCGCGCAAGCTCGAAAGCCTCATCCCCGGGCTCCGCCGGCCGCGCGGGGGCGGCCTCCACGCCTTCGGGGAGCTTCCCGTCCGGGAGCGCCTCGACCTTCACGCCGTCCCGGAGCCGCTCGATCTTCACGCCCTGCGGGAGCTCGCCGTTCGGGAGCGGCTTGGCCTTCACCACGTCCGGCGGGAGCTCGCCGTCCGGGAGCGGCTTGGCCTTCACCACGTCCGGCGGAAGGGCCTCGCTGCCGGGAACGCGGTCGATCTTCAGCTTGTCGTCGGGCTGGATCAGCTTCGCCTTGCCGTCGCCCGTGGCGACCTTGCCGCCGATCTCGGGCAGGGTGATGGTCTTGCCGTCGGCGGTCTTGCAGGTCACCTTGGCGCCGGGGGCGGCCGGGGTCTCGTCGGCCATGGCGGAGCCGGCCAGGCCGGTGATGGCGAGTACGGCGACCGCGCCGAGCACCGCGAGACGTCGCTTGAACATGGATTCTCCTCACTGGGATCGGTCGAACGCCTCGAGCCTGGCGCGGCGTACCTTAAACGATCCTGAAGAGGACCTAAATGATCTTCAGGTTGGCTTTAGGTGACCTGAGGCACGCTGATCGGTGTGCGAGTGCTACTGGTGGAGGACGAGGAGCGGCTGGCCGAGCTGGTGAAGGGCGGCCTGGCGGGCGAGGGCTTCGCGGTGGACGTGGCCCACGACGGGCGCGACGGCCTGTGGATGGCCACCGAGAACACGTACGACGTGATCGTGCTGGACGTGATGCTGCCCAGGATGAACGGGTACGCGCTCTGCTCCAGGCTGCGCGAGGCCGGCGACTGGACGCCGATCATGATGCTCACGGCCAAGGACGGCATCTACGACGAGGCCGAGGCGCTCGACAACGGGGCCGATGACTACCTGGCCAAGCCGTTCTCGTACGTAGTGCTGCTGGCCAGGTTACGGGCGCTGGTGCGGCGGGGCGGGCGGGAGCGGCCCGTCTCGATCACCGTGGGCGACCTGGTCCTCGACCCGGCCGCGCTGAAGTGCCGCAGGGGCGAGGCGGAGATCGCGCTGACGCCGAAGGAGTTCGCGGTGCTGCACGCGCTCGCGCGCCGGGCCGGCGAGGTGGTCTCCAAGAGCGAGCTGCTGGCCCAGGCCTGGGACTTCTCCTACGACGGCGACCCGAACATCGTCGAGGTCTACATCAGCGCCCTGCGCCGCAAGATCGACGTTCCCTTCGGCAGGACGACGCTCATGACGGTCCGCGGGGCCGGCTACCGGTTGGAGGCGGCGTGAAGCTGGTGGCCGTGCTCTCCTCCGTGCGCCTGAAGGCGACCGTCGCCGCCACCCTCGTGGTGGCCCTCGCCCTGGGCCTGGCTGCCCTGGCGCTGGTGGCGGTCCTGCGCGGCGCGCTGCAGCGCAACGCCGACGCCGAGGCGGCCAGGAAGGCCGTGGCCGCGGCTCCGTACGTGGAGACCCTGAAGATCGAGCGGGCCAAGGAGGAGCCGCCTGCCGGGGGAGAGCCCGGGCCGATCCAGATCGCGAGCAAGGACGGCGTGATTCAGCTGAGCGACGGCACGACGGCCAAGTTCGCCGACCCCGACGTGCTGCTGACCGACGACAAGGCGGCCTCGACCGCCGGCTGGGCGGAGCCGCGGAAGTACGCCGTCGCCGGACTCAAGGTGAGCACCGCGGCCGGTCCCGCCACGGTCTGGTCGCGGGTCTCCCTGGACGGCGCCGAGGAGGCGCTGCGGACGCTGTACGGCGCGCTGCTGCCGGGCGTTCCCGCCGTGCTGCTCGTGGTGGCCGGGATGACGTGGATCTCGGTGGGCCGCGCGCTCGGCCCCGTGGCCGCGATCAGGGCCAAGGTGGCCGACATCACTGCCCGCGACCTGCACCAGCGCGTGCCCGTGCCCGGCTCGAAGGACGAGATCGCCGCGCTGGCCACGACCGTGAACGGCACCCTCGACCGCCTGGAGACGGCGGTGGAGACGCACAAGCGCTTCGTCGCGGACGCGGCGCACGAGCTGCGCAGCCCCATCGCCACCCTGCGCGCCCGCCTGGAGCTGGCCGAGCCCAGCGAGCTCACCCGCGAGGCGCTGGCCGACGTCGAACGCCTGCAGTCCCTGGCCGCCGACCTGCTCATCCTGGCCAAGCTGGACGCCGGCGAGCCGCTGCGCACCGCCGAGCTGGACCTGGGCCAGGTGGCCGCCGAGGAGTCCCTGCGGGCCGGGCGCCGCCCCGACGTGCGGGTGGAGCTGGACATCGAGCCGGACGTGGTGATGAACGGCTCGCGCGCCCACCTCGACCGCCTGGTGACGAACCTGGCCGACAACGCGGTACGGCACGCCGCCTCCACCGTGCGGGTACGCGTACGCGCCGAGGACGGACAGGCCGTGCTGGAGGTGCAGGACGACGGGCCCGGGATCCCGCCCGAGCAGCGGGAGGCGGTGTTCGCCCGCTTCACCAGGCTCGACGAGGCGCGGGCCAGGGACGCGGGCGGCGCCGGGCTCGGGCTGCCGATCGCGCGGGACATCGCCCTGCTGCACGAGGGCACCCTGGAGTACGCAGATTCCGGATTCGTCGCGAAATTTCCGCTAAAAACCCCCTGAACCGGTCGATGGTCCGGGGCGCCGATCAGGCCCGCTCGATCCGCAGGGCGTAGGTGGTGCTGCGCTTGGCGATCTCGAAACCCGCGCGGGAGTACACGCGGACGGCTCCCGTGGGGTTGTGGGCGTCGACGCCGAGCCCCGCGCTCTCGTACCCCTGATCCCTGAACGCGGCAAGGGCGTGCCCGATCAGCGCGCTCGCCACGCCCTTGCCGCGCCACTCCTTCACCGTGGCGATGATCTGGATCCACGCCTGGCGCTTCCCGCGGGCCTCGAAGAAGTGCGTGATCAGCACGCCCACCGCGCGGCCCCCGGCCAGCGCCACGAACGACGACTCGGGGCGGAAGTTCCTGGAGCCGCTGATGAGCGCGCGCCAGCTCTCGGGGGTGTGCTGGACGCTCCCCCAATGGTCGCGGAACGCCTCGTTGCGCACCTGGCGGGCGCCGTCGTCGAGCTCGGGCGACCAGGTGGCGATGGACAAGCCGTCCGGCGACCCGGGCGCGGGCAGGTCGCCCGACAGGCTCCGTTCCATGCGGGCGAACGTGCGCACCGGGGCGAACCCGGCCTGCTCCACCAGTGCGGCGAGACCCGGCTGACCGTCGTGGACGTCGAGCTGGAGCTCCAGAGGGACGCCGGGGTAAGCCTTCTCGCTCACCTCCGGCGCCACCTGGACGCACCAGTCGATGACGCGCCTGCCGAGCCCGCGCCTGCGGTGGGCCGGGTGCACGCCGCCCGTGATCTGCATCATGTGGACGCCGTCGGCGGACTGCCTGACCGGGAGACAGCCGAAGGCCACGATCCGATCGCCGTCCCTGGCCGCGAGCGTGCCCTCGGCCAGGTCGATCAGCTCGCTGGAGAGGTGCTCCACGACGTCGTCGACGCCGTGCAGCACGCCCTTCCTGTCTTCGGCCTCCATGGCGGCCCAGAGCTCGGCCAAGGGCCGGGCGTCCTCCCGGGTCAGGGGTCCCCATTCCATGGTCGGCAGCCTAGGCGAGCCTGGTGGCGCACCCCAACTGCGCTCCGATGTGGGCCAGACCCTCGGCGAACCCCCGGCGCGTACGCTCCCGGAACCCGATGAAGAGCCGGTTGGCCAGGGCGACGGCCCAGCGGTTGCCCGCCACGTCGTAGACGCGGTGGACCAGGCGCGTGCCCTCGGGGTCGGCGGTGACCGACCATTCGCCGCGGTACCACCAGCCACCCTGGTAGGCCAGGCTGTGCTCGCCCTGCTCCGTGCTCGGAACGCGCTGGAGGATCACCGGCCACACCTGCTCGACCGGGGCCGCGATCACTCCGGCGACCTCGGTGATGAGCCGCCTGCTCATGGCTTGCGCACCCGCGTGTTCTGGAAGGAGGCGAAGCGCCCGCCCTCGGCCGGCTTGATGTCGAGCTTGAACAGCTCGCGGTGCGCCTCCTCGATGGCCTGCCTGCCCTTGAGATGCAGGCCGAAGAAGGTGATGTAGTCGGCGTCCTCGGTGAAGAGCCCGGCGTAACCCTCGGAGTCCCCGGCGTTCCAGGTCTCCCCGATGCGCGCGAGCTGGTGAAGGATCTCTTTCTCTGTGGACATGGCACAGCTCCCTGTGTCGCGGCGCCTATCCTGTGAATGCGAGTTCGGGCAGGGCAGGCGCCTTGTTCGGATGTCCGGCCGTCGGGGTGTTGGCGCACTCCGGCGGCCTCTTTCACAGCGCGACCGTGCTCTCCCAGTCGAGCTCGCCTGCGTCGAGCCGGTCGATCAGCCTCCTGACCCAGTCGAGCTCGGCTGTGTAGAGCGCCTGCTCGCACTCCACCTCCAGCATCAGGATCTCGGGCAGCCCGCTGTCGGCGATGGCCCTCCGGTGAGCCTCCATCCCGGCGAGGATGCCCTCGATCGAGGCCCCCCGGCCGCGCAGCGCCCGCTTCGCCTCCGTCAGCGGCAGGCAGCCGATGAGCGAGATGGCCGCGACGAAGCCGCGCCGGTCGGGGTCGGGCTGCTCCAGGAGCTGGAAGAGCCGGGTGGCCAGCTCTGCACGGCCCTCGTCGGTGATCTCGTAGACCGTGCGCTCCGGCCTGCGGCCCTCGCGGTCGGTCTTGGCGGGCACGATCAGCTCGTCCTTGGCCAGCCGCTCGACCGCGTGATAGAGGCTGCGCGGCAGGCCGGTGATGTAGTCCTTGTGCGTGTCGATGATGAGCCGGTGCAGCTCGTACGGGTGGCTCGGGCGCACGGCGAGCAGGGCCAGCACGGTCAGCCCGACCAAGCTCTGGCGTTGCGCCATGATGCCTCCCTCCATATTGCACTTTGCAATATAACTTAGGCGTCCAGCTGTAGGAAGGCCCTGTCGATCGCCTGCCTGGTCACGTCCTCCGGATAGGGAAAGAGCTTGATCAGGTCGCGCAGGCCCTCCACGTGGGCCCGCCTGGCGAGCTCGGCCACGAGAGCCAGTTCGTCGTGCTGCGCCTGCACGAACGCCCGGTCCACCACCGCGCCGTGCCCCGGCACGATCACCTGCTCGGGCAGCTCCTCCAGCATCGCCGCCGTGGTGGCCGGCCAGTCGATCGGGAACGAGTCGCTGAACGCCGGCGGCGCCCCCTCCTCCACCAGGTCACCGGCGAACACCACACCCGCGTCCGGCACGTGCACGACGACGTCGTTGCTGCTGTGCCCGAGCCCGAAATGCCGTAGGTGCACGATGCGACCGCCGATGTCGAGGCTGGCCGCGGAGGTGAACGTGTGGTCCGGCGGGACGATCGCGACCTCCTCGAACTCCTCGCGCCGCTCGGGCCGCCCCTTGACCATCACGGCGCGCTGCTCCTCGCCGTACTGCTCGATCTCCTCGGCGCACCTGACGTGGCCCCAGATCTCGGCCGGGCCGAAGAGGGCGTTGCCGAAGAAGTGGTCGAAATGGGAGTGGCTGTTGACGACCGTCCACGGGCTGCCGGTGATCCTCCTGACGGCCTCGATCAGGTCCGCCGCCTCCCTGTGCGAACTACGCGTGTCGAGCACCAGGCAGTGCCCGTCGCCCACAACCAGACCCACGTTCATGTCGAACGACTGGTGGCGCCGGACATAGACCCGGTCGCCGACCTCAAGCCACTGCTCGTTCATGCCAAGGAACCCTACTTTTAGGATTGGACCATGGCATATGACTTCCAGGTCGTGATCGACACGAGCGACCCTCACCGGCTGGCCGACTGGTGGGCCGACGCGCTCGGGTGGAAGGTGGAGCCCCAGGACGAGGCGTTCATCCGCCAGATGATCGAGAAGGGCTATGCCACCGACGACGACACGACCCGCCACAACGGCGCGCTGGTCTGGAGGTCCGGCGCGGCCATCAGGCATCCCGACGGCCTCGAGCGCGCGCCGCGCGTGCTGTTCCAGCTCGTGCCCGAGCCCAAGACGGTCAAGAACCGCGTGCACCTCGACATCCGGGTGGGCGCCGACAACATCGACCCCGTGGTCGAGCGGCTCACCGCCAAGGGCGCGACCGTGCTGCACCGCGGCCGCCAGGGGCCCAACTGGTGGGTGACCATCGCCGACCCGGAGGGCAACGAGCTCTGCATCACCTGAGGTAGGCCAGCACCGCCAGCACCCTCCTGTGCCCGTCGGACTCGGGCGGCAGGTCGAGCTTGGCGAAGATGTTCGCGATGTGCTTGGCCACGGCCGCCTCGGTGACGAACAGCTCCCTGGCGATCGACGCGTTCGTCCGCCCCTCGGCGATCAGGCCGAGCACCTGCTGCTCGCGCGGGGTGAGCCTGGCCAGCGGGTCGCGCCGCCGCCTCAGGAGCTGGCGGACCACCTCCGGGTCCACGACCGTGCCGCCGGAGACCACCCGGTCGAGCGCCTCCACGAACTCGCGCACATCGCCGATGCGGTCTTTGAGCAGGTAGCCGATGCCGGCGCCGGCGCCCGGCTCCAGCAGCTCAGCCGCGTACGTCTGCTCGACGTACTGGCTGAGCACGAGCACGGCCAGCTCCGGGTGGCGTTCGCGCAGCTCCAGCGCGGCCCGCAGCCCCTCGTCGGAGAAGCCGGGCGGCATCCGCACGTCGGTCACCACGGCGTCGGGGCGGTGCTCGGCCACGGCGGCGAGCAGGGCGGGCGCGTCGCCGACCGCGGCGGCAACGGTGTGGCCGAACCGTTCGAGCAGGCCGACCAGGCCCTCCCGCAGCAGTACGGCGTCCTCCGCGATCACAACCCGCACGGGATCTCCACTCGTATCAACGTCGGCCCTCCGACCGGGCTGGACAGGGAAAGCCTCCCACCGACCACGGCGAGCCGGTCGGCCAGCCCGGTCAGCCCCGTCCCCTTGGCCGGGTCGGCGCCGCCCGCCCCGTCGTCGCGCACCTCGACGACCAGCGTGCCGCGCTCCACCCGCGCCGTGACGGCGCCGCTGGTGGCCCGGCTGTGCTTGGCGAGGTTGGCCAGCGCCTCGCTGACCACGTAGTACGCGGTGACCTCCACGGGCGCGGGCAGCCGGCCGTCGAACTCGACGTCCACCTCCACGGGTACGGGCGAGCGCCCCGCCACGTCGCGGACCGCCGCGCCCAGCCCGCGGTCGGTGAGCACCTGCGAATGCACCCCCCTGATCAGCTCGCGCAGCTCGGCCAGCGCCTGCTTGGCCTCGCCGTGGGCGCGCTCGATCAGCCGGCCCACGGGCGAGTCGTCCGGCAGGTCCAGCCTGGCCAGACCGAGCGTCATCGACAGGGCGACCAGCCGCTGCTGCGCGCCGTCGTGCAGGTCCCGCTCGATCCTGCGGCGCTCCATCTCGAACGCGTCCACCAGCCTCGCCCGTGACCGCAGCACCTCGCTCAGCTCGGAGCCCTGCGGCGCGAGCATCGCCCGTACCATCACGCCTCTCGCGCCGCCCCAGGCGGTGATCGTGTACGCGGCGACGGGCAGCAGCAGCACCCCGCCCACGGAGGCCACGAAGGCGACCGAGTCGGCGAGCGGCTGCACGACCGGCGAGAGGATCAGGATCACCGGCCCGCCGATCGTGAACGCCAGCATGATCAGGTCCATCCACCACAGCGCGAGCACCGTGAAGAGAGCCAGCCCGGCCTCCCGCCGGCGCCTGTCCGGCACCTCGGGCAGCGGAACGCCGTCCACGAGCCGCAGCCTCCGCCGCTCGAACCGGGCGACGAGGGGGAGGCTCAGCACCAGCACGACCGGCGCCGCCACCCAGCCCAGCGCGATCGTGGCGAACGCCGCGACCCCGACGGCCATGCCCGGAACGGCGCTGGCCAGCAGGTACGCCGCGGAGCGCCAGGGCCAGGCCGAGCCCAGGAAGGGCAGCGGCCGCCGCGTGAGCGCCTCCAGCGCGGTCCGGTTGAGCACCTTCCGACCGTATCCACCCGCGTGAGGGCCGGGCAGTAGTGCTGGGTCTACCTCGTACGGGCGATCATCGCCTGAGGAAGCGGGCGAGCACCGGGGCCAGCGCCTTCGGGTCCACCATGTGCGTCTGGCCCTCGATGATCTCGCGTACGGCGCCCGGGACGAACGCGGCGATCGCGTCCGCGGCCCGGTCGAAGAAGTCGCCTCCCCCGCCCACGAACGAATCCGCGCCGGCCCCGCCGGTGGCCACCAGCGTCGGGCAGGCGACCCCCACCAGGCGATCGGCGGGCGGGCGGCCGTCGCCCAGGCAGGCGGCGTCGTACGCGAGGGTGTGCGCGATGGCCTCGAGCCCCGGCCACGCCGGCGAGTTGCGGGCCTGCTCCACCATCTCCTCCGTGGCGCCCGCCGTCACCATGAACAGGGCGAACGCGTCACCCCTGCGGCCCTCGGCCAGCAGCGTGTGGAGCCGCGCGACGTATTCGCGCCAGCGCTCCCGCCCGTCGGGGGCCAGGTTGTACGGCACCTCGTACACGGCCAGCTTGGCGATCGGGAGCCCGGCGGCCGCGGCCTCGAGCGCCAGCGCGCCACCCGACGAGGCCCCGAACAGGTGCGCGGCCCCGCCCGCCTCGGCGATGAGCGCGGCGATGTCCTCGATCTCGCGTTCGACCGCGTACGGGAGCGTGTCGCCGCTGTCGCCCCGGCCGCGCCGGTCGTAGTTGTAGACGGTGAACCTGCCCGACAGCTCCTGCGCGAGCTGCGCGTTGCCGGAGCGGTCGACCGTGGCGCCGCCGACGAGGATGATCGCCGGGCCGTCGCCGAGGCGTTCGTATGCGATGGACGTGCCGTCTTTCGCCGTGACACGGTGCATATGACTCTATGACCATCCGATCTCGCTGGGTGATTATCGGCGGCGACGTTACAGGAATACCGTCGTGCGTATGGCGATGCCCATTCCATCACGGCGGAATTCCGCGGACAACGACAGAGCCCCCGACACCCCTGCTCCACCGTCGTGGCCGATGTCAACGTCTCGGCTTTCCCGGGGGATCAATCATCGTAAATTTAGACAAGGCGACACTTGATGCGGTTCATCAGAAAGCGCGCTCCGATGGCCGGATGATTTCCGACGTTATTCGCGCCGCAGGTGGACCGGATTTCCGATGAAGTGATGCTCGGGCTCGGCGCGGGCTGTGCATTCCGGCCACCGACATCGCGGAGATCATCGACGGTTCGCCCGACATCACCGCCGGGCCACGTGACTTTGTGCGCGCGGGCCACCCGGTGCGGCCGGTCGGTGTCCGGAACACCCACTATTGTGGGGGCCCGGACACACGAGGAAGCAGATCCACCTTGGCTCATCGCGCCCTGGTCATCGCCATGCTGCCCGCGGTCGCGCTGCGGCTGCTCGCCGTGCTCGGGTTCCCGCCGTCGATCCTCTTCTACGGCGACTCGTTCGCCTTCCTGCGCGAGGACCTGACTCCCGGCACCTCCAGACCCTCCGGATACTCGCTGTTCCTCGCGCTGCTCCGCCCCGCGCACAGCCTCACGCTGGTGACCGTGCTGCAGCACCTGCTCATGCTCGGGCTCGCGGTCGCGGTGTACGCCCTGCTGAGGCGGCGCGGCCTGCCCGGCTGGGGCGCCGCCCTGCTGGTCACCCCGCTGCTCTACGACGAGTTCCTCATCCTGCTCGAACACATGATCATGGCGGACGCGGTCTTCATCGTGCTGGTCACGGCCGCGATCCTGCTCGTCGTCCGGCGCGTCACCCCCGCCACGGCCGCCGTCGGCGGCGTGCTGCTCGGCCTGGCCGGGATCACCAGGACCGTCGGCCTGCCGCTGCTGATCCTGACGGCCGCGTACCTGCTGATCGGGAGGTACGGCTGGCGCCCGCTCGTGGCGCTGCTGGTGGCCGGCGCGATCCCGCTGGGCGCGTACGCCACCTGGATGAAGGTGGAGAAGGGGAAGTTCGCGCTGACCGAGGCGGACGGGAACTTCCTGTGGTCCAGGACCATGAGCTTCGCCGACTGCGCGGTGATCAAGCCACCGGAGCGGCTGGCCGTGCTCTGCCCTGACATGCCGGTGGCGCAGCGCCCGTACCCGCCGCACTGGTTGTGGGAGAGCTTCTCGCCGCTGCTCAAGGTGCCGGGGACGAGCAACCGCAACCAGCTCGCCGGAGAGTTCGCCAGGCAGGCCATCCTCGCGCAGCCGGGCGAGTATCTGGCGGCGGTCGCGACCGATCTCACGCAGCTGCTGCGCTGGGAGCGTACGGCCGTGGACGAGAAGACGCCGTACAAGCTGCCCACCGCGGAGCGGCCGCTGAGCGAGTCGGTGCGGGGGGTGGCGGAGTCGTACGAGGCCGGGCCGGCCGCCACCCGGGTGGTCGAGCCGTACGCGGGGTGGCTGCGCGCGTACCAGCGGTTCGGTTACGTGCCGTTCCCGCTGCTCATGCTGGCCCTGGTCGGCGGCCTGGCGGCCGCGCTGCTGCGCCGCCGGTGGGACGCGCTCCTGCCCGGCGTGGCGGCGCTCGCGCTGGTCGTCTCCCCGCCCTTCCTGGCCGCCTTTGACGTGCGGTACGTGATCCCGGCGATCCCGCTGGTCTGCCTGACCGTGGGGCTGGCCCTCGGCACCCGCTCGTCGTCCGGCCGGGAGCCGGTCGAGGCCGCGCGAGAGCCGCTCAACGTGGGCTGAGCCGGCGTCGGCTTTACCGCCCGCCATCCCTGGAAGCGAGCGACGAGCCGGCGTCCCTTTGCCGGCCGCTATCCCTGGAAGCGCGCGACGAAGCGGCGCTGCCAGGGGGTCTCGACGGCGTGTGCCGAGTAGTGCTCGCGTACGTAGGCGACGGCCCGGTCGGCGGGCACCCCGTCGAGCACGGCCAGGCAGGCCAGCGCCGTGCCGGTGCGTCCGCGACCGCCACCGCAGGCCACCTCGACGCGCTCGGACCCGGCGCGTGCCCACGCCTCGCGCAGCGCGTCGGCTGCCGCCTCCCGGTCGGACGGCAGCCAGAAGTCGGGCCAGCGCACCCACCGGTGCTCCCAGTCGACGGACGGGGGGCGGCGGCCCAGCAGATAGAGAGCGAACTCCGGGCGCGGGCCCTCCGGGAGCGGATGTCTCAGTCCCCGGCCGCGGACGAGCCTGCCCGAGGGCAGCCGCAGCACGCCTGACGCCGTGGACTCCCAGGTCGTGATCATGAAGAAAGCGTAGCGGCGGCGGCCTTGCGCGGCATGCCGCCCCTGCCCCTCTTGAGGCTGGAGTTGACTCCTGGGCCTCCAGCTTTCTGACGAGATTTGTGAGAATTATGGTGACTGATGGTGAACTCTCCCTCATCCTTTGTTATGGTCGCTCCTCGTCCGGGATTGGGACAACCATTACCTAGGAGGATCATGCGGACCCCGAGGATCGTCGCCCTGACCACCGCAGTGGCGGCGGCCGCCGCTCCCATGCTGGCTCTCGCGTCCCCAGCGATCGCCGAACAGCGCACCACGACCACCGCTCAGACCGTCCAGAGCAGCCCGCTGGACTGGCTCTCTTATCCGGCTCTCGGCGCCACCGAGCAGTTGCAGCGTGTCAAGCAGTTGCTGAACACGGGCTATGTGCCCGAGGCGCTGAGCGTGACCAACGCGGCCAACCCGCAGTACACGTCCGTCTGGGTCAAGGACACCGCCCGCAAGGTGAACGTCCTGCAGGGCCTGTCGGCGACCAGCCTGCAGCAGCGCATCGCTGACCAGCTGAAGCTCGGCTACCAGCCGACCTTGATCTCCGGCACCGGTTCGGGTGCGGGCGCCGTCTTCGCGGCAGTGTTCGAGAAGACCACCGAGAAGGTCCAGTCGAAGCTCGACCTCACCAAGGACGCCTTCGTCACCCTCAACACCAAGCTCGCCGCCGCCGGTTACACCCTGGCCTCGCTGGACGTGTACGGCACGGTCGAGAAGCCCCTCTACGCGGCCGTCTGGGTCGTCGGGGGCGTCGCGGGCACCGTCCAGGTGACCACCGGGCAGACCGTGGAGCAGCGCGGCCAGGAGCTGCTGGCCAAGGCGAAGCAGGGCCTGCAGCCCGTTCTCATGTCCATCGAGCCCGGCAACCTCTACACCACCGTGTGGAGCAAGGGCAGCGCGACCGGCCTGAAGGAGTACCTGAAGCTGTCGCGCGTGACGTACACGCTCAAGGCCACCGAGCTGAAGGCGCTGGGATACAAGCCCGAGGTGCTGGACACCAACGGCGACACCATCGCGGCGATCTGGAGCAAGGGCTGACAGCCGGGCGCCGCCTCCACCGCGTCCCGCCGTGGGCCGCCACTGCGGCTTGAAGGGCTCCTTCCAGCCGGAAGGAGCCCTTCAGCTGGTGGAAGGTCAGGCGCGCGTCCACCGCTGGTTGGCGCTGCCCGCGCAGTCCCAGATCTGCAGTCGCGTGCCGTTGGCCGAGCTGACGCCCGTCGCGTCGAGGCACTTGCCGGCCTGGGGGTTGACTATCTGGCCGGTGCCCGAGTCGTAGGTCCATTTCTGGGCGCCCGTGCCGTTGCAGTCGTACAGCTGCACCTGCGCGCCGTTGGCCGTGGAGCCGCTGGTGACGTCCATGCACTTGCCGAGCGCGCGCACCGAGCCGTCACTGTTCCACGTCCAGCTCTGGGCGGCGGTGCCGTTGCAGTCCCAGAGCTGGATGGCTGTGCCGTTGGCGGTGCCCGCGCCGGCGACGTCCACGCACTTGCCGCCGATGCCGGTGATCTGGCCGCCACCCGAGCCCCCGGTCGGCGGGGCGTAGACGCGGACGTAGTCGACGGTCATGGTCTGCGGGAAGGCAGTGGAGGCGTCGGGGTAGCCGGGCCAGTAGCCGCCGACCGCCACGTTCATGATCAGGAAGAACGGGTGGTCGAACACCCAGCGGTTGCCGCCGAGGTCGGCCGGTGTCCGGCGCTGGTACTCGACGCCGTCGACGTACCAGATGATGAGGTTCGGGGACCAGTCGACGGCGAAGGTGTGGAACGCGTCGGCGAACGCGCCGTTGATCGAGTACGGGGCGCCGATGCCTCCGGAGCCGGAGTAACCGGGGCCGTGGATGGTGCCGTGAACGGTGCTGGGTTCGCGGCCGATGTTCTCCATGATGTCGATCTCGCCGCTGTTGGGCCATTGGACCGAGCCGATGTCGTTGCCGAGCATCCAGAAGGCCGGCCAGATGCCCTGGCCGCGCGGCAGCTTCATGCGCGCCTCGAACCGCCCGTACGCCCGGGTGAAGGTGGCCGCGGTGAGCAGGCGGGCGGAGGTGTACTGGCAGGTGCCGTAGTGGCACTGGTAATTGGACGGGTTCTCCCGGCGCGCGGTGATCACCAGGTTGCCGGCGCCGTCCATCGCCGCGTTGCGGGTGCTGCTGGTGTAGTACTGCTGCTCGTTGTTGCCCCAGCCGCTGCCGCCGATGTCGAAGCGCCATTTCGACTGGTCGACGGCGGCGCCGGCGGCGCCGTTGAACTCGTCGGACCAGACGAGCGGACCGGGGGCGGGAGCGGCGTTCGCGGTGCCTGTCAGGGGGACGAGCAGCGCGATCAACGCGACGAGAGCGGCACCGATGACGGGCAAGGGTCTGGAATGGGGGGTGCGGACCATGCGTGTCACCTCATCGGATCCACGGATGCAGTTTTACGGGTACCTTGCGGCAGCATCAGCATCGGTGTCAAGAGAGCGCTCTCTCACGATGGTCGGGGTGTCCGCCGGCCGCTCCGGTCACGCGCCGCCTCCACTGCGGAACTCGGTGATCAGCGAATTCGTTTCCTGGTCAGCACGAGCCCCGGGGGAAAGGTGCTTATGGGCACGAGCAGAATCAGCGAGTGGCGTCCGAGAAAACGCGCTCGGCGGCAGGCGGACAGGTTCGATTCCGTGGCCATGGAAATACGACGGCGCCTGTCCGGACGGCGGCGGCGGCATATGGCACATCTGGCCAGGGCCGAGCGCGCGCTGCGCGGGACGGTCTGGCGGGAATGGGGCACGGTGACGGCGGCCACGCTGGTCGTCTTCGAGCTCATCTATTTCTTCGTGGTCGCCGACATGCTCGGGGGGACGAGCAGTACGGGTGTCGCCGTGACGGCCGCTGTCGGCTGCCTCACGGTCTGCTCCAGATTCGTGCAGGAATATGCGATGTTCCAGCGCAGGGACGTCAAGAAGGCGCCATTCTTGGCGGTCGGCGTCGTATCGGTGGGCGTGCTGCTGGTCGCCCTGGCTGCCGAGGCGCTGTGGAAGACGTTCTGAGATGACGCTGTCCTGGCCGCGCCTAGGGGATCTGGCCCGGCGCCGGTGTCGGGCCACCTCTCCTTCACCGGCGCCGCCACCGAGCCGTCTGCTCGCGACGGCCGTCAGGCGCTCGCGACCGTGCCGCCGGGGGTGGGCGCCGAGCATGGCAGCCACAAAATTTCACATTCATAGAGATTGATGAAGAGAACCTTCAAGGCTATGTTCATGATCGACCCGTCCAATCGCATGGGCGGCGAGATGTCGAAACGTTCCTGACGACGGCCTTCCCCTCCCACCGATATTGATCACGATGCCGCCTCGCCAGGAGCTCATCGACATCGAGGAGCGCGTATCCCCCCATACGCACCCGTTCAGAGAGGTGAGCATGCCCACACTCGGCAGGCCGACCTGGCCTAAGACCCTCCGTTCCACGATCACTGCCCTGCTGGTCACCTTCGCGGCGGCACTGATCCCCCAGGCGGCCTCAGCGCAGGATGCCAGCGTCCTGGCTGTGTCTCACAAGAGTCCCTTCAACTGCGGCAAGACGTTCTACGCCAACAACTGGCTCCCCGACCACAGCCCCTCGGGTGCCATCGACTGGCAGGACTACGGGGGCGACGACATCGACGGCGAGACCGTACGTGCCACCGCCGCGGGCACCGCGTACTTCTACGACGCGGGCAGCACGAGCTACGGCAAGTGGATCGAGATCCGTCACAGCGACGGCACCAGGACCCGCTACGCCCACCTCGCGACCATGGTGAAGGCGGCCGGCGGCTCGATGACCGTCAGCCAGGGCACCGCGATCGGGACCGTCGGCTCGACGGGCGGCTCCAACGCCCCGCACCTGCACTACGAACAGCGGAACTCCGCCGGTACGGTGGACACCAGCCCGACCGTGGAGGGCGTGACCGTCTCCTTGGGCCAGAAGACGGCCATCAGGAGCACCAACGCCTGCAGCGGCGGCAACCCCTACACCCCTGAGGGCGTCTGCGGCAGCGGCTACGCGGTCATCGACTCGGCCGCCCTCACCGGTGGTCGCACCTACCTCCTGTACAACTCGGGCAACGGCTACAACTGCGTGGTGACGCTGAAGAGCACGAGCCTGGGCACGGCGTCGTCGGTGTCGGCCTTCCTCGAGCCGGAAGGGGCGAGCAGGACGACCGACTCGGGCAGCTACGACTACTACGCGGGGCCGGTCAGGCGCAACGCGGCCGGGCAGTGCGTGAAGTGGGGCGGCTCGGTCGGCAGCAGCTCGTACACCAGCGGCTTCGAGCACTGCAGTTAGCGAATCAGTCGATGCTCGGCCGTTGACGGAGACGCGAGTGCGCTCCTCGACGGCCGAGCACGTCCGCCGGCACCGGCCCGGGTCGCGGCCCTTCATGTGGGCGCGCGCCGGGCGGCCCCCCGGGGCGACGGCCGGGACGCCGCTTGATTCAGGGGGAGACGAAGCAGAACTCGTTGCCTTCCGGATCGGCCATCACCTGGAACGCGCCGACCGCGTCGCGCTGCAGCTCGCCCACGGTGTCGGCGCCGAGCTCACCGGCGAGCCGTACCGCCGCCTCGATGTCATCCACGGCGACGTCCAGGTGCAAGCGGTTCTTGCCCGACTTGGGCTCCGGGACCTTCTGGAACGCCAGCCGTAGCCCTGTCGGGACATCGGCCGAAGACCACCCGGGATCGCGATCCACTGCTGTCCCGCCCAGGAGGGCGGCCCAGAAGGCGGCCAGGCGGGCGGGGGCTGCGCAGTCGATGACGAGCTGGCTCTGGCGTGCGATCACTCCGCTACCGTACGACCGATCGCGGGGCGGCGTGACGGACGGTCACGCCGCCCGTCACCGATCAGGAGAGGAAGCTGCTGTAGGGGCCGCGGAGGATGCTGTCCTTCTGCGCCTGGCTGAAGTGGCAGTTCGGGTAGTCGTAGAGGGACGCCGACATGCACGTGCCATCGGTGGACGTGGCGTCGGGCAGGCCGAACGCGTGTCCCAGCTCGTGCGCCATGCCGCCGTACCAGCGGTTCATCGGGCCGTTGACGCCCGCGGCGCCGTCAGCGTCGTGGCCGCTGAGGATCACCCATCCGTTGCCGCCGCCACCGCCGGCACCGTCGCCCTCGGCGCTGACCTCGCCGACGTTGAGCCAGCGGCTGTCCGGCGCGCCCAGGCCGAACTTGCGGCGCAGTTCTTCCTGCATGTTGCAGACCGCCCACCAGTACTTCTCACCGCAGTTCGGCGTGTTCTCGTACCAGCTTCGCGGGTGGTCGCCGTTGACGACCTCGACCACCGGGCTGTTCAACGTGAACGTCTTGCCCAGCTCCTGCTTGAAGAAGCGCTGGGCCTCCTGCATGACCTTGGTGATGCCGTCCGGGTAGCGCTGGTCGTACGCCACGTCCGACGGCTTGAGCCAGTAGACCCGCACCGTACGCGCCGGCGGGTTGCCCGGCGTCGGTGACATGGGCGAGGTGGGGGTCACGGTCGGGGTCACGGTGCCCGTACAGGTGACGCCGTTGACCGTGAAGCTGGCCGGCACGGGGTTGCTGGAGTTGTTCCAGGTGCCGTTGAATCCGAACGAGGTGCTGGCGCCCGTTGCCAGGGTGCCGTTCCAGCTCACGTTGGAGGCGGTCACCGCGCTGCCGTTCTGCGTCACGCCGGCGTTCCATGCCTGGCTGACCGTCTGCCCGGCTCCGAAGGACCAGCGCAGGACCCAACTCGCCAGTGGATCACCGAGGTTCTTGATCGCCACGTTGGCGCTGAAGCCGCCGCCCCACTGCGAGCCGACGGTGTACGTGACCTGGCACCCGGCCGAGGCAGCCTGCGCCGTGACCGTGCTCGCCACCGCGACGCCGACCAGGCAGAGGGCTAAGACCCAGGCGACGAGGCCCCGGCGTACTCCGCGTTGGTGCATCTGATTCCTCCATTGCGGCTCGAACCCCGCCCTCGCGGCCGCCGGCGCCGCAGTCAGTCCCGCGCCATCGGAAGGAACGGCGAGAGATGGCGCGAGGAGAGAGCGGAGATCACCATGACCGCCCTCGATGACGAGGACCCGAATAACCTGAGCGCTGACAAGGGGGAAGGGTCCCCAACCGCCGCGGCCATGTCAACGAGCGGGGATGGAAGCCGCTGCGGGCGTGGGGAAACGCTCCGGAGACCCCGAAAGTTTCATACCGGCCGTATCGGAGCCCGCGCCCTCCGCGCACCCGCTGATCCCCCGCCGGCCGATGAACTACAGTCATCCGCCATGGCTGAATCCTCCCCCTACCTGACAGCGACGGCGGACGCCTACGATGCCGTCGCCACCATTTATGCCGAGTTCGTCCGGGACAGTCTCGACCGCCTCCCCCTGGATCGGGCGGTGCTCGCCGCGTTCGCCGAGCTCGTACGGACCGCCGGTCCCCGGCCTGTGGCGGAGGCCGGATGCGGCCCCGGATATCTGACGGCGCACCTGCGGGACCTCGGCCTGGACGCCTTCGGCATCGACCTGTCCGCTGTGATGATCGGCCTGGCCCGTGAGGCCTATCCCGACCTGCGCTTCGAGGTCGGTTCGATGGACGCCCTCGACCTGGCGGACGGCGAGCTGGGCGGCCTCGTGTCCTGGTACTCCGTCATCCACACCCCGCCGCACGAACTGCCGCCGTATTTCGCCGAGTTCGCCCGGGTGCTGGCTCCGGGCGGTCACCTCCTGGTCGGCTTCTTCGAGTCCGAGGGCGGGCCGGTGCTCCAGTTTGATCACAAGGTGACGCCGGCCTACCGATGGCCGATCGACGAGCTCGCCGAACTGGCGCGCAAGGAGGGGTTCGTCGAAGTGGGACGAATGCTGCGCGAGCCTCATGAGGATGAGCGGTTCCGCCGAGGCCATCTGCTGATGCGCAGGCTGTAGATCCGGCGTGCTCCCGTTGTCCTACAGCTGACGCAGCACCTGCATGGCGTCCTTCTCGATGCGCGAAAGATCGTGGAGGATCACGCCGGCCTGCTCGAGGTACCCCGCGTCGCCGCTCTCGCCGGCCTTCGCGATCAGGGTGGACACGTCCGTCCACAGGACGGCGGCTTCGGCGTACAGCTTGTGACCGGCACGGAGGTTGCCGTCGTCGATCAGCCGGGTGCACTCGTCGAGGAAGTCCCGGTAGAGGGCGCGGAACAGGGCACCGCCGGTGCCGCCCTTCTCCATGAGGAGGGCGGCCTGGGGCAGGTCCTGCTCCGGCCGGCCGGCGCGTAGCAGCCATCCGGGCACCCGCTTGCCGGCTTTCTCGATGCCGCGGTGGCCCAGGTTCGCGATGGGAGCGGCGAGGAAGGCGTCGGCGCAGTCCTTGATGGCGGGGATGATCTGGTCCTGCCAGGAGAGCGGGTGAGCCGGCAGGGTGATGGTGAACGATCGGTGCCTGGCGGTCATCGGGCCGCGTTCGGCCCGCGCCATGGCGAGGCCGGCCCGGCTGGTGCGCACCGCTCCTCCCTGCTGGTCGGTGTCCACCAGGTAGACGTCGTGCTCGTCGTAGCCGTACATGGCGACGACATGACCGCCGAAGTGCACCTTGGACCGGAAATAGTCCAGGTGGTAGCAGTCGAGCTGGAGGCCGACCGGCCGACCGGCGTCGATGGGGCCGGCCACGTGCTCCCACGCCTTGCGCGGTGAGGTGGTCTCCTCGACGGTCAGCTTCAGTCCCAGCCTGGAGGCCAGGTTCCTGGTGAGGTGGAAAGGCTTGACGCGGCCTCCCAGAAACGGGAACGCCATGCTCTTGCTGTCCCAATAGATGAAGGACAGGCCCGAGCCCAGCCCGAACAGCATGGGCTCGGACAGATCAAGCCCCTCATGCCGCAGCAGCACTCCCAGTGCCGTCGTCTCGCAGTGGTGCATGCCGCGGGCCTCGATGTCCTTCACGATGGTCATGCGTCGCTCTCCTCTGGTGACGGCTGGAAGGAGCATGAGGCCTCCCACAGTGGGAGAGTCCAACAGCAGGATGGATCTCAGCCTCCTCTACCGTGTCGGGGTGGGTCTCCTCTCGCGTCTCGATCGCTTCAACGCCCGGCACCCGTGGAGTCACAACGACTTCTACGGGCGCTGGGTCGCCGGACAGGTCGCTGCCGGCGGCGCGCGCCACGTCCTCGACGTCGGTTGCGGCACGGGCAACCTGATCGACCGCCTCCGGCTCCGAGCCGTGTCCGTCACCGGCCTCGAGCCGGACCCGCCCACGGCGCGCATCGCGGCGGCCCGTTTCGCGGGCACCGACGCGGTCGTGATCGAGGAGGCGGGCTTCGGGCAGCGCGACCGCGACCGCCAGTGGGACGCGATCACCCTGGTGGCGGTTCTGCACCATCTCCCCCTGTCGGAGACGCTGCGCGAGCTGCGCGAGTGCCTCTCTCCCGGCGGCCGTCTCGTCGTCATCGGATGCTACCGGGAGGCGACCCCCAGTGACTTTCTGATCTCGGCGGCCGCGCTCGCCGCCAATCCGGTCATGGGCCTCATCAAGCATCCGGCCCTCGCGCGATCCCTGCCGGTCCAGATGACCGCGCCGACCGCCGCGGCGCGTGAAACCCTCGACGAGATCCGCGTCCAGGCGGCGGCCACCCTGCCGGGGGCGAGAATACGGCGTCGGCTTTTCTGGCGGTACTCGCTGGTCTACGACAAGCCCGCGGCTTGACCTTCCCGCAACGTCAACTTCTACGGTCGGAACATGAGCGAGCGCCCCGCATTCACCATCGACCGGACCGTCTACCCCATGCCGATGTTCGTCACCTTCCAGGTCACGGACATCGCAGCCGCCGAGGCGTTCTACCGGGCCGTCGGCTTCATCACCCTGGCCACCATTCCGGGAGCGGACGGAACCCCCGTACTGGTGCATCTGCGGCGGATGACGTACCAGGACCTTCTCCTCGTCCCCGGCGAGCCGGAGCGCGGGAGCACCACCGTGAGCTTCGCCGCCGGCGGCCAGGACCTCGTGCCGCTCGCGGCCGCCCTGCGCGCGCAGGGAGCCCGCATCGAAGGTCCCACGGACACCCCGTGGTTCACCTCCGATCTCACCATCCACGACCCTGACGGGAACCGGGTGATCCTCACGTCGCCCCGAGAAGCGGAGCTGGCGTACGCCAAGGAATGGGCTCGGGAGAACATCGAGGGCGACTTCGTCGTCGAGAACTAAGCGATGTGCCGATGCTCGAGCAGGAGGGCTCCATGGAGTGGACCATCCGGCAGGTCGCGGAGAGCGCCGGTGTCACCAGCCGGACGCTGCGTCACTACGACGACATCGGACTGCTGCCTCCCTCCAGGGTCGGCGACAACGGCTATCGGTATTACGACGTGGCCGCGGTGGCCCGTCTTCAACGCATCCTGCTGCTGCGGGACCTCGGCCTGAGCCTGCCCGTCATCGCAGACGTCCTGAACCGGCAGAAGGACGAGGAGTCAGCCCTCCGCGACCACATCGAACTCCTCGAAGTCGAGCGCGACCGCCTGGACCAGCGGATCAGGGCAGTCCGGCACACCCTTGACGCCCGGCGCTCCGGAACGGACCCGTCCATGGAGATGATGCTGGACGGCTTCAACGATCGTTATCGGGACGACGTCATATCCCGCTGGGGTGAGCGCGCTTTCCTGGAGGGCAACGCCTGGTGGCACGGGAAGACGCTGAAGGAACAGATCGCCTGGAAACGGGAGACCGACGAGTTGGTCGCCGCGTGGATCGCGGCCTGGAAGGACGGCGTGTCCCCGGCTTCGGAGCGCGCCCAAGCGCTGGCCGCCCAGCACGTGGAATGGCTCGGCCAGATCCCCGGCACGCCGGTGGCCGATGGAGATCGCGAGCGTTCGGTCCAGCTCGTACGGGGCCTGGGCCACATGTACGTCAAGGACCCGTCCTTCGCCGCCACCTACGGAGGCACGGACGGCGCGAGATTCGTCCGCGACTCCCTTCACGAGTACGCCCGGCTCTCCATGTGACGAGCCACCCGCCTTAGCCTCTTCCCGGCACATGCACGAGCTCGCGTCGGTGCATGTGCCGGGAGCGATCGGCCGCCGCCCTCGTCCTCAGGGGGTGATCAGAACCGGCGTTCCCAGAGGCAGCTTCGCCAGCACCTTGAGGGCAGGAGCAGGCACCCTGATGCAGCCGTGCGTGATCGCCTTGCCGAACACCTTCGGGTCCGGCCAGCCGTGGAAGGCGACCGTGCCGGGACCGCCGCCGAAGGTGTCGAGCGTCGTCGAGTGCGTGCCGAGGGGCATGATCAGCGGGCTGTAGGCAGCCTTGTCCTTCGGCGACATCAGGGCCAGCAGGAAGGTCCTGCCCACCGGGGTCGGCGTCTCGGGGCCGCCGATGGCCACCGTCCAGGTGCCGACCTTCTTGCTCGCGTTCATCACGGTCAGCTTCTTGGTGCCCAGATTCACGATGGCGCGGGCGCGGCTGCGCGCCTTCTTCAGACCCGTGGCCTTGAGCCAGCCGGTCACGTGGTTGGGCTTGCTGGGCAGGAGCACGCGGTACCAGCCCTTGCGCGCCTCCACCACCGGGACCCAGGTCTGGCTGCCGAGCTGCTGCGCCGGAAGGGTGGCCACAGGCTTGCCGCCGGGCTGGGCGTACACGGCCGCCGTGCTTCCAGGGTGGACCACGACGCCGCTCAGCTCGCCGTACGTGTCGGTGTCCTGCGGCAGGCCGCTCAGCTGCGTGAACGTGGTGGAACTGGGGAGTGCGGTCGTCGCCGTGGCCGAGGCGTCGGCGGCGAGGGTGACGGAGGACGCGGCCGCCTCGGCCTGGGTCGAGGCGACGAGGCTCACGGCGACAAGCGCGGAACCGATGAATCGGCGGGGGGCATCGAGGGGCACGATCGGCTCCTGAGGTTCTATGACACATACGAGACAAACGCGTAACTGTCTGGCCATTTTTATAACGTTTTGGAACGTTTGAAGATCTTTGGCCAGCAGATGTGTCATTTTTACACAGATGAGCCTCGTGAGGCTCCGGTTCTCTCATAACAGCCGAGGTGCAGTCGTGTTACCCCCCAGGTTCTCTTCAGTACGTCGCTGGGTCTCAGCGACACTCATGCTCGCGGTGGCGGCGCTGGCGGCGCTGGCCATCTCTGGTGCGGCTCCGGCGGCAGCGGTCCAGACGCCGCCTGGCAACAACGGCACCGTCAAGGTCCACAACTGGACGACGCGGGAGTACGACCCGAAGGACGAAGCGCAGGTCTGCTGCACGTTCTATCTGGTCGGGTCCGGCTTCGACAAGGGCCAGCAGGTGACGTGGGAGATCAAGTCGTGGCCGCCCACGGGTAACGGGACCGTGGTGAAGAGCGGTGCCCTCGTACTCGACGGAAGCGGGCATGGCCGTACCGCCGACATCGCCCTGCCGGGCGGGCACTACAAGCTGTTCTGGCGCTCCTCGGGGAAGCACGGCCAGTCCAAGGACAAGGTGTTCTGGGTCAAGTGTGACAAGCCCAAGCCCACCCCCACCCCGACGCCCACGCCGCCGGTGACCCCGACGCCCACGCCGACGCCGCCGACCGAGACGCCGACGCCGCCGACGACCCCCACGCCCCCGACGACGCCCACGCCCCCGGTGACGCCGACGCCCACGCCGCCGACGACGCCCTCCCAGACGCCGACGGCGACGCCCACTCCCCCGCGGACCCCCACCTCGACGCCGACGCCGACGCCGAGCAGCACGCCGACCCCCGCCCAGCCCGGTACGCCGGAAATCGGGACGGTGACCCACGAGTGGCTCACCTGGGACGAGAACGTGCCTGAGACGCGGGACAAGCCCAAGCCCGCGCCCACGCCGACGCCGGTGAAGACCGAGATCCCGGTCACTGGCTGACACGCGACACCGAACGGCAGAGGGCCCGGATCAACGCGATCCGGGCCCTCTGCCGTCTCTCAGCCCGGACGAGCATGCGCAGCGGATCAACGATCAGCCGTTCGTCACCTCGTACCGGCCATTCAGAAATTCATCATCGTCAACCGGTGACCGTTCTCCCGATGTGATCGATACTCTGGCCCCCATGGGCGACGGCGAACCATCCCTGCGGCCGGCGGACGTCACAACGGCGTTGGACACGGCACTCACGGCCCTGAGAGCCGCGGACGCCGCCTTCGATTATCGGGTGGGTGGCACCAGCGCCGCCCTCCTGCAGGGCGTCCGTCTCCCGGCCGGGGACATCGACCTCCTGGTGGCCCGGCGAGAGCATGTGGACACGTTTGCCGCGGCCCTCTCCTCGTTTCCGTGCCTTTATCCGGCATCCTGGCTCCCAGCAAGTTCGCAGTACTTCACCAGGTACGAGATCAACGGAGTGCAGCTGGAGATCAGCACCGTCGAGTGGCCAGTCGACGCGGACGGGATGGAATGCGTCGGCCCCGGCCCATGGCGGCACTATGTCGTGGTCACGTGCGGCTCTCATCGCGTCCCTGTGGTCCGTCTGGAGCTCCGGTTGGCCACGGAGCTCCTGCGGGATCGACCTGATCGCTACGAGCCTCTCCTCGACCACATGGGCGCCCACGGATTCGATTCTGATCTTCTGCGGACGGCAATGAATGCTCGCGACCTTCCGGCGGAGCGCCGGCGGATGATTCAAGAGCGCCTCACCAGCGCCTCACCTGCCTGATCTCGCCGCGACCATCCCGTCCGGGTGAAAGTCGTGGGAGTCTCGCGGTGGCTCGCCGCATACCTGCCGGGCGGGCGCACAGCCTGGCGTCCTCCCCAGCAGGTGCTGTCCGTCACCCGCCACCGTTGCCCATGGACACTTCGCGCCTACCGGATGCTGCTCAACAAGGGGACGCTGGGCGGCGAGCGGGTGCTCTCCCGGGCCTCGGTCGAGCTCATGACGATGGACCACCTGACGCCGGGGCAGAAGGTCGAGAAGGACGCGTTCGGCGACCACTTCGGCCGGCACGGCGGGTTCGGCTTCGGCATGGCGGTCCGTACCCACCGCCGCGACCTGGCCTCGCCGGGCCAGTTCGGCTGGGACGGCGGCCTGGGCACCACCGCGTACGCCGACCCGGCCAAGGACCTCGTCGGCATCCTGCTGACGCAGAGCGCGATGGACTCCGTCCACACGCCGCGCCTGCACCGCGACTTCTGGACCACCGCCTACCAGGCGATCGCCTGACTATCCGAACGCGCGTACCTCCAGCAGCCCGGCCGAGGCCTGGCGCTCGATATTGGGACGCATTGGGGACGATCAACGCGCACGATCGGTGGCGGCCGGACTAAGGACTTGCAGAGAACTAACACGCTGAGTTGGTCTTATGTGACTGCAGCTGTACAAGATCGAAAAGGCCACTTCCCGATCACGGGGAGTG
Source organism: Nonomuraea sp. NPDC050786 (assembly GCF_040654115.1). Classification (NCBI taxonomy): domain Bacteria; kingdom Bacillati; phylum Actinomycetota; class Actinomycetes; order Streptosporangiales; family Streptosporangiaceae; genus Nonomuraea; species Nonomuraea sp. NPDC050786. The sequence continues at coordinate 136,015 of NZ_JBFAHJ010000024.1, forward strand.
GCCTTTGACCTGGGGTGGAGCCTAGGAGATTCGAACTCCTGACATCCTGCTTGCAAACGGGAGCCAGTCACCTCGCAGAGGGCACGCGTCCCTGGTCAAGCGGTAGGTGCGGGTCGGCAACGGGTGATCGTGTAAGCAGACGTTGCTGTATTCCTCTGCTGTACGCAACGCTCTGCCCGGCGGCCTGACCCGTCCTGCTTGCGAGGTTCGCTCTCTCCTTCGATCAGCTCGGTAGCCTGCTGAAGTGAACCTTGTGCAGCGTGCCATTGGCGCGGTCGTCGGCTCGGCGGTGGGCGACGCGCTGGGTGCTCCATTCGAGTTCGGCCCGGCGGGAGCGTTCTCCGCCCGCTTCCCGGTACCGGGTGCCGGGGGCGAGATGAGCGGAGGTGGCGGCTGGGACGCCGGCGAGGCCACCGACGATACGCAGATGGCCGTGCACGTGGCCGAGTCGCTGCTGGAGCAGGGCGGCCTGGACCTGCCGGATATCTTCGCCCGCTTCCAGCGGTGGGCAGCCGATGAGCCCAAGGACATCGGACTCCAGACCGAAGACGTTCTGACCCGCGGGCTGCCCTGGGACCAGGCCGCCGCCGCCCACTACCGCAGCAGCCACCGAGCCGCGGGTAATGGCGCGCTGATGCGGTCCACGTTGTCGGCGGTGTACTTCGCCCGCGACGGACGGCAGGCCACCATGGACGCCGCTCGGCACATCGCCGCCCTCACCCACGGGGACCCAGCTGCATGGGAAGGCAGTGCGATCTTTCACGACCTGATACGTGTCGCCTTGAACGGTGCGGGCCCCTTGGACGAGCTCCCGCAGATCCTCGCTGCCGTCCAGCCCGACCATCGTCAGCGCTACGCCACCGTCCTCGCCACCGACTGGTATCCCGATCAGGCCACCGAGTTCAACGGCGCCGTCTGGCCCTGTCTCGGCTCAGCCGTGTGGGCTCTGCGTACCACCCACAACTATGCGGATGCCGTTCGTGCCGCAATCGACCTGGGCGGCGACACCGATACCGTTGCCGCGGTCACAGGCGGCCTTGCGGGAGCCGTATACGGGCCGGCCGCAATCCCAGCCAACTGGACCGAGCCCTTGCACGTGCCGCTGCCTGGAAGCGGCGGCCGAACCTTGCGCCTGCCCCATCTGCTCGACCTTGCTCGTGACCTTGCCGAGCGTTCAAGTACAGGCTAACGCCGGAGCCTGGCCTAGCAGAGCATGACGATCCTTTCCATCCTGCTCAGCTGATGTAGAACGTGATCAGGCGCGTGTGTGCGGTGGCACAAATGCGTCGGCATGTGGGGATGTTGCTGTCAGCGCTGCTGTCACCTCAGCCATCGTTCTCCGATGCCTCGGTGTCGATCGCCCCAGCCTCGTCGGTTATCTGGGGTGGGTTCGAAGCGTCAGGCATGTGTGGCATGGGGAGCCTTGACCAAGATGCCTGACAAATTATCTGGGGTTGTAAGGCAAGTAGGGACGGCCACCGCACACCTCCGGGCACTGGTCGTACTCGGAGCATCGCGCGGTGGCCGTTTCCGTCGAGGGCTCCCTGCTCGACCGCGTAAGCGAAGCTAGGAGCGGGTGCCGTTGGAGGGCGTCGGTCACCAGAAGGTGCGCCATCGGAGAGCAGGCGCCGTCAGAGGGGGTCGGCGCGGCTCTCCAAACGGCCGCCACATGACGCAGTGATGGTCATGATGGTGCTGGGGATGTCGAGCTGGATCCGGTGCCACCGTCCGCGCGGGACGATGGCGGCGGTGCCGGCCGTCAGTCTGATCTCCTCCTCTACTTCCCCCTGCCGTCCCGGTCGTTCTGGACGCAGGTAGAGGCGGATCTTGCCGATGACGCAGGACACGATCTCGTCGGCCTCGGTGTTCACGTGCCAGTGGTCGGCGTGGACGTCGGAGCCGGTCCTGGCGTGGAACGCCTTCAGGTGCCAGCCATCGCGCCCGGCGTCCGCCGGCCGGGCACCGGCGTGGATCCTGCCGCCCCGGGACAGGTGGATGCCGGACGCGGAGAGCTCGATCGGGGTCACGGTCATGGGGTTTCGGCGGTGGCGGTCAGGACCGCGCGGCCGAGGAGGTGGCCGGTGATGGTGAAGCCGAGGTAGGCGGGGGTGGCACTGGCCGGGACGCCGATGGCCTCCGTGTCGAGGGCGTGCACCACGACGAAGTAGCGGTGCGGGCCGTGCCCCGTCGGCGGGGCCGCGCCGAGGTAACGCGCCACTCGGGCGTCGTTGGGCAGTTGGTAGGCGCCGTCGGGGAGGCCGGAGCCGGTGTCGTCGCCCGCGCCTTCGGGCAGCTCAGTGACGGTGGCGGGGATGTCGGCCACGGCCCAGTGCCAGAATCCGGAGCCGGTCGGCGCATCCGGGTCGTACACCGTGACGGCGTAGCTCTTCGTCCCCTCGGGGGCGCCGTTCCACGACAGCTGTGGCGAGATGTCCTTGCCTCCCGGGAGGCTTGCGGACATCTGTTCGGCGGGCCAGGGGGCACCGTCGGCCAGCGTGGTGCTGGTGAGGGTGAAGGAGGGCACCTGGGGCAGGCGGGCAAAGGGGTTGTTCATGTCTGGTCCTTCGAACAGGTGGTGAGGGTGTCGGCCGATGGGTCGGCAGACGTGGGCAGCGCCATCGGGGGGCGCCGTTCACACATCATCGACTGTAACACGAATAATCGATTATTTGGCAGATGGTCTATCCTGAGGGCATGATGCGGACGGCCGACCCCTCGACGAAACAGATGCTCTCCGAGCGTGTTCACACCCGGCTTCAAGAAGCGATCATGAGGGGCGAGTACGCCCCCGGTGAGGCGCTCAAGCCGCAGCAACTGGCCCAGCAGCACCAGGTCAGCCTGGCCGTCGTCCGCGAGGCCCTGGTGCGGCTAGTGGGCGAGGGCATCGCGGTGCGGCTGCCCAACCGCGGCTTCGCCGTCCCCGACTTCTCCGACCGGCGGTGGCAACAGATCGCCGAGGCCCGCCGTACGATCGAGCCGGTCATGCTGCGCCTGGCGATCGAGCGCGGCGACCTCGACTGGGAGGCACGGGTGCGCGCGGCCCACCACCGCCTGACCCGCACACCGCCGTACGAGCCGGAGGAAGGCGAGTACTACACCAGCGCGTGGTCGGAGGCACACCGCGTCTTCCACCGGACCCTGCTGGACGGGTGCGGCAACCCCGTGCTGCTGGACACCTTCGACAGGCTATGGACGGCCGGCGAGCTGGCCCGCCGCTGGTCGGCGCAGCGCACACCCGACCGCGACGGCGCTGCGGAGCACCGCCGCCTGGAGGAAGCGGCGCTGGCCCGTGACGCCGACACCGCCACCGAGGTACTGACCCAGCACCTGACGCTTACCGTCGCCGCCCTCACATCCGCACCTGATCAGGTCAAGCTGCAGTCGTAACCTTCCATAGGCAGCGAGATCAACGCTGATCGATCGCTCTCCACACGTTCGAATGCCTTCACGCCGGAGCTCACCATGCTCGGCATGCTGAGCTCCACTTGCCTGACGTGCCTGACAGACCTTCACGCGGCTGACCAGCCAGGTCGCTTGACTACCCCAGATAACTGCTGCGGTGGACGAAGCTCGGCCCCGCCGAAGCGATCGGCGAGTAAGGGGGGCCCGTGTCGGCAAGATCCCAAGCTTGTCCTGGCAAACACGAAGGCCCGCTCCAGGGAATCCCTGATAGCGGGCCTTTCTGCTGTGCGCGGCCGAGAGGACTCGAACCCCTAACCTTGGCCTGCTCCTCAAAGAGCTCCGCCACCACCTCACCCTCTCCTTCGCCAAAGTCGCCGAATACCAGCGGCGTGGCGTTGTCCACTTCCACGCCGTCATCCGCCTCGACGGCCCCGGCGGCCCTGACGCACCGCCACCGGCCTGGGCCACTACCGACACCCTGACCCAAGCCATCCAGCACGCGACCAAGGCCGTCTCCGCCACCGCTTCCGCCTACGCCGACCAGCCTGAGCGGGTCCTGCGGTGGGGCAGCCAGCTCGACATCCGCCCCATCACCCTGAACGGCGACCTCACCGAACAAGCCGTCGCCGGCTACATCGCCAAGTACGCCACCAAAGCCGCCGAATGCGTCGGCACCCTCGACCGCCGCATCAACCCACTCGACAACCTCAACGCCTACAACCTGCGCGACCACGCCCGCCGCCTCATCACCACCTGCATGCAGCTCGGCACCGAACCGGACCTGGCCCAACTCCGCCTTGCCGACTGGGCCCACATGCTCGACTTCCGCGGCCACTTCTCCACTCGGTCCCGCCACTACTCCGCCACCCTCGGTGACATCCGCGCTGACCGCGAACACCACGCCCGCCTCAACGACATCACCACAGGCCGCCTCCCCCTCTTCGACGAAGACACCGTCCTTGTCATCAGCGAATGGGAGTACGCAGGCAAAGGCCACACCCTCGGAGATCGACTCCTCGCCGCCGCCATCACAGGAACCCAGTGCGGAGGCGTACATGACCTCTGAACTGCTCACAATCCCGCAGACAATGGCCGCGCTGAAGGTCAGCCGCTGGACCGTCTACAACCTCATCCGCTCCGGTGAACTCGGCTCGATCGTCGTCGGCACCCGCTGCCGTCGCATCCCCGTGACCGCCCTCAACGACTACGTAACCCGGCTCTGCGAGGAGGTCGCCTGATGCCCGTCAAGACCGAACTCGCCACACCCGAAGAGCCCAAGCGCCCTCGTAAGAGCCGCCGCAGTCGCGCCAACAACGAAGGTTCGATCTTCCCGTACAAGAACGGTTGGGCAGGCTACGTCTGGGTCACCACGCCGGAAGGCAAGAAGACCCGCAAGTGGGCGTACGGCAAGACCCGTGAGGAGACCCACGAGAAGTGGCTGAAGCTTAACGAGCTGGCCCGAAAGGGCCCCGTTGTCACCAAGTCGCCGAAGCTCTCGGACTACCTGACGTACTGGCTCACGAACGTCGTGGAGCCCAACCTCGCGCCCAAGACGGTGGCGAACTACGAGATGTTCTCCCGGCTCTACATCACGCCAGCACTCGGCTCCAAGCGGCTCGACAAGCTGACCGTTCGGGACGTCCAAGCCTGGCTGAACAAGCTGCGCCGATCCTGCCTCTGCTGCGACCAGGGCAAGGATGCCGCTCGGCCCGAGAGTCACAGCAACCCGAAGCGGCGTCGGCGCTGCTGCGCCGTCGGCAAGTGCTGTCGGTTGCTGCCCTCGGAGTGGACGGTTCATGACGCCTACATGACGCTGCGGGCCGCGCTGAGCAACGCAGTGCGTGAAGAGACGTTGACGCGCAACGTCGCCGCCAACGTCAAGATGTCGGTCCCTCGGAAGCGCAGGGTCAAGCCCTGGTCCGTCGAAGAGGCGCGAGCCTTTCTAGAGTCGGCACGCAAGAACGAGGACCCGATGTACCCGGCCTACGTCCTGGTGCTCGTCCTCGGGCTGCGGCTGGGCGAAACGCTCGGACTGCGCTGGGAAGACGTCGATCTCGATCAGGCCGAGATGACGATCGGCTGGCAGCTTCAGCGCGTGGGAGGAAAACTGCTGCACCGCCAGACGATGACGAACGCGTCCGATGCCACGCTGCCGTTCCCGGAGATCGTCACGACGGCCCTCCGTGGCCGTCAACGAGCACGCGACACCGCCAGGGAGGCAGCGGGAGACGACTGGCGGGACACCGCCAGGGAGGCAGCGGGAGACGACTGGCGGGACACCGGGCTCGTCTTCACCACCGCCAGTGGCCGGCCGATCGAACCGTCCAACTTCCGGCGCAGCTTCGGGAACGCCTGCGCCAAGGCAGGAGTCCGCAAGGTCCATGTACACGCGACCCGTAAGACCTGCGCGTCCTTGCTCGTCGCCCTCGATGTCCACCCGCGCGTCGCCATGCAGATCCGCCGCCACTCACAGATATCCGTGACCATGAACGTGTACAGCGAAGTCTCGTCCGAAGAGACGCGCCGAGCGCTCATGAAGCTTGGTGATCAACTGGACTCGTAGCATCCGGTGCATCTGCAGGTCCTTGAGAGCATCCGCCACTCACCCGCGTAACTGGGGAGAAGTACCCTGACAGAGCCGAGACGATCGCCAGATTCACACTGTTAGTCAGCCTGCCCGCTGCGTGTGGCGAGCAGGCTGACTACCGCTCCTCAAGGCCATGCACGATCTGGCCTTGTCCCTACATGATCAGCGCCATGCTTATCTAACGACCGCTTGCAGGGCTACCAGGACTGCGGCAGCTGCCGTGATCGCTAGAGCCGGGCCTCCGGCCGTGTGAGCCGGAACGGCTGCCAGTCCGGTCAGAGCTAGGATGACCACCCAACGTAGAGGCAGCGGCGGGGGTTCCTGCGGGGGTTGCTGAGATTTACGCTTTGCCATGCGGCACTCTCCTGTGCTTTCCATGAGTAGTCGTCGCGCGGGGCTCCGGCTGTACCCGGAGCCCCGCAATCGGCCGTCACCAGCATCATGGGCAACCCTCACGCCTAATTTCTGGGAGAGTATCTACGTCTTGACCCGCCAACGAGTGGGCGTTGATCATAGGATCCACCCTGCCGACCCTAAACGGGGAGGGGCGGGTCAAGGCGTTGAAGTTGCTTGCTGTCTGAACCGCCAGGCTCCGAGGTGATACATGAGGACAAATCAGCAGCAGGCCATCCGGAAGCGCCTCGGGCGTCTACAGGAGATGCAGGCCGCAGGGACGGTACATCGCGCACTTGATCACCTGAACAATCTCGGACTCGCTGATCGGCGAGCAAACGAAATTCGCCTTCGGCGGAGATTTATCTACTCCGAGCGTCCGACCGGCCTCTATTCCTCAAGGAGGTTGCCCCCAAAAGGGCAGCGTCCTCCAGCAGCCAGAATAGTGTCCCCTCGAGGGATCGCGCTTCGCTTTTACCTAATCGCCCTCTACGAGGCTCAGATGCATCGCCGAGGGGGCGGACGACCTATCAACAGTCGTCCGCTTGTAGCAGGGGGATCCGACACTGGCTGGACCGACTTAATAGCCATCCCTCCTTCGACGCCGAATGGACGGGCTACACAGGGAAATATAGCAAGAAGGCGTCGGATGATTACGTCGGCCCTAGCACGTCTAGGTAGCGAAGCCGAGCGGCTCGTAGAGCTGGATAGCGCTAATAGTTATTCGAAGTATGAGCGGTTTCAACTACTCGACGAAGGCGGAGTACGCCCAGGTGGCGAAGTTGTCCAATATGCCGTACCTCGAAAGACTGAACCGCACATAGCAATCCCAACGGCCTTCTTCACCAATGGCTGGGTCTACACACTCGAAGATTCAGAAATATTGCTACTCTTGATGCTTATGGCACTCCAGGGGGGCGATAGCTCTCCATGGGTAAAAGTCGAGGAAAGAGAGCGACTGATCAAATTTGGAATAGGGCGAGAAGCATATAGCGCTCACGAGACCCTGCGCATGTTCGGCCTTATCGATACACTGGCCGGTATAGGACGTCGCCCTAATGGCACAGTAGAAAACTTCAGCGGCATATCTGGAGATACACCACTGCACGAGTTTGTCATTCTATACAATGGCCTGGAATTGCCTGCGGAGCGGGAGATTATAGAAGCATTGAAGGAGCTTCAGTCTCATCGGAGGACGTAACATACAACGATGGCTACACCAACCCGGCATACCTGAACCGCTGAGCGGCACCGACCTCAACGCCGAGGTCCAGACGGCGTCGTTCCCTCTCTCCGACCAGCACCAGGTCGAGCGGGTACTCGACGATGGAAGCCCTGCAAGGCGATAAGGCCCCTTCATGCCTTTGCGCCAGCCATCGAGTGAAGAGCGTCTCCTGGGCGCGGCGCCAGCGATGCGGAGCCAGTTCAAAGCACGGCCTTCGTGGCTCACCCCATTGGGATCGGTGTAGCCCACGTAAGCCTTAGAGCGTCGATGTAGCTGTATTTTGCAGCTGTACAAGATCGAAGAGGCCACTTCCCGACCCTGGGAAGTGGCCTTCTACGTGCAGTGGAGCCTAGGAGATTCGAACTCCTGACATCCTGCTTGCAAAGCAGGCGCTCTGCCAACTGAGCTAAGGCCCCTTCGACGAAGATAGCTTACCGGGCGGACGAAGCTACCTGCGTCGTTCCAAGGTCATCGCTCAACACCAAACTCGGGAAGTCCACGATCGAGTCGAGGATGTGGGTGGCGCCGCCCTTGAGGAGGCGTTCGCGGCTGTGGACGCCGGTCATCACGCCCGCCACGATCGAGGCGCCGGCGCGCTTGCCGCACAGCATGTCGCTTTCCGAGTCGCCGATGACCGCTACATGGCGTACGTCCTCCACCTCCAGGCGCAGCACCGCGTGCAGGATCATGTCCGGCCAGGGGCGGCCGCGGCCGCCGGCGTCTTCGGGGGAGATGGCGAGGTCGATCTTGTCGTGCCAGCCGAGCACGCTGAGGACGCGGCTCAGGGTGGTGCGGCTGAAGCCGGTGATCAGGGCGAGCTTGATGCCGGTGCCGCGGAGTTTGTCGAGGACCTCCAGGGCTCCGGGCATGGGTTCGAGACCTGCCCGCTCGAGGGTGCCCTCATAGGAGCGCTCGAACGTCAGGTTCGCCGCCTGTGCCTGGGCCTCGTTTCCGGGGAAGATCCCACGAAAGACATCGATCTTGGGACAGCCCCGGGACCGGTGCACGTGAACCATGGCACGCGCGTACGCTCCGGTCCCGGGCACTATGCCCTGGGTCGCGATCGCCTCTGCGAAGGCGCGTTCGACCATGGCGATGTCACCGACTGTGGTGCCTGCCAGGTCCAGGCACACCAGCTTGATGGGGACGACGTCACTCATCGCCTCGCCGGTCGGTTAGTTCTCGGTGCCGGTCGCCTCGGTCCAGAGATCGAGCTCTGCGCGGTCGGCCTGCACCTTACGCCAGATCAGCAGCCCCCCAAGGGCGATCAGCGCCAGAACAAGCAGCTTCTTCACGGTGTGACCCCACTTCTTCGACGGCCTCACCTGCCGGGGTGAGACCCAACGGTTGACATGCAGCCTAGCAAGGGATGGCTGCGCTCCCGGTGTTGCGCACGGGCCAGATGTGCGGAATGTGCGGGGAGCGAGTGTTCAGCCCCAGGTAAGGACCGGTACGCGCGCCGCCGACGGCCTGCTGGATCCCCTTTCCGTCCGTCGTGGGCGCCCGTCTGCCGCCCGCCTCTGGTGTCCGCCATCTCGGACAACAGCTCGATCATGCCAAATATCGCGCCTGTGTGTGTGGCAGGGCGCGGTTGTACGGCTGTACTTTGCGCATGTCATGTGTCGTATCGGTGCCTTGGCGGCGTCGTGCAGCTGGTCACAGGTAGGGGGCGCCGTGTAGCTGGTCCCATGTAGGGGTCCGTCGAACCGGTGATCGTGGGAGGCGGCCATGGTGGTCTCGGGCCTATTGGTGCCCCAGAGGGCCAGTGCGCCAGAGCGGTCTCAGGCGTATTCGCGGTGAGCGGCGGCAATCGGCGACTGCGCCGCCGCTTCACGCGAGCGCGAGCGCGAATGCTCCCCCCATCGAACGGCCGGGGCCATCGCCGCGCCGGCCGCCACGAACACCCCGCCCAGCAGCAGCCACCCGACCGTGCCGCCCCCCAGCACCAGCGTGGTGAGCACGACAGGCCCGAGCATCCGCGCCACCGCCACCCCCGTCCCGAAGAACCCCTGGTACTGCCCCTGCTTGTCGTCAGGGGCGAGCCCGAAGCCGATCTCCCAGGACCCGGAGGCCAGCAGCATCTCGGCAAGGACCTGCAGGCCGGCCGCCACCAGCAGGAACGGCCACCCGTACGGGCTGAGCGCGAACACCGCGCACGCCCCGAACATCACCAGTCCGGCGTTCCGCACCGACAGGGAGGCGGAGCGCAGGCCCTTCACCCGCCCGGCCACCCGTACCTGGAAGAGCAGCACCGTGCCGGTGTTGATCACCATCAGCACCGAGACCATCCAGGTGGGCGCGTTCGTACGCGAGGCGATCCAGAGCGGCACGATCAGGCTGAGCAGCGGCATGTAGAAGAGCATCACGGCGTTGATGAGCGTGACGAGCGCGTAGGGGCGGTCTCTGAGCACCGCCAGCCGGGGGCCGGGGGAGGTCACCTGGGCGACGGCCCGTACGGCAGGCAGCCTGAGCAGCAGGAAGGCGGCGACCAGGAAGCTCAGGGCGTCGAGTGCGAACACCGCGAGGTAGGCGGGGCGCGTGCCGAGGTGGAGTGCGAGCCCGCCCAGGGCGGCGCCGACGGCCAGGCCGCCGTTGAGCGTGGACTGCAGGACGGCCCGTACGACCGTGCGCTCGGCGGGTGCGATGAGCCCGGCGAGCAGGGCCTGGCGGGCGGCCGACAGGCCGGTCTGCGCCGTGCCGTACAGGCAGGCCACCAGGGCGAACAGCGCGAACGAGCGGACGAGCATGAACGAGGCGACCGCCGCGGCGGTCGTGAGCGCGAGCAGCACGGCGACTCCGCGCGGCCCGCGCCGGTCGGCCAGGTGCCCGAGCGGCACGCCGGCCACCGCGCCGACGGCCCAGCCCAGCGTGAGGCCGAAGCCGATCTCGGTGGCCGACAGGCCGACGATCCTGGCGAAGTAGAACGCGGAGGTGACGAGGTAGACACCGTCGCCGATGGAGTTCGCGAGCTGGGCAACGGCCAGGATGCGGCGATTGTTCATGACTGTCCCATCAAGGCTTGTACGAGGGAGGGGTCATCCGGGTGGAAACGGCCAGGCGGTTCCAGAAGTTGATGGTCGCCACGGCCACGATCAGCGCCGCCAGCTCCTTCTCGGCGAAATGGGCGGCCGCCTGCTCCCAGATCTCGTCCGTGACGTCATCGGTGGAGAGCCGGGTGGCGGCCTCGGTGTAGGCCAGGGCGGCGCGTTCCTGCTCGGTGAAGAAGGGGGACTCCCGCCAGACGGCGACCGAGTGCAGCCGGACGTCGCTCTCCCCCGCCCGGCCGGCGTCGGCGCTGTGCAGGTCCACGCAGTAGACGCAGCCGTTGATCTGGCTGGCACGCAGCAGCACCAGGTTCAGGAGGGACTTGGGGAGTGCGCTCTCCTCGACGAATGTGTCAAGGGCGCCCGCGTGCCGGTAGACGTCCCCGACCAGCGGTCCGAGCTTCATGCGTTCTGTCATGTCCCCATCTTGGATCTCCCCTTGTCCCTAGATAAGCTCCAATTTCCGGCAAATTGATTGGGCCAAGATGGACCTCCACATCAGCCTGAAAGGCCGCGGTGACCTGGCCGCACAGGTCTACCGGCAGCTCCTCGACGCCATACTCGACGGCCGTCTCAGGCCGGGCGAGCGGCTCCCTCCGACCAGGGAGCTGGCGCGGAGGCTGGAGATCTCCAGGAACACGGTCGCCGTGGCCTACGACCGGCTGGTCGCCGACGGGTTCCTGGTGGGGCGGGCGGGCGCGGGCACGTTCGTGTCGGCCGCGCCGCTCCATCAGAAGCCGGTACGCGGCAGGGCGGCCCCGGAGGGCGTCGTGCGCCCGCGCGCGTTCTGGCGAGAGAGCGAAACTCCCAAGGCCATGCCGAGCGCCCGGTACGACTTCCGCGTCGGCGTGCCGGACCCGCACCTCTTCCCGATGGAGGCGTGGCGGCGGCTGGTGGCCCGCGAGCTGCGGGTGAGCGCCGCCATGTACCACAACCCCGCCGGATACGAGCCGCTGCGAGAGGCCATCTCCCGACATATCGGCATCAGCCGGTCAGTCCACGCCGGCCCCGACGACGTGCTGATCACGAACGGCGCCCAGCAGGCGCTCGACCTCATCGGCCGCGTCCTGATCGAGCCCGGCACCTGCGTGGCCGTCGAGGAGCCCGGCTACCCGCCTGCCCGCCTGCTGTTCCGCTCGCTCGGCGCCCGCGTGACCGGGGTGCCGGTGGACGCGGAGGGCATCGATGTCAGCGCCATCCCCCGCGCCGCCCGCATCGTGTACGTCACGCCGTCGCACCAGTTCCCCCTGGGCACGCCCATGTCGCTAGCCCGCCGCGCCGCCCTCCTGGCCTGGGCGGAGCGCAGCGGCGCGGTCGTGATCGAAGACGACTACGACAGCGAGTTCCGGTACGGCGAGCGCCCGCTGGAGCCCCTCCAGAGCCTCGACCGCGCGGGCCGCGTGATCTACGTGGGCTCGTTCTCCAAGACCCTGCTCCCCATGCTCAGGCTCGGCTTCCTCGTCGCCCCCGCCTCGCTCGCGCCCGCGCTGCACGCGGCCAAGCAGCTCTCCGACTGGCACAGCGACGTCCCCTCGCAGGCGGCGCTGGCCCGCTTCATCGACGAGGGGCTGCTGGCCAGGCACATCAGGAAGGCGACCCGCGAGTACGCCGCCAGGCACGCCATGATCGCCGAGATGCTGGCCGGCGACGAGCGCCTGCTCCTGGTCCCGTCCACCGCGGGCCTGCACCTGTGTGCCCGCCTCGCCCCGGGAGTGTCCGTACGTCCTGTGCCGGGCCTGGCGGTGGAGTCGTTGGAGGCGTACTGCGGCGAGAGCCCCGCCCTGCCCGGCGTGGTCCTGGGCTACGGCGGGATCACCAGGGACGACATCCCCGAAGGGCTGCGGCGGCTACGGATGGCGGCGGGTCCAGAAGCGGCGGGCCCGCTCCCCTGACAGCTCCGGATCGTCGGGCGGCGACGGCTGCTGCACGATGACGACCGTGGTCCTCGCGTGGCGGGCGCAGTACATGCTGGTCGACGGCAGGAAGATGCGGCTGAGCAGCCCGCGCCGCCCCCGCCCGAGCACCAGCAGGTCGCCTTCGCGGGCCAGGTCGACGAGATGGTAGCCGGGATCGCCGACCCGGCCGACCACGGCCGTCCTGATGTCGTCGGGCACGCCACCCGCGACGTCGTCGAACACGCCGGCGACCACCTCGGTGCAGCGGGCCTCCTCGCCGGACCTGAGCGTGTGCTGGACGGGCAGCGCCTCAGGGAAGGGATGGACGGGCGCGCGGCTGACATGCACGGCGACCAGGGCCATCCGGTGCAGCCTGGCCGCCCCGATGGCCCAGGCCAGCGCCCAACGCGAGGCCGGGGACTCGTCCACCCCCACGATCAGCCTCGCACCGCCGGGCAGATCCTGTTCCACGGTGCCTCCTGTCAAGAAGTACGACCATAGTGCGCCCGCCGGCTTGTTACCGGGAGGTGGCACTTTTCGAACTATGGAGTCACTGGCGACCCCCCGGCGTAGCATGCGGAGGTGGACCGAGGGTGGGTGCGACCCCGTCCCGCCCTCGACCGGCGGCTCGACGGGGCGCTTACGTACAGGCTCACCTCGCTCGTCGCAACTACAGGCTACGGGAAGTCGACCGCTCTGGCGGGCTGGAGTCAGGCCGTCGGCGCCGTGCTCCACCGGCTCGGGCCCGCCGACCGCGACCTGCCCACGCTGGCCGGGGCGGTCGCATCGGCCCTGTCGGAGAAGGTGCCCGGCCTGCCCGCCGACCTGGTGACCGCCGCGGGGGCCCCGCTCGGTCCCGACGCCGACGAACTCGCCAGGGCGTCCGCGCTGGCGGGCGCTCTGGCCGAGGCGCTGGCCAGGCGGCTGCGGCGCGGGCTCGCCCTGGTCCTTGACGACGTCGACGCCATCGCCGGCGCGCCGGGCTCCGTCCGTTACGTGGAGACGCTGGTCCGCGCCGCCCCCAGACACCTGCACCTGGTCACCGCGTCGCGGACGCCGCTGCCGTTCCCGACTGCCCGGCTGCGCCAGGACCACGAGGTGCTCGACCTGGACGCGACGGACCTCGCGCTCACCCCGGACGAGACCGCCACCTGGGCCCGCGACCGGCTGGGCGAGCAGGGCGCGGCCGTCGCCGCCACGCTGCACGACGCCTGCGGCGGCTGGCCGGCCGCCGTGCGGGCCGCGCTCGACACGCTGGCCCGCGAGGACCCCGCAGGCTGGCCCCGTACGGCCGCCGGTCTGGCCGCGAACTCCGCCACGCTCGAACGCCTCACGCTCGCCGCGTTCAGGGACCTGCCGCCGGCCATGCGCGAGCTGCTGCGTGCCGCCACCGTCCTGCCCGTGCTGACCGCCGAGCTGGCCGCCGCGCTCGGCGCGCCGCCCGACACGCTCGACTCGTTGACCAGCCGCGGCCTCTTCCTCGAAGCCGGCCAGGACGGCCACCGCCTGACCTCGACCAGCAGGCACGTGCTGACCAAGCACGCCCCGCTGGACCGGAACGAGGCCCACGACGTGGCGGCGGTCGCGGCCCGCTGGTACGTCGAGCGCGACCGGCCCGAGCTGGCCCTGCGCGCGGCCGTCGCCACCGAGCATCCGGGCCTGGCGGCCGCGCTCCTCGACTCGTACGGCCTGCGCCTGGCCGAACGCGGGGACGTGCTCGCGGCGCTCGAGCTGCTGCCCGAGGCCGCCAGGCACGCGCCTCCCATGGTCAAGCTGGCCGGCGTCGCCGAACAGAACCGCGGCCACTGGACCCGCGCCCGCGAGCTGCTCGCCCAGGCCGCCGAGGGGCCGGCGTTCGACGCGTCCGTGGCCAGGCGGCTCGGCTTCATCGACCACCGGCGCGGCGAGTACGACGCGGCGCTCGCCATGTACCACAGGGGCCACGAGTACGGCTTCCCGCCGGCCGACGCCGCCACGTGCGCGGCCTCCGCCGCCTCCGTGCTCTGGCTGAAAGGCGATCGGGCAGGCTGCGCCGAGCTCGCCGACAAGGCGATGGAGCAGGCCGCCGCCTTAGGTGACCCCGGCGCCCTGGCGGAGGCGAACACGGTGCTGGCCATGCTCGCCTCCCTCGACGGCGACCGCCGCGCCAACGACGCCCACTACCTGCGCGCCCTGGAGTACGCCGAACGCGCGGGCGACATCGTCCAGCTCATCCGCATCCACGCCAACCGTGCCTCCCGCTATCTTGACGAGGGTTCGTACGCCGAGGCCCTGGCCGAGACGGAGCAGGCGGGCAGGCTGGCGGGCCTGGTGTCGTTCACGCCCTTCGCCGCGCTCAGCGCCGCAAACCGGGCCAAGGCGCTGATCGGGCTCGGCCGCCTGGAGGAGGCCGCCACCGAGGCCGCCGCGGCGGTGGCCGGGTGGGAGACGATCGGCTCCAGGCTGGTCACGTACGGACTGCTCCGGCTGGCCGAGGTCCAGGCGCTGCGCGGCGAGCGCGGGGCGGCGATCGCGATCTACCGCCGGATCGTCGCCGAGGCGCCGCCCGGCGACGTTCAGGTGGTGTCCAACGCGCTCAACGCGCTGGCCGAGCTCCTCGCCGACGACGATCCCGAAGAGGCCGCCCGCGTGGCCGAGCAGGCCCTCCGGCACACCGAGGGCATCGCCGGGGTGACCGCCAGGGTCGCGGCCGCCCGCGCGGCGCTGGCGGGCGGGCGGCCCGACGCCGCCAGGGCGCTGCTCGACGAGGCCGAACCCGTCGCGGTCAGCCGCAGGGATCACGCCGCGGAGGCCGCCGTCGCCGAGCTGCGGGCCGAGCTGGACGGCGACGACCGGCTGGCCGACGAGGCGGTGCGCAGGTGGAGCATGCTGGGCGACCCGATCGGGCAGGCCAGGGCCGAGCTGGTCAGGGCCGCTCTGACCGACCCGGCGACCGGCGGCGGGGTGGCCGCGAGGGTGCGCGAGCGCATGCACGCGATCGGCTGCCGGGTGCTCGACCACCGGATCGACGCGCTGATCGCGCGGGCCGCTCCCGCGCCGGGCGCGCGGGTGGTCGTGGAGACCATGGGAACGTTCCGGGTGCTGCGCGGCGGCGTGCCGGTCCCCCGTACGGCCTGGCAGTCACGCAAGGCCCGTGACCTGCTGAAGATCCTCGTCAGCCGCAGGGGGAGCGGGACCGCCAGGGAGCGGCTGGTCGAGATCCTCTGGCCGGACCAGGAGGGCGAGGCGGTCGGGCTGCGGCGGCTGAACGTCATGGTCTCCACGCTGCGCGCGGTGCTGGACCCGGCGCGCGAGAGGCCGGCGGACGAGATCGTGGTCTCGGATGAGGGCACGTTACGGCTGGACCTGTCGAACGTCGACGTCGATGTCGAGATATTTCTGGATCTGGTGGCTGAGGCCGTACGGCTCGACCAGGCCGGGCGTACGGCCGAGGCGCTGGAGCGGTGGGCGGCGGCCGAGAGCGCGTACGGTGGGGAGTTTTGCGAGGAGGACCCGTACGCGGACTGGGCCGTGGGACTGCGCGAGCAGGCCCGGCTGGCGTACACGCAGGCGGCGGCCAGGCTCGCCACGGCGCGCGCGGAGGAGCGGCGCTACGACGAGGCCGCGCGCTACTGGCTGCGCCTCCTGGAGCGGGACCGTTACGACGAGCGCGCCCACCTCGGCCTGGTGCGCGTGCTCGACCGGGCGGGCCGCCGCGGCGACGCGCGCCGGCGCTACCACCTCTATGCGGAACGCATGCGTGAGCTGGAGGTCGAGCCCGCCCCGTACCCCGCCTGAACCAGACCTGAACCGGGCGGCGAGATGGTTTTCAGATGAGAACGGTCATCGTCCGGCTGGTCGAGCCCGAGCAATCCGGCGGCCAGCTCCGCGGGCTGCTCGAAGAGGTGGGGGGCGAGGCGGTGCCGTTCGTCGGCGCGGACGCGCTCATGGAGCTGCTGAATGCCGCCGCCGGGTTGAAGCGGGATCTGGCCTGAACCTTCCCCAAACCTCCGTCACCACCATGGGTGTCGAGAGGAGGCGCGATGAGCGAGCAGGGGAGCGGTTGGCCGTTCGTCGGGCGAGGGGGGCCGCTGGCGGCCGTGCGTAAGGCGGTGCGGTCAGGAGCCGGCGTGATGATCGCCGGCGCGGCCGGGGTCGGTAAGAGCAGGCTGGCGGTGGAGGCGCTGGCCGATATGCCGGGGTACGCGGTGGTGCGGGCGCTGGGCACGGAGACCGCGTCGATGATCCCGTTCGGCGCGTTCGCGCACGTGCTGACGGGGCCGCCGCAGGGTGACGAGAACCTGCTGCACTGGGCGGCCCGCCACCTGCGCGAGCGCGCGGGGCGGAGCGAGCTGCTGGTGAGCGTGGACGACGCGCACCGGCTGGACCCGGCCTCGGCGGCGCTGGTGCACTACCTGGTGGAGAGCGGCACGGCACGCGTCGTGGTGACCGTCCGTTCCGGCGAGCCGCAGCCGGCCCCCGTGGCCGCGCTGTGGAAGGACGAGCTGCTCGACAGGATCGAGCTGCCGCCGCTGACCGGGGACGAGGTCGGGCAGGTGCTCGCGGGCGCGCTCGGCGGCGAGGTGGCCGCGGAGACCGTACGCCATCTCGCGCGGGTCAGCGAGGGCAACGTGCTCTACCTGCGCGAGGTCGTGCAGGCGGGGCTGGGCAGTGGCTGCCTGGCCGAACGGGACGGCCAGTGGCGCTGGCGGGGCGAGCTGTCGATGACGACCCGGCTGCGCGAGCTGGTGGGCGAGCGGATCGGCCATCTCGACGAGGAAGAGCGCGAGGTGCTGGAGCTGGTGGCGTTCGGGGAGCCGCTGGGCACGGAGCTGCTGGCGTCGCTGACCTCGTTCCGGGCGGTCGAGCGGGTCGAGGACCGCGGCCTGATCGTCGCGGTGGACGACGGCAGGCGCGAGCAGCTGCGGCTCGGCCACCCTCTCTACGGCGAGGTGGTACGCGGCGGCTGCGGCACGTTGCGGACGCGGCGGCGGCTGCGCATGCTGGCCGACGCGCTGGAGGCCAGCGGGCTGCGGCGGCGCGAGGACGAGCTGCGGGCGGCCGTGTGGCGGCTGGACAGCGGTTCGGCCACCGCCCCGGAGACGCTGGCCTCGGCCGCCCGGCTGGCCTGGGGCAGGCAGGACCCCCGGCTGGCCGAACGCCTGGCGCGGGCCGCGATCGATGCGGGGGCGGGCGTGGCCGCGGTCGCGCTGCTCGGCGAGGTGCTCATGGTGCTGGGCGACGCGGACTCGGCGCTGGCGACGCTGCGGCAGGCGGCACGCGACGCGGTCACCGAGCCCGATCGTGCCCAGCACGCCTTCAGCCTGGGGATCAATCTGGCGTGGGCGGGCGCGGACGCCGAGGCGTGCGAGGTGCTCGACGCGGCCGCGCGCACGCTGGCCGAGCCTGCCTGGCTCCAGGAGGCCCACGTGTACCGGGCCGTGGCCGACTGTTTCGCCGGCCGGCTGACCGGGGCGGCGCGGTCGCTGGCGCGATCCCGTACGTTCGGGCCGATGACGGTGCGCGCCGAGGCGCACGCGGCGTCCATGGAGGCGTGGGTCGCGGCGTACTCGGGGCGTGCCGAGCAGGCCCTGGCCATCGCCGATCGGACGCTGGGCGGGCTGGAGAGCTGGCGGGACGAGGCGCCGCACGCGCTGCCGAGCTTCCTGGACGCGCTCTGTGCCGCGCAGGCGTTCTCCGGGCGGCTGGAGGCGGCGGCCAGGAGCGCGGCGAAGGGGATGGCGCTGCCTGCGGCGGAGCTGTCGGTGTCGGGGTTCGCGGCCTACCGGGCGATGGTCGCCCGGTTGCGCGGCGATGTCGCGGGCGCGCTGCGCTGGTGCGGGGACGACCTGGCCAGGATGCCCGCTCGGGAGCCGTACCTGGGGCGGGTGCTGGCCGAGCAGGCGCACGCGCTGGCGCTGCTGGGCCGGACGGCCCAGGCTCGGGAGGTGCTGGCGGAGGCGTCGGCGGCGGCGTCCAGGTGGGCGTTCACCCGGCAGCACGCGATGCAGGCCGCGGTGTGGGTGGCCGCGGCGGACGGCGACCTGGACGGGGCGGTACGGCTCTGCCTGGACGCCGCGGATCACGCGGAACGGCACGAGCTGTACGGGAGCCTGATGTTCGCGCTGCACGACCTGGTGCGGCTGGGAGCTCCGGCGGCGGACCGGCTGGCCTCGTCGGCGGAGCGGGTTGACGGGCCCTTGGCCGCTCTCCTGGCCAGGCACGCGCGGGCCGTCGGCGACCCGGCCTCGCTGCGGGCGGTGGCCGCGGAGTTCGAGCGGTCGGGGATGCTGCTGTACGCGGCCGAGGCCACGGCGCAGGAGGCGGCGGCCTGCCTCGACGAGGGCCGCGCCACCCTGGCCAGGGGCGCGCGGACCAGGGCGTGGGCGCTGGCCAAGCGCTGTCCGGGCGTGACGACCCCGGCGCTGGTGGAGCTGGCCACGCCCGAGCTCACGCCACGCCAGCGGGAGATCCTGCAGCTCGCGGCGGCCGGCCTGACGAACCGGCAGATCGCCGACCGGCTGACGCTGTCCACGCGCACGGCGGCCAATCACCTGCAGGCGGCGTACGACAAGCTGGGCGTGAACGACCGCACGCAGGTGGGCCGGCTCCTGGCCTCGCTTTAGATGAGCTTGAGCAGGCCGTCGTACAGGGTCTGCCGCTCGTCCTCGGAGAGGATCTCGTACGGCGCGGCGGCCCGCAGGTTGGTCGCCGCCTCGATCCGGGCACGGACGGGCCCGTCCCGCAGGCCGACGATCTCGGCCGCGGACAGGCCCTCCGCCTGCCAGGCCGCGGCATGCGTGTCGGCGCGGTGGTACCGGAGCACGGCGAGCCGGTTGAACAGCAGCACACCGGGGGCGGCTCCGGCGGGCTCGTAGGGCGGCGCCATCAGCGCCAGGGCGCCTCCTGGCACGCGTTCGGCATGATCAAGGACGCGGCCCGCGAGCCCGGCCAGCGCGGGAAGGTCGCGCCCGGCCCAGATCCGCTCGGCCACGGCGCCGTGCACCTCGTACAGGCGCCGGATGAACTCCAGTCCCGCCGTCGTCGCCCGCAGCGTCCCGTCGCCGTCATCGGCCAGGGTGCCCTCGCGGAGGTGCTCCTGGATGCCGGACTCGCGCCCGTCGGCGTCCCCGTACCGGTAGATCGTGCCGAGGTCGGTCCGGGTCAGAGAGCGGAGCGGCAGAGTGAACCGCAGGTCGTTCAGCAATCCCGGGCTTACGCCGGAGGTCTCGGACAGCTCGGTGACCGCCCTGCGAGCCGAGGCATGCACGTTGACGTGGGCCGCGTCGATGACGGGCGCGATCGCCGCCGCATATTCCGACAATTCCCGAATTTTCGGCATCGGCTGTCATCGTACAGATCCCCCTTCCGCCGAACGGCTGAAGCGGCGGGCTTGGGGCGGGGCGTGCCAGCGATTCGCCGGTAATGTCGGCCACATGTACTCGACACGGGTCTCTCAGTACGTGAACGCGCCGCGTTCAGACGTCTACCAGGCGCTCGTGGACGCGGACGCGATCGCGAAATGGCGGGTGCCGGCGGGTATGAGCAGCCAGGTCCACGAGTTCGACGCTCGCGAAGGCGGCTCGTTCCGGGTCTCGCTCACCTACGACGCGCCGGGACCGGCCGGCAAGTCGGGATCGCACACCGACACGTACCACGGCCACTTCGCGGAGCTCGTTCCGGACGAGCGGGTCGTCGAGGTGTTCGAGTTCGAGACGGCGGATCCCGCGCTGGGCGGGACCATGACGATGACGACGACGCTCACCGACGCCGGCGAGGGCACCGAGGTCGTCATCGTGCACGACGGGATCCCCGACGTGGTGCCCGCCGCCGACAACGAGACGGGCACCCGGATGGCACTGGCGAACCTGGCCGCACTCGTCGAGGCCCCCACCGGAACCGCAAGGTGAACGCCGCCGGATGACTCACCGCTTGGACGTCGTCGCCTTGGGCGACGAGGTGGCGGTAGGCGAGGCCGTGGCGGACGAGGTAGGGGCGGGCGAGGTGGGAGTGATCGAGACGGTCGCGGCCGGCGAGGCCTTGTTCGGCGTGTCGACGGAGGTGAGCACCAGCCCACCGGTCACGGCGGCCACCACCGTCACGACGGCGGCGGAGCCGTACCCGAGCCTTCGTCTCAGACGCCTGCGGCGCTCCTGCCGCACCGCTTCTTCGCGCCGCAGGGCGGCGCGCCTACGCTTCACCTTCCGCTGTGACATGGGCACCTCCCGGAATCTCCTCGGGCGTCACCATAAAAGGAAGGGCATAACACCGATCTAAGATCCGCGAGCCGGGATCAGGCGGCGGCGACGATGGTGGAGGCCGTCGACGGCCGGGGCGCGGAAGATGAAGGCGGCCAGGGCGCGGCCACGGACCGGGTGGATGGCGACCATGCGGCCGGGAGAGTTGTGGATGACCAGCTCGCTCTGCCGCTCGGCCGGGCCGTCCAGCGGCATGGTGGCGACGTAGAGGCCCATGTGGCGGACGAAGGCGCTCTCGGGGCCGAAGGCCAGGCGGCGCGTCATCGAGTGCAGCCCGTCGGCGCCGATCACCAGGTCGAACCGGCGGGGCGCGGCCTTGTCGAAGGTGACCTCGACGCCGGTCCCGTCCTGGCGGAGGGCGGTCATGGTGTCGCCGAACAGGTACTCGACCGAGTCGCGGCCGGCCTCGTACAGGATGGCCGCCAGGTCGGTGCGCGTCACCTCGACCTCGCGGCTGCCGCCGGCCCGCTGCATGGCCCGGGTGTTGACGCCGCCCACCCGCCGGCCCGCGTCGTCGACGAAGGCCATGCCGGTCGCGGTGGTGGCGGCGGCGCGCAGCCTGCCCAGCACCCCCATGCGCTCGGCCACCTCGACGGCCAGGCCGCGCACGTCGACCGGGCTGCCGCTGGAGCGCGACACTCGTGCTGCTCTCGTCTGGTGACGGCCATCAACTTATGACTGAATATGAAAATTCGTCAACTACTTATTATGTGCCATAATGACGGCGTGAGCGAACGACTCCGGGACCCGCGCCAGCGGGCCGAACGCGCGAAGCGGATCCTCGACGTGGCCGCCGACCTGCTCCTGCTCCACGGCTACCGGCGGGTGACGATCGACGACGTGGCCGCCCGGGCCGGCATCGGCAAGGGGACCGTCTACCTGCACTGGAAGACGCGCGAGCAGTTGTTCGGGGCCGTTCTCACGCGCGAGGTCGGCTCGGCGATCGATCAGGCACGGCAGGTGCTGGCGGACGACCCGCAGGCGTGCCGGCTGCACCGCTTCGCCCGCGCCTACTTCCTGGCCATCACCTCCAGGCCGCTGCTGCTGGGCTTCCTCCTCGCCGACGCCGAGCTGCTGGGCAAGCTCACCGGCTCCCCCGAGCGCGAGGAGCGGCACGCCAAGATGGCGCGCGGCTACCTGGAGCTGCTCGCCGAGCACGGGCTGCTCCGCGACGACCTGGACCTGGACCAGCTCGGCTACGCCTACCAGGCGACCTTCGAGGGTTTCCTGCGGGCGGAGGGCGGCGCCCCTGAGGACGGGCGCGAGCAGCGGGCCGACCTGCTCGCCGGCACGGTGTCGCGGGCGTTCGAGAGCGAGGCGACCCCCTCAGACGCCGCGCTGCGCGACCTCGCCGCCGCCGTCACCGCCCTGCTGGGTGATGTGGTGGACGCCGACCGCACCGAGGCCGGCATCCCGATCCCTGCCCCGTCAGGCGACGCCTGAGGCCATGCCGGTCAGCCGTACGGGCCGCCGCCTGAACCCGGGCGACGCCTGAGGCCACGTCGTCAGCCGTACGGGCCGCCGCGCGGGCCTGGGCGGACGGCCTCGGCGAGGGCGTCGGCGAGCTGGTCCACCTCGTCGGCCCGCAGGAGCGCGACGGTGACGCGGAGCGCGGGTGGGGTGCCGATGCGGTTGCGCGCGCCGGGCGCGGCCGCCCAGCCGCGGGCCAGCAGGCGGGTGATCGCGGTGGCCTCGTCCGCGACGGGGATCCACACGTTGAGCCCGCTGCGCCCGTGCGCGCGGATGCCGCGGCCGGCGAGCGCCGTCACCAGGCCGTCCCGGCGCCGCGCGTACGAGGCCGCCACCGCCGCCGTGTCCACCGCACCCGTCTTCCAGAGGTACGCGACGGCACGCTGCAGCAGATGGCTGACCCAGCCCGCGGCGAGCCGCTGGCGGCCGCGCAGGCGGTTGAGCGTGACCGGGTCGCCGGTGATCAGGGCGACGCGGAGATCGGGGCCGAACGCCTTGGCCGTCGAGCGCGTGACCACCCAGCGCTGCGTGGCGCCCGCCAGCGGGTGCAACGGGAGGTCCACGAAGCCGGAGCCGTGGTCGTCCTCGACGAGCAGCACGTCCGGGTGGGCCGAGAGCAGCTCGCGCAGGGCATGGGCGCGTTCGCCTGAGACGGCGGCGCCGGTCGGGTTCTGGGCGCGGGCCGTGATCACCACGGCGCGGACGCCCGTGCGCAGGGCCCGGCCGAGCTCCGCGGGCAAGGGACCCTCGTCGTCGAGGCGCATCGGCACGGGACGCAACCCCATGATGGCGACCAGGTCGAGCAGGGCCGTCCAGCCCGGATCCTCCACGGCCACCGGGTCGCCGGGGCGCAGGTAGGTGGCCAGCACGCGTTCGACCGCGTCGAGGGTGCCCGAGGTGACGGCCACCGGCGCGGCCGGGATGCCGTCCGCGCGCATGCGCTCCCCGGCCAGGGCGAGCAGTTCCTCGTCGTCGCCCGTGCCGTACATGGCGGGCCGCTCCTCGTGCGCGCGGGCCGCGGCGGCGAGGGCGTCGCCCAGCGGCGGCAGGAGGGCGGGGTCGGGGTTGCCCTTGGACAGGTCGCGCACGCCCGGGGGCACCTCGATGCGGATCTCCTCCCGGAACGTGCTGGCCGGGCGCGGCCTGACCCGGGTGCCCCGCCGCCCGGCGGTCTCGATGACGCCTCGCTCGCGCAGCAACCGGTACGCGGCCGCCGCCGTACCGGGGCTGACCCCGGCACCGGCGGCCACCTCACGCACCGGGGGAAGCATCGCGCCTGGTGGCAGCCGCCCCTCGGACACGGCGAGCTCGACCCCTGCCGCTATCTCGCTGGCCGTCCCACCGCTGATCAGGTATTTTTCTGGCACAAAATCCATTATGTACTAATACAAAGAGGTACGGGTGCTCATTCATCCTTGGGACGCGGCGCGCGACACCGACGAATGGCGGGCCTGGCTGCGTACACGCGACTTCGGCCAGCTCGCCGCCAACGGCGTGGACGGTGGACCGCCGGTCGTGGTGCCGACGCATTTCCTGTTCGACGGCGACCAGGAGGTGGTGCTCCACCTGGCCAGGCCCAACCCGATCTGGGCGGCGCTGGAGGCCAACCCGGTGACGGTGGTGAGCGTGCACGACGACTACGCCTACATCCCCTCCACCTGGCGCTCCGACTCTCCCGACGACGGCGTGCCGACCAGCTACTACGCCTCGGTGCAGCTCACCTGCCGGGCGCGGATCGTGGACGACGGGGAGGGCAAGGCCGACATCCTCCGCCGCCAGCTGGCCCACCACCAGCCCGACGGGGGGTACGGCGAGATGGCCGCGGACGCGGGGCCGTACCGCAAGATGCTCTCGGCGATCCGGGGGCTACGGCTGGAGGTGGTGGACGTGCGGGCCAAGTTCAAGTACGACGACCATCGGCCGGTCGAGTTCCGCGAGCGGATCAGGGACGGGCTCGCCGGCCGGGGCCTGCCCGGGGACGAGGGAGCGGAGGCGCAGCTCGTCAGGCGAATGACCCGGTGAGGCGAGACCGCTGGCGGGAGCGCCGCTCTTGCGATGCCAGTTATTTCAGTCTATTCTGAAATTACTGGCTAAAAGGCTGAACGTTAGGATGACGGCATGACGGCGCAGGACGGCCCCGACCGCGAGCAGGTGCTCGCGTGGGTCGAGCGGGTGGCGGCGTTCGTCTCCCAGGAGTGGGGACTCGCCCCGATCACCGGCCGCGTCCTGGGCTGGCTCATGGCCTGCGACCCGCCGGAGCAGACCGCGAGCGACATCGCCGAGGCCATCGGCGCGAGCCGCGCGTCGCTGACGACGAACATGCACCTCCTGACGTCCGTCAAGCTGATCCGGCGCTTCCGCAAGCCCGGGGAGCGGAACGTCTACTACCAGATAGAGGACGACGCCTGGTCCAAGGTCATCCGGCAGAAGCTCGCCGCGTTCACCGCGTTCGACGAGCTGGCGGCGGAGGGCCTGCGGCTCGGCTGGACCGACGAGGCGCAGGCCAGGCGCATCGAGTCGGCCCGGGAGGCCATCGCCTCTCTCGCCAAGGTCCTCGACCAGGCCTCCGGCTGACACCCTGAGCGGACGCGGCGGGCCTCTGCGCCACGCCGCGACCCCGCCATGCCTTCTCACAAGGAATCCCCATGGACGACTTGATCTCGGTCGCCGCACTCACGAAGTCGTACGGCGCGACCCGCGCACTCGACGGGCTCGACCTGTCCGTACGTGCCGGCGAGGTGCACGGCTTCCTCGGCCCGAACGGCGCGGGAAAATCCACGACCATCCGCATCCTCCTGGGCCTGATCCGGGCCACCTCCGGCACGGTCAGGCTGCTCGGCGGCGATCCGTGGCGGCAGGCCACCGAGCTGCACCGGCGCCTGGCGTACGTGCCGGGCGACGTGACCCTGTGGCCCACGCTCACCGGAGGCGAGGTGATCGACCTGCTCGGGCGCGCCAGAGGCGGGCTCGACCAGCGGCGCCGCGCCGAGCTGATGGACCGGTTCGAGCTCGACCCGCGTAAGAGGAGCCGCACGTACTCCAAGGGCAACCGCCAGAAGGTCGCGCTGGTCGCCGCGCTCTCCTCACGGGCCGAGCTGCTCATCCTCGACGAGCCGACCTCGGGCCTCGACCCGCTGATGGAGGCGGCCTTCACCACGAGCGTGGCGGAGGAGAAGCGGGCGGGCCGCACGGTGCTGCTCTCCAGCCACCTGCTCTCCGAGGTCGAGGCCCTGTGCGACCGGGTCACCATCGTCCGCTCGGGGCGCGCCGTGGAGTCGGGCACCCTCTCCGACCTGCGCCACCTCACCCGGACCTCGATCACCGCCGACCTGGCGGGCCGTCCCGGCTCTCTCGGCGACCTCCCGGGCGTGCACAACGTGCTGGTCGAGAACGGCCGCCTCACCTGCCAGGCCGACCCGGACGCGCTCGACGGGCTGCTCGCCCGGCTGTCTGCCATCGGCGTGCGCGGCCTGACCTGCAGGCCGCCGAGCCTGGAAGAGCTGTTCCTGCGGCACTACCAGGAGGCCGCGCGATGACGCTGCTGCTCAAGCTGGCGATGCGCGGGGAACGCGTGCGCTCGGCCGCCTGGATCCTCACCGTCGTCATGCTCGGCGCCGGCCTGGTCTCCTACATCCAGGGCTATTTCACCACCCCGGAGGCGCTGCGCGCGTACGCGCGGGTGATCTCCACCAACCCGATCTTCCTCGGCCTCGGCGGACCCGTGACCGAGCCCTCCGTCGGCGCGATGGCGGCCTGGCGGAGCGGCGGGCTGCTCTTCCTGCTGACCGCCTGGATGGCGTTGACCATCGTCATCAGGCACACCAGGGCGGAGGAGGAGTCAGGGCAGCAGGAGCTGATGCTGTCCGGCGCGATCCACCGTGCCGCGCCGCTCACCGCGGCCCTCGTCATCGCCGCCGTCACCGCGCTGCTCGCCGGGTCGCTCACCTCGGCCGTGCTCATCGCCGTCGGCATGGAGGCCGCCGGGTCGCTCGCGTACGGGGCCGCGATCACGGCGGCGGGCTGGGTCTTCGCCGCGGTGGGCGCGGTGGTCGCGCAGCTCGTGCGGACGGCGCGGTCCGCGACCACGCTCGGGCTGCTCGTGCTGGGCGGGTCCTACGTGCTGCGCTATGCCGGTGACGCCTCCGGCGTGAGCTTGCTGACGTGGGTGTCGCCGCTCGGCTGGAGCCACCTGGTGCGGCCGTACGCGGCGGACCGGTGGTGGGTGCTGATCGTGTCGCTGGTGGCGACCGGTCTCCTGCTGGTGCTCGCGTACGGGCTGTCCGCGCGTCGCGACCTCGACTCCGGCCTGCTCCCCGTACGCCCGGGACCTGCCACGGGGCCGTGCCTGAAGGGGCCGTTCAGCCTGGCCTGGCGGTTGCAGCGCGGCCTGCTGGCGAAGTGGGCCGCGGGCGTGACGGCGGCCGCGGCGCTCTTCGCCGGCCTCAGCGGCGTCGCGCCCCGCCTCGCGCAGCAGCCCGGTCGGGTGCTGGAGGCGTTCCTCCAGCGGTACGGAGGGCCGTCGGGCGATCCGGTGGACGCGTACCTGTGGATCATCGTGCTCCTGCTGGCGTACACGGTCGCGCTCTATCCCGTGCTCGCCACGCTCAGGCTGCACCAGGAGGAGCACTCCGGCCACGCCGAGGCCCTGCTGTCCACCGCGGTGGGCCGGCTCCGGTGGGCGGCGGCGCACCTGGTCCTGGGCGCCCTCGGCACGGCGGCGCTGCTGGCGCTCGGCGGGTTCGTCACCGGGCTGGTCCACACGCTCTCCATGGACGAGCCCGCGGTGGGCCGGATGCTGCTCGCGGCGCTCGAGCACGTCCCGGCGGCCTGGCTCGTCGGGGCGTGCGCCGCCTTCGCCGTAGCGGTGCTGCCGCGGGTGTCGGTGGCGCTCTCGTGGGCGGTCTGGGGTGTGGTGGTCGTGGTCGGCGACCTGCTGGGGCCGCTGATCGGGCTGTGGGGATGGAGCCGGATCGAGCCGTTCCACTACACGCCGAACACGGTGTCGGGGGAGCCGTTCAGCGGCACGCCACCCGCCGTGATCCTGGCGCTGACCGCGCTGCTCACCACCGCGGCACTGATCCGCCTGCGCAACCGGGACCTGGGCTGACCCGACGTCATCGGCCGGGGTTCAGCGCAGGCCACCGCCCGCCGGCGGTCGCGGACTCCACAACTGTGGATAACCGGGCCGCCCTGTGGATAACTTCACCCGCACGCGGCCCGCATCCGCGTCGCCCGACGCCCGGTCGCCGATGGCCCAACGAGGCTCCAACCCCGGCAGATGCCGTAAAAACCGGGCCTGACGGACTCCCGGCATCACCCGGGAACGCTCCGTGCACTGATCCCCAAACCGGCACCCACAGCCTGTGGACGAAGACGTCACCAGTGCCAGTACGAGCGGGCCTCCGCCAGCCAGTCCTTGGGGAAATACTGCTGGATCTTGAACGCCATGCCGAGTCCGCGGGCGATGTACTGGTCACGCTCCAGCTTCCTGGTGATCGGCTTGCCCGGCTCGCCTTGGTTGTCCCACCAGGATTCCCACTGCTTGACGCAGGTCTGCCCACCGAGATACCGGTTGGAGCAGGGCGCGGGCGGCGACCAGATCTGGGTGTGGCCGAAGTCGACGACCTTGCCCGACGACTGCTCGGTGATCGTCCCCCACGCCTTCAGGCAGTAGCCCTGCGCGGGGATGTCCCACTTCACGTAGTGCTGCTGTCCGGAGGTGGCGAACGTACGGAGGTTGCCGCACTTCGCGTCGCCGATCTGCTCCTGGGTGACCCTGACCGTGTAGTAGGTGCCGTTGCCCCGCCACCCGTCCAGCATCAGCCAGCCACTGTCGTGGACGAACTTCTCCGCGTAATCCGGCGGCCATGCCTTCGGGTCGCCCCAGCTGATCTCCGATGTCGTGGACGACAGCGGCTTCCACGCCCACTGCCCGCCCGCCTGCCCGTCGGCCCAGTACTGCCCGGCACTGCGCTCCGCGAACAGGGAGTACTGGCCGTAGTTCTCCGCCGCGCGGGCCGGGCCGGTCATCCCCGCGAGAGCCGTGATCATCGCCGTCCCGGCGACGAGGACATGTCTGGTCCCTACCTTCTGGATCTTCACCGGCAGCACGGTATCGAGCCCGACACGGGAGTCGAGCTCAAATCCACAATCTTCGAAATGTCCTATTCCGGCTTCGGGGCGGGGCGGAGGAGGAACGCGACCCCGTCGTGCGGCGGGGTCTCCACCACGAGTCCGGTGCCGGCCAGCGCTTCAGCGATCAGGTCCCGGTCGCCGGCCCATTGCAGCGCCAGCTCGTCCACCAGGTCGCCGTAGGCGTCGAAGCAGGACGTGTGCGACTGGGTGGTCCAGAAGACGGCCTTGGGCTCCTCGCCGTCCGGGGTCGCCTCGTGGACCTGCTCCCAGGCTCCCGAGGCGGTCGGCCAGAGGTCCGGCTCGGCGACGTAGCCGCGCACCGCGAGCCGGTCGAATGCCCGTACGATCCGGCACAGGTCGGACGAGCGGTCGCCGGCCAGGCAGGTCACGACGCCCTCCTCCCGCTTGTTCAGGCCGTGGACCGCGGCGAAGAGCGCGTCCATCGCGGCGTCGGCCTGCCTGCCCAGCTCCTCGGCGTCCAGATCCAGCAGCGCGTCGTAGTCCTCGCGGTCCGCCTGCCCGGGGACGGAGACCACCAGGCCCTCCCGGGCGAACGACGCCTGGATGTTGGAGGACAGCCCGCCCCGCCACGCGATGGGCACGTCCCTGACCAGCGCGCCGTCGGGGGCGAAGTAGCCGTCCAGGTCGTCGGCCGGGCTCAGCAGGCCGCTGGTCTCGGTGTCGGAGGCGAAGAGTTTGGCGTTGACGATCTGCCAGCCCTCGTGCTCCAGTCGGCTGAGAGCCTGGTCGAAACGGTCTCGCTGCGACCGCTGCGGGGAGGCCGCTTGGAGCGCGTCCGCCAGCGTGTCGGCGACCTCCGCGCGGCGCTGTTCGAGGAACGCCCGCGTCTCGGCGATGTGGCTCCGGCTCATCAAGGTGTCCATCACCATGGACCACCAGGCCTCGGCCTCGCTGAACGCATCCGGATCCAGCTCCTTCAGCGAGAGCCACAGGTCCTCCGTGTAGCTCTGACCGGCCTCCGGAGAGTCGCCGTTCAGAGCCTGCTGGCGCAGCCTGAGCCGGTAGAGGAACTCGACGAACTGCTCCAGGGAGCTGTTGACCTTCTCCGCCTGCGGCTCCTCGTCCATCGAGAGCAGCCCGACGACGCCGTTCCGGATGTCGAGGAAGTAGCGCATGCCCGAGTCGCCGGAGGTCCCGCCGAGCGTGAGGACGTTGACATCGCCGTGGCTAGTCCTGAAGACGACCAGGGAGCCCACCCGGGGTTCGGCGGCGATGAAGGTGGTGAAGGCCAGATCCGACCGTACCGGCAGCCCGACCTCGGACAGGATCCGCGCGTCCGCCTCCGACAGGCCCTGCTCCCGGCACCGCTCCGCGTCCATCAGCAGCAGGCCCTCGGCACCGAACGCTTCGACCATCTCTTCGTGCGTGACCACGATGCAGCACCTTGTCGTCGAGGACGTCAACTCAGGAGCCCCTAAGCGTAGGGGATCTTGAGCTCCCAGCGGACCTCCCCGTCATGCCACCGGTCGGTGGGGCGCAGGCCGGCGGCGGTGGCCACCGCGGCCGAGGCCGCGTGGTCAGGGTGGATGTGCGCGACGACCGTGCCGATCCCCTCGTCCGCGAGGTGGATGACCAGAGCCTTGGCGGCCGCGGTGGCCAGCCCGCGGCCCTGCCAGGGCGTCCCGATCACCCAGGCGATCTCGGCGGTGCCGCCCTCGATCGTCGCCTGCACGTACCCGACCAGGCGCTCCTCCTCCCGCCACCGGAGCACCCAGTTGCGCCAGCCGGGCGGGCCGGCGGCCAGCCGCTCGTAGCGGGCGCGCAGCTCCTCCTCGGTGAGCGGGGCCCCGCCGGTGAACGTGTGCAGGCCGGGGTCGGAGAGCACGACGGCCATCTCGCCGGCGTGCTCCGGGCGCAACGGGAGGAGGACGAGCACAGGGGTCTCAATACGGTCCACCTGGCCACGATATTCACGAACTAGCCCGTGACGAGATCGCGGCGGCGCAGGCCGTACAGACCGAGGGTCGCCAGCACGGCGGCGAGTACGGTCAGCACCACCGTGGCGACAGGGGCGAAGGAGCCCAGCGGGTGCCAGGGGATGTGGGACAGCACCGACGTGTTCGTCAGCCATCCCGGGAGGCCCAGGTTGGGCGCCAGGATCTGGATGAACCCGCTGTACACGAGCACGGCCCAGGCCACGCTCATGGCCCGCGGGGCGAGCCCGAGCAGCGCGGCGGGGAGGGCGAGCAGCACCAGCGCCTCCGGGACGCGGAGCAGGCTCGCTCGGGTGACCTCGCCCACGAAGCCGGGATCGCCGGTCGACAGGGCGGCGCCGGCGCCGAGCGCGGCGCCGTACACCGCCAGTAGTGCGGCCACGGCGAGCGCGGTGACCAGCAGGGACGACCAGTACCACGTCGATCTGCCGGTCGGCCCGGCCAGGACGGGAGCGACACGGCCGCGTACCTCCTCCGTCCGGAGCCGGATGACCGCGAGGACCGCGAAGACGCCGGTGTAGAGGGAGCCGGTGAACACCATGAGGCTGATCCAGGCTCGCCCGAAGTCCGCGTCGGCGGAGAAGATGGGGAGATCGGTCTGCTCCATCCCGCCGGTCATGGCCCCCAGGACGAGGCCGATGGCGAGGAACGCGGCTCCCCACCCGACGATGGACCCCTGCTGGAGTCGCAGCGCGAGCGCGAACGGCGAGCGCAGCCAGGAAGGCGCCGAGGCCGGGCCGGGGCGCGGGGTCACCAGGGAGGCGCCGAGATCCCTCCGGCTCGCCAGGGAGTACGCGCCCGCGATCAGCAGCCCGGCGAGCACAGCGGAGAGGCCGAGCGGCCACCAGCGCTCGCCGGCCAGCACCCGGGTCTGCTGTGACCAGCCGATCGGGGAGAGCCAGAACAGCGGACCGCCCTCCTGACCCTGCATCGCTCCCGCGCCGCGGAGCAGCCACGCCGCGACGAGCACGATGCCCGCGAGGCCGCCGGCCCCTCTGGTGAGCTCGGTGACCTGGGCGGTGACCGCGGTGACCCCCGCGAACACCAGCCCGGCCGCGGCGAGCGAGGCACCGAAGAGCAGCCCGCTGCCGACGGGGAACCCGATGCTGATCGTCGCGGCGGCGGTGAGGAGCGCGAGCACGGCGTTGCCGATCAGGGAGACGATCAGCGCGGCCGCGAGCTGGGCCTGCCGGCCCACGGCGGCCGCCCGGATGAGTTCGGCCCGGCCTGTCTGCTCCTCCGCACGGGTGTGCCGGGTGACGAGCAACATGTTCATGATCGCGGCGGCCAGCAGGAACTCGACCCAGTAGGCGGCGAGGAAGTAGCTCCGCGTGGTGACGTCGCCGAAGAGCGGCCCGGCGAGCACCCGCATGAACGAGGCCCGGATCATCTGCGAGGCGTTCGCCAAGGCCTCCGGCGTCGGGACGACCGCCGACACGGCCGCGTAGTAGAAGCGTGGGACGAGGGCCGTGATGGCGATCAGCCAGATGGGCAGCTTGATCCGGTCGCGGCGCAGCGCCAGCCGTACCATGGCGACGGTGCCGGTCAACTGGCCGCTCTCCGCTCTCGATCCGGTACGGCTGCGCGCCGGGGTGAGCGTGGCGGTCATGCCGCCTCCTTGCGCTCGTAGTGCCGGAGCATGAGCTCCTCGAGCGTCGGCGGATGGCTGACCAGCGAGGTGATGCCGAACCTGGTGAGGTGCCTGATGGCGGCGTCGAGGTGTTCGGCGTCCACGCCGAACCGCACGCTCGCGCCCTCGACCTTCGCGTCGTGGATGCCGGGCAGCCGCTCGAGGCCGGTGACCGGGGTGGCGGTGTCGGCCGCGACCGTCGTCCGGGTCAGGTGCCGCAGCTGCGCCAGCGTCCCCGACTCCACGGCCTTTCCGTCCCGGATGATGGTGATCCGGTCGGCGAGGGTTTCGACCTCGGAGAGTATGTGGCTGGAGAGCAGGATCGTCCGGCCGGCGGCTTTCGCCTCGCCGACGACCTGCTGGAACACCGCCTCCATGAGCGGGTCCAGCCCGCTCGTGGGCTCGTCGAGGATGAGCAGCTCCACGTCGGCGGAGAGGGCGGCGACAAGCGCGACCTTCTGGCGGTTTCCCTTGGAGTACGTCCGCGCCTTCTTCCTCGGGTCGAGCTCGAACCGCTCGATCAGCTCGTTCCTGCGCCTGCCGTCGAGCCCGCCGCGCAGCCGGCCGAGCACGTCGATGGCCTCGCCTCCGGTGAGGTTGGGCCAGAGCTCGACGTCACCCGGCACGTACGCCAGCCGCCGGTGCAGCGCGACGGCGTCGGCCCAGGGGTCGCCGCCCAGCAACCTGGCGCTGCCGGAGGTGGCCCGTACCATGCCGAGCAGGACGCGGATGGTGGTGCTCTTTCCCGCCCCGTTCGGGCCGAGGAAGCCGTGCACCTCTCCGGTGTTCACGGTGAGGTCGAGCCCGTCGAGGGCGCGTGCCGGCCCGTACGCCTTGACGAGCCCGGAAACGGCGATGGCAGAGGTCATGGGTTGCTCCGAATCGCTGGTGCTCATGCGAGGCCGGCGATCCGGGCGTCGAACTCGCGGTCGGAAAGGGACCTGCTGAGCTGCAGGAGGGCTTCGGCCTGCCAGCCGACGACGTAGCGGGTCTCCGGCAGGTCCGACTCGACCGCCTGCCGGATCACCCTCGCGACCACGCCGGGGTCCGAGGCCGGGCCGCCCTCCATCGGCGTCTCGGCGGCGCGGGCCATGGCCTCGGCCATCTGCCCGTACGGCCCGTCCCCGGAGATCTCCCGCAGTTGCCGTGCGGTCCCGGCCTCGAAGTCGGTCCTGATGATGCCGGGCTGGATGACGACGACGTCGATGCCGAACTGCCTGGTCTCCCTGCGCAGCGTGTCGGAGAACGCCTCAAGGGCGTGCTTGGAGGCGTAGTACCAGGCGCCGAGCGGAAAGGCGAGCTCGCCGCCGATCGACGACACGTTGACGATCGTGCCGGATCCCTGCCGGCGCATCTGCGGCAGGACGAGCTGGATCAGCCGGGCCGGCGCGAACAGGTTGACCTCGAACTCGTCCCGCGCCATCGCCAGCGGCGTGTCCTCGACGGCGCCGTGCAGGACGGCTCCCGCGTTGTTCACCAGGACGTCGATCCGCTGGTGCTCGTCCAGGATGGTACGGACGACCCGCTGGAGGGCATCCTCCTTGGTCACGTCCATCGGGAGGGCATGACCTCCCGCTTCGCGTATCGCCCCCATCATGTGGACCCGCCGCGCCGCGCCGTACACGATGTGTCCTGCGTGCAGGAGCTCGAGTGCGGTGGCGTGGCCGATGCCGGATGAGGCGCCGGTTACGAGGCAGGTCTTGGCAGCCATGTCAGGGGTCTCCTAGAGAACGGCGATCGTTCACGCACCGGGAAAGTTACGGATGCGTTCGCGATTTCAGCAAGGCGTGAACCGCGTCGTCGCAGCTCAGAACGGAGTAACTGGCGCAATGACAGTGTGGGCAAATGCAACAGGCGGGTAGCGATGAGGTACGCCTGAAGGCATACTTGTGCCTCCCGCGACCAGGGAGGGCGCATGCCGCGAGGCCACCTGACGTACGAGGACCGCCGCAGGATCGCCGAAGGGCTGGCGGGGAAGCTCGCCTACGCGGAGATCGCCCGCCGTCTGGGGCGGCCGAGGTCGACCGTCGGCCGTGAGATCGCCCGCAACGGCGGCCCGCACGGCTACCACGCGGCCCGTGCGCAGCAGGCGGCCGAATGGCGCGCCCGCCGCCGGCCGAGCCCGCCGTCGATCACTCCCGCGAGCGCGGATGCCGACGGGCGTGACCCCCAGGCGGTACGAGAACTCGAGGAGCGACTCACTGCCAGGTTCGGGGGGATACCGACGATGGCGGCCAGGGTGATGGCCTGCCTGTTCGTCAGCGATACCGGCACCATGACCGTCGCCGAGCTGACCGAGCGGCTGGGTGTGAGCCCCGCGTCGATCTCCAAGGGCGTCGGCTGGCTGGAGCAGGTGGGACTCGTCAAACGCGAGCGCGACCGCCGGCGTGAGCGGTACACCATCGACACCGACGTCTGGTATCGGGCCTGGTTGGTGGGCATGCGGTCGATGACGCTGTGGGCCGACACCGTCCGGGACGGCGTGGACGTCCTGGGCGCCCACACCCCGGCCGGCATCCGGCTCCGGACGGCCAGCCGGTTCTTCGACCTCATCAGCTCGGACATGGCCCAGGCGGCGGAGCACTACCGGCGGACGTTCTCCGGCGCCGGGGCGCCTGATGCTGCTCGCCAGGGTTCCGGGCTCAGCCTTCCGCAGGCCCCTTGAGGGGGAAGAGCAGGCGATCCACGAGCGTGTCGACGTAGTCGGGCGTGAGGGGGCCCGCTCCGAACAGGACGCGGATGTACACGGGGGCCAGGAGGTGGTCGAGCACCTCCAGGACGTCGGGCGGTTGTTCGCCTCGTGCACGGGCCCGGTCGAGCATGGTCTGGAGCTGGCGGGAGCGCTCGGCGAGGAACGCGTCGCGCGCCCGCATGCCGTCCTGCCCTGCCGTGGACAGCGCGATGACCAGGCGGAGCACGGCCGGCCCGTCGGGCCCGGTGACGTCGCGGGCCACGTTGGCGGCGTAGGCGCGCAGGTCGCCCTCCAGGCTTCCGGTGTCGGGGATCGGGGACGTGATGGTCAGCCAGGTGATCGCCACGTCCATGGTCAGCGCTTCGAGGGTGCCCCAGCGGCGGTAGATGCTCGTGTCGGCCACGCCGGCGCGGTTCGCGACCTCGCCGACGGTGAAATTGCCGTACCCGCGCTCGGCCACGAGGTCGGTGACGGCCTGGTGCACCGCCGCGCGGACGCGGGCGCTGCGGCCTCCCGGCCGCCGGGTCGGCTCTCGGTCGGTCTCCATCCCCCTACCTTAACGCAGTGCGTGCTTGCGTTTGTGGCCCGCGCGTGAGAACGTGGAAGGAGGGGGACGACGACGTGGCGGATGCCGAGCCGGCGAACGTATCCGGCGCACCAGAAGAGCTCGAGCAGGCAGCCGCGGTCTTCGCGGACGTGAGACCGCGCCTGTTCGGCATCGCCTACCGAGTGCTGGGCAGCGCCACCGAGGCCGAGGACGTGGTTCAGGACGTCTGGCTGCGCTGGCAGAGCTATGACCGTGACACGGTGGACAGCCCGGCCGCGTTCCTGGCGACGGTGACCACACGATTGGCCATCAACGCGGGCCAGACCGCACGTGTACGCCGCGAGACCTACATCGGCCCCTGGCTGCCCGAGCCGGTCGACACCAGCGCCGACCCCCACCTCGGCGCCGAGCGGGGCGAGGCTCTGGAGTTCGCGGTCCTGCTGCTCCTGGAACGGCTCTCGGCCACCGAACGGGCGGCGTACGTGCTGCGCGAGGCGTTCGACTACCCCTACCAGCAGATCGCCGACATCCTCCAGGCCAACGAGGCGGCCGTACGCCAGCTGGTCAGCAGGGCCCGCAAGCGCGTGCTCACCGGACGTCGCACGCCGGTGAGCAGAGCCGAACAGCGCAGGCTGCTGGCGGCCTTCGTCACCGCCGCCCGCTCCGGTGACCTGACCGCGCTGGAAGAGCTCTTCGCCGCGGACGTGACCAGCTACTCCGACGGCGGCGGCGCCGTGCGCGCCTCCCGGTTCCCCGTGGTGGGCGCGTCGCGGGTGGCCAAGTACGTCAGGGCGTTCGCGAGCCGCTTCTGGGCCGGAGTCGACGTGCGGTACGCGAGCACGAACGGGCAGGCCTCCGCCCTGCTGAGCCGCGACGGACAGGTGTTCGCGGTCCTCACCGTCAACGCCTCGGAGCAGGGCATCGACCAGGTGCTGTGGATGATGAACCCGGACAAGATCACCGCTGTGTCCCTGTGACACCGCGCCGGTGGCCGGGTTCGGAGCCGACCGCGGTCAGCCGGGTCGGGCGGTCGTCACGGCCTGCGGGCCGCGGCGCTGAGCTCGGCGACCGCCGCGACGACCTGGTCCACTTCCTGTTCGGTGTTGTAGTAGTGCGGCGACAGGCGCAGGCACCAGTCGACGTCCTTGTCGCCGAAGTCGAACTGCGCGAAATGCCGGAAACTGAGCGCCGAGTTGATGCGGCGCGCGTCCATGGCCGCCTTGAACGGCTCCGGCTGCCAGCCCTCTATGGCGAACGTGACCAGGGCGCCCAACTGCCGGCCGCGGTCGAGCACGCGGACTCCGGGCAGGTCGGCGAGCCTGTCACGCAGGCCGGCGGCCAGTGCAGGGGTACGGCGGGCGATGGCGTCCATGCCGACCTCGCGGGCGTAGCGTGCGGCGGCGGCGCAGCCGAGCACGAGGGCGTAGGGGAACTCCCAGTCCTCGAACCTGGCCGCCGTCCCGACGGGCTCGTAGCGGCCCGGCTCCACCCAGCGGGCGCCGTACATGTCGATGAAGAGCGGCTCATAGCCGGCGCGCAGCACGCGGTCGGACACGTACAGGAAGCCAGAACCGCGAGGTCCGCGCAGGAACTTGCGGCAGGTGGCGGTGAGCATGTCGCAGCCGATCTCGGCCACGTCGATCGGGTACTGGCCGACGGACTGGCAGGCGTCGACCAGGTACAGCAGGTCGAGCTCGCGGCAGTGCCGTCCGATGTCGGCGACCGGCTGGACGAGGCCGGAGTTGGTGGGGATGTGCGTGGCGGCCACCAGGCGCGGGCGGTGCCGGCGCATCAGTTCGGCCATCGCCGCCACGTCCACCCCGCCTTCTGGGAGGTCGGGCGCGTGCACGATCCGCACGCCGAACCTCTTGCCCAGTGACAGGAAGGCGATCTGGTTGGAGATGAAGTCGTTGCGGGTGGTCAGGATGACATCGCCGGCCTCGAACGGGATCGCCGACAGGGCGGTGGAGAACGCGTGGGTTGCGCTACCGGCGAAGGCGATGTTCTCGGGAGCGCAGTTGATGAGGGTGGCGGTCTCGCTGTAGAACTCGCGGACCTGCTCGGCACGGGCGGCCGAGGCCTCGTAGCCGCCGATGTGCGCCTCCAGCTGGAGGTGCTCGACCATCGCGGCCAGCACAGGCGTGGCCGGCAGGCCGCAACCGGCGTTGTTGAAGTGCACGACGTCACCGGCGCCGGGGGTGTCCGCGCGCAGGGCCGCGACGTCCAGAAGCGATTCTGTGGAAATTTCGGAAGCG
The DNA here is from genome assembly GCF_040654115.1 of Nonomuraea sp. NPDC050786. NCBI lineage: Bacteria > Bacillati > Actinomycetota > Actinomycetes > Streptosporangiales > Streptosporangiaceae > Nonomuraea > Nonomuraea sp. NPDC050786. The sequence goes on from NZ_JBFAHJ010000024.1 coordinate 173,482, forward strand.
CTATTATCAACTCTCATGTCGGACAGTAGCAGTTCTGCGGAGCTGGCGGCCAGCATGCGAGCCATGATCGGCCGGCTGTCGCCGGGCGACCGGTTGCCCAGCAGCAGGGAGCTGATCCGGCGCTACCGGGTCGGCCCCGCCACCGTGTCGCAGGCGATCGCCGTGCTCGCAGCCGAAGGCGTGGTCATCACCCGTCCGGGCAGCGGCACGTACGTGGCAGCACGCCCCCAGCGGCGCGCCGAGGTCGCCGACACCGCCTGGCAGACCGTGACCCTCGCCGATCGCAGCGTGGACACCCGCCTCCTCACCAGTACGTTCGGCGAGCCACCGGCGGGGACGATCCTGCTGGACGGCGGCTACCTGCATCGATCGCTCCAGCCCACCCAGATCCTGACCGCGGCCCTGGCCCGCGCGGCCCGCCGCCCCGACGCCTGGGACCGCGCCCCGGCCACCGGACTGGCCTCCCTGCGCAGCATGTTCGCCACCATGGCCGGCGGCGGCGCGAGCGCGGACGACGTCCTGATCACCGCCGGCGGGCAGAGCGCCCTGTCCATGGCGTTCCGGGCCATCGCCGGGCCGGGTGACCCCGTCCTGGTGGAGTCGCCCACCTATCCGGGTGCGATAGCCGCCGCCCGAGCGGCCGGCCTGCGCCCCGTACCGGTGCCGATGGACGCCGACGGCCTGCAACCCGACCTCCTGGCCGACGCCTTCGCCATGACCCGCGCACGCCTGCTGTACTGCCAGCCGACCTATCACAACCCCACCGGCACCGTGCTGGCGCCGCGACGCCGCCGGCAGATCATCGACGCGGCCAGGGCGGCGGGCGCGTTCGTGATCGAGGACGACTTCGCGCGGCACCTCGGCCACGGCGCGCCGCTGCCGCCGCCCCTGCTGGCCGACGATCGCGACGGCACCGTGCTCTACCTGACCTCGCTCACCAAACCGGCGGCACCGAGCCTGCGCATCGGCGCCCTGGTGGCCCGAGGCCCGGTGATGGAACGCCTGCGCGCCATCCGCCTGGTCGACGACTTCTTCGTCACCCGCCCGCTCCAGGAAGCAGCGGTCGAGCTCCTCAGCTCTCCCACCTGGGAACGGCACCTCCGCACCCTGGCCGCGGCACTGCGGGAGCGGTGTGCAGCACTGGCGGCCGCCGTCACGCGCGAACTTCCCGACTGGACCCTCGCCCATGTCCCTGCGGGCGGGCTCCACCTGTGGGTCCGCCTGCCGTACGGCGCCGATGACACCGTGGTCGCCGACACGGCCCGCCGGCACGGCGTCGCCGTCAGCGCCGGCAACCGCTACTTCGCCACCGAGCTCCCGGCGGCCTGCCTACGCCTCGGCTTCGCCGCCACCGCCGACCACGCCGAGCTGCTCGAAGCCGCCCGCCGGCTCGCGTCCGCCTTGAGCAGACCTTGATGGAAGCGGCCCAGGCCCGCATCCCGCGCGGCGGCGGCCACACACCGTGCACGCGATGAATACTGATCGTCATGCGCGTCGACTTCGATCCCGAGACCATGGGTGGCCCGGCCTTTTTCAGGTTCCTGACCTCGGTCGTCATCCCGCGCCCCATCGCGTGGATCTCCACTGTCACACCGGACGGAGCCGTCGAGAACCTCGCCCCGCACTCCTTCTTCAGTATCGCCAGCACCGATCCGCCGATCGTGCAGTTCACCTCGATCGGCCGCAAGGACTCCCTGCGCAACGTCGAGGACACCGGGGAGTTCGTGGTCAACTTCTCCGCCGAACCTCTGCTGCAGCTGATCAACGCCACCGCGATCGACTTCCCGCGGAGCGTCAGCGAATTCGGCTTCGCCGGGATCGAACGCGAGTCGAGCCGTCATGTGCGGCCGCCCAGAGTGGCTGCCTCCCCCGTCGTCCTGGAGTGCCGTTCGCACACCACCCTGCGCATGGGCAACTCCACCCTGGTGTTCGGCCGGGTCTTCCTGGCGGCGGTGCACGAGGAGTACATCGTCAAGGGCCGGCCTGACGCCGAGCGACTGCGTCCGCTGACCAAGCTCGGCGCGGACGAGTGGGGGACGCTGGGCTCGATCCTGCACCTGAGCCGCATCCCGTACGAGGAGCCGCAGCACGCATGAGTGTCCTCGGCGCCTTGGACAGCGAATGTGTCAAAGGCCCACCGCCCGCTTCACCAGCTCGCTGATCCGGGCCTCCACCTCGGGCGTCACCTCGGTCAGGGCAAAGGCGGTCGGCCACATCTCGCCCTCGTCCAGGTTCGCCGGGTCGTTGAACCCGAGCGTCGCGTAGCGCGACTTGAACTTCGCCGCAGGCTGGAAGAAGCAGACGTTCTTGCCGTTCAGCGCGTAGGCGGGCATCCCGTACCAGAGCTTCGGCGCGAGGACCGGGGCGCTCGCGGTGATGACGGCATGGACCCGCTCGGCCATGACCCGGTCCGAGCCCTGCAGTTCGGCGATCTTCGCGAGGACGTCCCGCGCCTCCTCCGCCGCCTTGTCCGCGCGTGATCCGCGGCGCGCCGCCTTCTTCTGCTCCTGGGCGTGCTCCTTCATCGCGGCCCGCTCATCGGCCGTGAATCCCTCGTACGTGCTGGTCTCGGTGCTGGTCATGACAGAGTTCTCCCTTGGCGATCTTGAATGTTCGGAGTCTTGCGGAAGGGACGTGCGTCAGACGGAGGCGGTCTCCCAGACGAACCCGTCGGGGTCGGTGAAGGACCCGGCAGCGCCGCCGATCACGATCCGGTGGGATCCGGTGCCCTCCTGGGACATGCCGGTGTCCTTGGCGAGGGCGCGGCGGGGGTAGAGCGCCAGCGTGACGGCCGACGACGGGGTGTCGAACTCGACGTACTTGCCGCCGAAGCTCTTCGCCACGGCCAGGCCGCGGTCGACGTAGAACCGCTTGCTCGCCTTGACATCCGCCACTCCCAGCAGGAGCGCCACCTGGTCGACGTGCCGGGCGGCAGGGCCGGTGTCCTTCTTGTTCGAGGTCGCGATCTTGCAGATCGTCCCGTCCGGGGCGCGTACGACGGCGCCGTAACCCCAGAACCCCTTCGTGGCCGGCTTCAGCGTCGTGCCGCCGGCGTCGAGGGCGGCGGCGACGAAGGCGTCGACGTTGCCCGGCTGGGACACCACGAGCGACAGCGCGAACCCACGGAAGCCGGTCGTCGGCGCGTCCGAGGCGCGCACGGTCACATATGAGGCCAGACCGAAGGCCTGGTAGAAGGCCTCTGCGGCAGCGGGGTCGGGAACTTCCAGGATGACGGAGTCGAAGGAGGTCATAGCGGTTTCCTTATGAACGAAGTGGGTTTGTCGGTCTTGGGTAGGGGCGCCACGCGGCGCTCAGCGGTCCTGCAGGAGCCCGAGGACGTTGCCGTCGAGGTCGATGACGGTGGCCACCACGCGACCGGCGCCCACCTCGTGCGCGGCCTCCTTCACGGTGGCCCCCGCGGCGGTCAGCTCGGCGAGCTTCGCCTCGATGTCCGGTACGTGCCAGTAGACGACCGGCGAGGTCATGCCCTGCGGCCCGCCGCCCGGCACCAGACCGATGTGCTGGCCCCCGAGCTCGAACCCGACGTAGTAGGAAGACTCGACCTGCGGCGGGATACCGAACAGGGCCGCGTACACCGCCTTGGCCTTCGCCAGGTCGGACACCGGGTGCAGCACGGTCTTGATTCCCTCGTTGGAAGAGCCCGTCATGGTCACTCCTGTAGTCGTGGGTCCCATCGACCCGCTGTGTGCGTATTCACAGCTTTCCTTCCGGCCCTGCCGACCCGCATCCGTGGCGACCACGGAACCGTCCACGGATCGACGACACGGACGGGCGCACGGTGGCGCTACGGACAGGAGCTCGGAGGGGATGCGGCAAACTGTGACAGTGGCAGCAGTGCTGGACATTTCACCTCGGGAAGCCGAGGTGCTGAAACTGGTCGGGGCCCATCTCAGCAACGCCGAGATCGCGGCCCGGCTGTGCATCTCGGTGCGTACCGTGGAGAGTCACGTCTCCTCGCTGCTGCGCAAGCTGGAGATGCCGGATCGGCGGGCGCTCGCCCAGCGTGCGCCTGAGCCGCCCGGCGCCGGCCCGTCCCAGCCGGCGCCTGTGCTCCCCGCCCCGCTGACCTCGTTCATCGGCCGGGTGAGCGAGCGGGCCGTGCTGACCGAGATGATCCAGGCGCACCGCCAGGTGACCGCGGTCGGTCCCGGCGGAGTGGGCAAGACCCGGCTCGCGCTGGCGGTGGCCGCGGAAGCGGCCGGCGAGTACTCCGACGGGGTGTGGTTCGTCGACCTCGTCCCGGTCACCGACCCGGGCATGGTCGCGGCCGCGGTCGCCGGCGCCCTCGGCCTCGGCGAGCAGCCCGGCCGTGGCATGACCGAGTCCGTGGTCGCCGCGCTGGCCGACCGCCATGCCCTGCTGGTGCTGGACAACTGCGAGCAAGTGGTGGACGGGGTGGCGCTGTTTCTCGAGCGGCTGCTGGCGACGTGCCCTCGGGTGACGGTGCTGGCGACCAGCCGGGCCCGGCTGATGGTGCCGTTCGAACGGGTGTATCCGGTCCCGCCGCTGTCGCTGGCCGCCGACGGCGAGTCGGACGCGGTCGCGTTGTTCATGGAACGGGCCACGGCGGTCGGCTGGCCGCTGGACCCTCCGCTGTTCGACCACATCGCCGAGATCTGTGAGCGGCTGGACGGCATGGCGCTGGCGATCGAACTGGCCGCCGCCCGCTATCCCACCCTCGGCCTGGATGGCATCACCGCCGCCCTGTCCCACCCGCTCCGGATGCTCACCGGCGGCTCCCGTGCCGAAGACCGGCATCGCTCGGTACGGGCGGCGCTGGACTGGAGCCACGCCCTGCTGGAGCCGGCCGACCGGGCGCTGCTGCGCCAGGTGTCGGTGTTCGTGGCGCCGTTCACCGCCGCCGCTGCGGCGGAGGTGGCCGCGTCCGAGGAGGGCCTGGTCGCCGACGGGCTGTCCCGCCTCGCCGAACAGAGCCTCCTGGTGGTGACCGCCCGCCCGAGCGGGACCGCGTACCGGGCATTGGAGACCATCCGCCAGTACGGGACGGAGCGGCTCGCCGAGGCCGGCGAGCTGGACGAGACCCGATCCCGGCACCTTCGCTGGTGCCTGGCCGAGGCCGCCGGCCTGGCGGTGGTGGGAACGGACTGGCGAGCCCGGTTCGACGCGGTCGCGGACGACCTCCGCGCCGCCCTGGCGTGGGCGGCCGACCGGCCGGAGCAGCGCGCGGATGCCTGCCGCCTCGCCCGGCACCTGGCGGAGCTGACGTTCACGCGTCACCTGGTCGGCGAGTCCCAGGGGCGTTATGAGCAGGCCGCCGCGCTCGCCGACGACCCCGCCACCACCGCGTCGACGCTCCGGCATGCCGCGGCCGTGGCCGGCTGCCGGATGCGGGGTGACGACATGTACCGCCTGCGCCGCTCGGCCGCGGAGGCCGCCCGCCGCGCCGGGGACAGTGCCGGCGCCGCCTGCGACCTGGCGGCCATCGCCACCAACGCGTACCGGTTCTCGAGCAAGTTCGCCCGGAAGCTGCCGCCGGAGGAGACGGTCGCGCTCATCGCCCAGGCGCGGGAGCTCGCCGGCGAGGACCCGGCGGCACAGGCCATGGTGGCGTTGGCCGAGGCCGCGCGGGCGCTCGACGACGCGGTCGGCGCCGCCCACGGCCACCCCGGCGACTCCGTACCGGAGACGATCGCGCGCGCCGAACGGGCCGTCGAACTCACCCACCGCGCGGGCGATCCGCTCGCCGAGTCCGCCGCGCTCGATGTGCTGACCGGCACCCTGAGCTGGGCCGGTGACACGTTCGCCGCCGCCGCCACGACCCGGCGCCGGATCGCGCTGCTGTCGTCCGCACCGAACACGCCGGCCGCCACCCACGAGCTGATCGAGGCGCTCGGCGAGGCCGCCGAGGCCGGCCTCGGCACGGGCGATCTGCCAGGGGCTCGCCGGTGGGCGCGGCAACTCGCCGATCACCCGTTGCTGGCCGAGGTCGGCCACCGCGCCACGAGCTGGCTGCTGGTCGCCGACGCGTTGGCGGGCGACGTCGACCAGGTGCTCACCGGCAGCGTGCGGTTCCTCGACGCGTGGCGGCGGGCCGGCAGCCCGCCCACGTCAGCCCTCGGCCCGGCGGTGGCCGCGGTGGTGATGATCCACGGCCTCCGCGACGACCGCGACGCCCGGCACGAGTGGGGGACGGTCCTGGACCAGTTCGGCACCACGCCGGAACACACCTACGGCTACGGGGCCGTCTTCGACGCGATGCTCCTGCTCCACCAGGGGCAGGCGCCGCAGGCCCTCGAGCGGATGGGCTCCGAGCCCGGCGAGGTGTGGAAATGGATCACCTGGATCTGGCTCCACTGGTACGTGGCGCTACGCGCGGAGGCCACCGTGCTCGCCGGGAGCCCCGACGCCCGCGCCCGCCTGGCCGAGGCCCGGACCGTCACGGCCGGCAACCCGGTCGCCGGTGCCATCGTGGAGCGTGCCGAAGCCCTGCTCGACGACGACCGGGAGCGACTGCTCGCCACGGCGGCCGTCTTCGACGCCGCCGGCTGCCGCTACCAGTCGGCACGGACCCTGGTGCTCGCCGGCGGCGACCATGCCGCCCGCGGCGCCGCCGCTCTTGCCGCTCTCGGCCTCACCCCGTCGGCCCTGAAGTGAGAGCGCCCAAGCCCCTCATCTGAGCATGGACAGCCGGGAGGCATTGCGCTTCATGCCGCATGCCGCTAACTTGGAATGACCGTTCCAAGATAGGAGGTCGGCGGATGCCGGACGTCAAGCACTTCGATCCCGACGTGGCGCTGGACCAGGTGGTGCGACTGTTCTGGGAGCGCGGCGCCGATGTCACCGGCATCGCCGAGGTCGTCCAGGCCACCGGGCTGAGTCGCTCCAGCCTGTACGCGACCTTCGGCGGCAAGGAGCGGCTCCAGGCCGCCGCGCTCCGCCGCTACCTGGAGCGGCAGTCACGGCCGGTGTTCGACGCGCTGGCCGCCGACGAGCGTGGCCTGCCTGCTGTCACCGGCTTCTTCGAGCGGTTGGTGGCGGCGCGCTGCACCGGCGAGCACGCCCGCTGGGGCTGCCTGGTCACCAACACGCACACCGGCGCGGCCCGCGAGGCCCCCGAGGTCCGGCAGGTCCTGGACGCCCACCACGCCGCCCTGCGAGCGGCGATGCGCGCGGCACTGGAGGCGGCCCGGAATCGCGGCCAGGTGCGGCCCGGGATGGACCTGGACGCGGGCGCGGAGACGCTGGCGCTGCTGGCCTACGGGGTCAACCTGCGCTCGCGGGCCGGAGCCGACGCGGCCGAGCTGCTGGCGGGCGTGCGCGCCGTACTGGATGGTTTCACCCGCACCGAGGAGAGATGATGATCGATTTCCGCGTCTACGATGAGAGCGACGCCCCCGAGGCGGCCCGCCCGATGCTGGAGGCCGCCAAGAAGCGCATGGGGTTCGTGACCACGCTGAACGGGGTGATGGCCGAGTCCCCCGAGCTGCTGGCCGGCTACAACGCCCTGGCCGAGCAGTTCGGCAGGTCCTCCCTGCCCGGACCGGCCAAGCACGTGGTGTGGATCACCGCCAGCGTGGAGAACGGCTGCGAATACTGCGTGGCCGCGCACTCCACCTTGGCGTTGCGTGCCCGCGTTCCGGCCGACGTGGTCGAGGCCCTACGGGCGGGCAAGCCGCTGCCGGACGCCGCACTGGAGGCGGCCCGGCGCCTCACCCAGGTGATGGTCGCCCAGCGCGGCTGGGTGGACGACACGGAGATCGAGGCGTTCCTGGCCGCCGGCTACACGCGTCGCCATGTGCTCGACGTCGTCCTCGGCGTGGGGATGAAGACGCTGTCGAACTACACCAACCACATCGCCCACACCCCGCTGGACCCGGCCTGGCAGGGCCAGGAATGGAGCCGCGACCAGGCAGGGGTCTGACCCCCCTCAGGCGGCCTTCGCGTTGATGGTGACCGGGATGTTGCCGCGGGTCGCCTTGGAGTACGGGCAGATCTGGTGGGCCGCGGCGCCGAGCTCCTGGGCCGTCTGCTGGTCCACGCCTCCGAGCTCCAGGTTGAGGACGGCGCTGAGGCCGAACTCACCGTCGTCGCCGTGGTGCAGGGTCACCTCCGCCGTGATGGCCGTGCTCGTCAGCCTGATCTTGCGCTGCGCCGCCGCCCTTCTGACCGCGCCCAGGAAGCAGGCGCCCCAGCCCGCGGCGAACAACTGCTCGGGGTTGGTGGCGTCGCCCGCTCCCCCGAACGCCTTCGGGATGGCGAGCGTGGTGTCGAGGAGACCGTCGTCGGCCTGGACCCGGCCTCCGTTGCGGCCCTCTCCCGTGACGGTGACGACTCCGGTGTAGCTGGCAGCCATGGCTCTTCCCTTCTGAGCAGGTTCCGGGAGCGCGTCGTGCGTCACCGGTTCAACTAGTGACGATATTGGCAGCCCATGCGTCACCAGTCAAACCGGTGACGCGTCTACGCCAGGCGGATGTGGCGGCCCTGCCGGCGGGCCCGCAACAACGGTCGTGGCCGCGCGTCACTTACCGGCGGGCGCCCCCGTCTCCAGCAGCCGCCCGCCGGACAGCTCCAGCCAGCGCTCCACCTTGATCTCCGCGAGGAACCGCTCGTCGTGGCTGACCACCACGAAGGCCCCCTCGTACGCGCCGAGCGCGCTCTCCAGCTGCCCCACGCTGACCAGGTCGAGGTTGTTGGTGGGCTCGTCGAGCAGCAGGAGCTGGGGCGCCGGCTCGGCGCACAGCACGCAGGCCAGGGTGGCGCGCAGCCGTTCGCCGCCCGACAGCACGCCCACCGGCAGGTGCGCACGCGCGCCGCGGAACAGGAAGCGGGCCAGCAGGTTCATCCGCTCCGCCGCCAGCATGCTGGGGGCGAACACGGCCAGGTTCTCGGCCACGGTGCGCTCGACGTCGAGCAGGTCGAGCCGCTGCGACAGGTAGGCGACCCGGCCGTCGGCCCGCCTCGTCGTGCCGCCGTCGGGCTCCAGATCGCCGCTGATCAGGCGGAGCAGGGTGGACTTGCCCGCGCCGTTGGGTCCGGTCAGCGCGATCCGCTCCGGTCCGCGGACGGTCAGGTCGATGCCCGGATCGGCGAACAGGCCGCGGGCCTGCAGGCGTTCGCCGTGGAAGACCGTGCGACCGGCGGGCACGTTGGTCCCCGGCAGTTCCAGCGCGATCTTCTGGTCGTCGCGCAGCGCCCGCCCGGCCTCGTCGAGCCTGGCCTTGGCGTCGCTGACGCGGGCGGCGTGCATCTGGCCCGCCCGCCCGGCCGACTCCTGCGCGCCGCGCTTCATGTTCCCGGCGAAGATCCGCGGCAGGCCGGCGCTCTTGAGGTTGCGTTGGGCGTTGCCGGCCCGGCGCTCGGCGCGCTCGCGGGCCTGCTGCATCTCCCGCTTCTCCCGCTTGAGCTCCTGCTCGGCACTGCGCACGCTGCGTTCGGCGGCCTCCTGCTCGGTACGCACGGCCTCCTCGTAGGCGGTGAAGCCGCCGCCGTAGAAGCGGACCTCGCCGCGCTCGAGCTCGGCGATGCGGTCCATGCGGTCGAGCAGGGCCCGGTCGTGACTGACCACGAGCAGGCAGCCGTTCCAGTCACCGAGCACGTCGTAGAGCCGGCGGCGGGCGGCGAGGTCGAGGTTGTTCGTCGGCTCGTCGAGCAGCAGGACGTCGGGGCGCTTGAGGAGTTGCGCGGCCAGGCCGAGCGAGACGACCTGGCCACCGCTCAGCGTGGCCAGCGTCCGGTCGAACGCGATCTCGCCGAGTCCGAGCCGGTCGAGCTGGGCACGGGTGCGCTCCTCGATGTCCCAGTCGTTGCCGATGGTGGTGAAGTGCTCCTCGGCGGCGTCCCCCGCCTCGATGGCGTCCAGCGCGGCGATCACCGGGGCGATGCCGAGGACCTCGGCCACCGTCAGGTCGCCGGTGAGGGGCAGGCTCTGCGGCAGGTAGCCGAGCACGCCCTCGACGGACACGCTGCCGCCACGCGGCCGGTACTCGCCGGCGATCAACTTGAGCAGCGTGCTCTTTCCCGCGCCGTTCGGCGCGACGAGGCCGGTACGGCCGCCGCCCACGGTGAAGGACAGATCACTGAAGACGGGCGTGTCGTCAGGCCAGGAGAAGGACAGGTCGGAACAGACGATGAACGCAGCGGACATGCGAGAAGACCTCGTACGAGAACGCGGGCGCGCCGAAGCCGCCCGGCAAAGGGGACAGGGATTCGGGGAACGACGACCAGAGGCCACATCGGCGGCGGTCATGTGCGCGCCTGCCGGGGCCGGTCAATCTCCGGTATCACCCGGAGATGTCGTCGTCACCTGCCATGTCTGGTCTCCTAGCTTCCGATCTCAGGCGTCTTTCACCATAGCAGCCCGTTCAGGATGGCGGACGCCGGCCCGCACGCCACCACCGCGCCACCACCGCGCCGTCGGGGCGCCACCACCGCGCCGTCGGGGCGCCGTCAGCGCGCCGTCGGGGCGCCGACGCCGCGCAGCAGTGTGTCCACCACGACGTCGGCCGCCTGCGCGGCGCTCAGCTCGGACAGGTCCTCGGCGGCGTGCTCCATCAGCGGCGCCAGGACCGCGGCCACCCAGCCGGGCGGCAGGTCGGAGCGGAGCAGGCCCTCGTCGGTGGCGCGCCGCAGGAAGGCGTCGACCTCGTCGATCAGGCGGCGGCGACGCTCACGGACCGTCACCTCGCGGAGCATGCGGCTCGTCTCCACGGGCCACTTGCGGTTGACGGCGATGATGCCTTCGACATAGCGGTGCAGTGCGACCGCGACCGGCGCCTCGCGTAGCCTGGCGGCCTCGACGGCCTCCTCGACCGCGTCGTAGCGTGCCGTGTAGACGGCGGCCATGAGCTCCTCGCGAGAGGCGAAACGGCGGTAGACCGTGCGGCGGTCCACTCCTGCCGCGGCGGCGATGGCGGCGATGGTCGCCGCGGGGTCGTCGGCGAGCATGCGGGCGCCCGTGCTCAGGACGCGTTCCAGGTTGCGTGTCGCGTCTGCTCTCACGCGCCCAAGATACGTGAGCCCCCCTTCACCACTTCGACGGGCCAGCGCGCACCTCTCGCTCGGCGAGCCAGACCAGCACGTAGTCGGCGACCGCCCGCCAGCCGCTGTCGACGACCAGCGAATGGGCCCGGTCCGGGAACTGCTTGAGTGTGCTGGTGGCCGTCGAGTCGCCGTACAACTTGTACACGGCCCGGGTGACGTGGTCGGGCACCAGCCGGTCCTCCTGCCCGGAGATCAGCAGCAGCGGGCCGCGGGCGGTGTTGCCGTGCTCCACGACCGCCCGCGGGTGCCGTACGGCGCCGCCGTGTCCCAGCTCGGCCAGCAGCCGGCGCGGTCCCGGCACGACGTGGCGCTCGAACAGCTCGGCCGACTCCTGTTCGGTGACCGCGTTGGCGAACAGCCGCCGGAACCTCCCGGCGTCCATCGACACCGGCCACGGCTCCCCGGGCGGCGGCAAGGTCGCGTGGCCGACCGGGGCGGGAGCGATGGCAACCGGGGCGGGAGCGATGGCGACCGCGGCCCGGCCCGCGTTCGTGCCGAGGAGGTGCTGGGCGATGAGCCCGCCCACCGAGTGGCCGACGATCACGGGCGGGGTGTCGAAGGAACGGACGATGCGCGCGTAGTGCTCCGTGAGCGCGTCGAGCCCCAGCTCATGGAGCGACTCGGGATGCCTGCGGGCCTCGTCGACCGTGGCGGGCTCGCCCGGCCAGCCCGGCGCGCTGACGGCGAAACCGAAGCTGGAGAAGCGCTCGTTCCATGACTCCCACGACGACGCGTGGAGCCACGCGCCATGGATGAAGACAACAGGAGTGGGCTGCACGGATCCTCCAGCTCGTATGGGCCGCGACCAAGGATCGTTCGGATGCCCCCTGAAGAGGAACAGTCGAATGACTCAATGTTCCTGCCTGCCTTGGCTCGCCGCTCCCTGCCCGGTCTGCCTGGACGCCGTGCTCTCGCGGGGCCGGCACGGCTGCCGTTCGCCGTGTCTCGCCGTCATCTGACTGATGTGCCGGATTTCCCTGCCCGAAACAGTAAGGAATGCCGCATTTACTGGTGACACGACACGGAGGATTTTCACATGATCGACAGGCGCACCTTCGGCAAGGCCCTCGGTTTGGCCACCGGCGCGACCGTCGCCTCGCTGGCGGGCCTGCAGGCGTTCCCGGCCGCCTCCGCCGCCACGCGGCGTGGGGCGGCCCCGACGTTGCCGGCGGTCACGCCCGGCACGCACACGTCCTTCGCCTCGCTGAAGCAGGTCAAGGCCGGGCTGCTGGACATCGGTTACGCCGAGGCGGGCCCGGCCCGCGGGCCGGTGGTCATCTGCCTGCACGGCTGGCCGTACGACATCCACAGCTTCGTCGACGTCGCCCCGCTGCTGGCCGCGCAGGGCTACCGGGTGATCGTTCCCTACCTGCGCGGACACGGCACGACGCGGTTCCTGTCCGCCAAGACGTTCCGCAACGCCCAGCAGTCGGCGATCGCGCTCGACATCATCGCGCTGATGGACGCTCTCAAGATCGACAAGGCCGTGCTGGCCGGGTTCGACTGGGGCTCGAGGACCGCCGACATCATCGCGGCCCTGTGGCCGCAGCGGTGCAAGGCCCTGGTGTCGGTGAGCGGCTACCTCATCACGAACCTCGAGGCCAATCTCACGCCGCTGCCGCCGAAGGCCGAGTACGCCTGGTGGTACCAGTACTACTTCGCCACCGAGCGGGGCCGGCTGGCCATGGAGAACAAGGACAAGCGCCACGACCTGACCCGGCTCGTCTGGGACACCGTCTCCCCGACGTGGAACTTCGACGACGCCACCTTCGAGCGCACGGCCGCGGCCTTCGAGAACCCCGACTACGCCGCCATCGTGATCCACAACTACCGGTGGCGGCTGAGCCTGGCCGACGGGGAACGCCGTTACGACGGCCTGGAGAAGCGACTCGCCGCCCGACCGGCCATCAACGTGCCGACCATCACTCTGGACGCCGAGCGCGACCCCTTCACGGCACCCCCGGGCGACGGCTCGTCGTACCGGAGCATGTTCACCGGCGCCTACGAACACCGCACGCTGGAGGGCATCGGCCACAACCTGCCGCAGGAAGCACCCACGGCCTTCGCCCAGGCCGTCGTCGACGTGGACCACCTCTGACCCCTGCAACACGCCGACAGCCTGCCGGATGCGATCCGGCAGGCTGTCGGCGTTCGTGGCCGATGGCCGTCAGACGGTCTGCGTCCGCGGCCGGCGGGCCCGCCAGGCCAGCAGCCCGGCCTGGACGATGAAGAACACGCCGCCGCCGGTGGCGTAGACCGAGAGCACATCGAGCGAGGCGCCGTCCCCGAGTGCCTGGATGTTGTAGAAGATGCCCACGAGGAACGACAGGCCGCCCGAGATCAGCAGCGGCCACTGCTTGCCCAGCTCCGAGCCCCGCCGCCATACCCCGACCAGCACCTGCACGGCACCGGAGACGACGGCCCAGGCACCGAAGACGTGCAGCACCGCCGCCACCCCGCCCGTCCCCGCCAGGCCGACGCCGACCGCGGCCAAGGCGCTGAGCAGCCCGTTGAAGAGCGTCAGGCGGCCCTCCGAGCCGTCCGGGACCGCACGCAGCTCGATCAGCGACGACACCGCGTCGATCAGCGGATAAACGACCAGCAAGGTGATCGCGAGGGCGTCGATGGGGTCGTGCGCGGAGGCGAACGCCGCGGCCCATGCCACGGCCAGGACGCCACGGCCCAGGTACAGCCGCAACAGAGTCTTCGTGTTCATGAGGGGTGGCCTTTCGACGAGTGGACGGCGGTCAGTTCCGGACGGGGGCGGCGCAGTAGTAGCTGCCGGCGTCGGCCGGGTCGCCGTGGCCGGTGTAGCGGGAGACGTACGGGTACCGGCAGAGCTCGCGCGTCACTTTCTTGCCGGAGAAGTCCGTGATGGCGGCGCTCAGCGTCTGCGGGGCCTTGCCCTGTTCGACCCAGGCCGTCAGGGCGCCGAGGGCGTCGGTGGGCTTCGGGCCGGTGCTCGTGTCGCCGGCGCAGTGGGCGACGCCCGGCGCCAGGAACAGCCGGTAGAAGTCGTCGACCCGGCGCGCGCCGCCCATGGCCAGCTCCACGCGCCGTCGGTAGTCCACGGTGCCCTGGGCGGGAATCAGCTGGTCGGCCTGGCCGTGCCAGGTGAGGAGCTTGCCGCCGGACCTGCGGAACGCCGACAGGTCGGGGTCGTCGGTGCCGATGATCGTGTCGTACTCGGTCTGGGACTGCTCGAACAGCTTGGCGAACTCGGCGTAGGTGATCGTCGAGAGGTCGTAGGAGGGCTGCCGCTTCAGGAACGTCGCGACCCAGGCGGCCGGTACGGGGAACGGCGCGCCCACGCGGTTCCCGGTAGCCGCGTCGATGCGGGTGCCGGCGAGGTCGAAGCCGGCTCCGATCGGGATGCCGGACCACAGCTTCCTGCCGGACGGGGTGCGGGGGCCGTCCCAGATCTTGCGCACGACGGCGGCGTCGGCCGCGGTGATGGTCTCCTGCTCGCCGTCGCACTCGACGCTCTTGCCGATGAGCCGCCGCGGGTCGAACGTGCACGCGGCCGGATCGCCGATCAGCCCGTCGGGAGCGCCGTCGAGCGGATCGCAGGCCTTGACCGCGGCCTCGTTGAAGGCCTTGAACTCGCACGGGGAGAGGAAGGTGTTCTCCTCGTTCATCACCACCTGCGGCCACAGGGTTGCGACCTCGAACTCGTCCCAGTTGATCGCCGGAGCGCCGGCCAGGATGCCGTCGAAGTCGCCAGGGTGGCGCTGGGCCTCCATGTAGCCCTGGCGGCCGCCGGTCGAGCAGCCGTTCCAGTACGCGTAGGAGACCGGCCTGCCGTAGACCTCGTTGACGACCTGCTTGCCGACGACCGCCATCTCGTGCTGGGACCGGTCGGCGAAGTTCTTCAGCAGCGCCGTGTCGACCTCGCCGTCACTGTTCAGGGCCCAGCCGGTGTCCAGGTACGTGCCGACGCCGGCGTCGGTGGTCGCGGCGGCGTAGCCACTCTTGATCGCGACGGCCAGGCCCGCGCCGTAGTCACCGGCGGCGTAGGCGCTGCCGCCCACCGCCTGGAAACGGCCGCTCCAGCCGGTCTCGGGCAGCCAGATCCGCACCTTGGCGTGGTCGCCGACGCCCGGATGGGTGAGCGTGACCGTGACATCGCAGTAGGCCGGCACGTCCGGGATCTCCACCACCTCGGTCAGCGGCGGTACCGGAGGGATGGTGGCGGTGCCCGCCTCCCGGCGCACCGCCGTCACGGACTCCACCGCGGTGCCGGCGGGGGCGTTCACGGAGATGGACGAGCACGTGAACGGGACGGCGGCGGAGCCGGCGGTCGCGGCCGAGGCCGAGGCCGAGGCCGAGGCCGGCAGGCACGCCGCCGCCGCCAGCGGCACTCCGGCCGCGAACATGATCAAAAGGCGTTTCATGACGTCCTCTCGCTGAGGTACCGGGGGTGGTCAGCTGTCGCAGTGCGTCTCACTGTCGTTCGCGGCCATCACCGGGCACATCAGTCAGTTGACGGTCAGCACCGGCGAGCCGCTCCGGGCGCACGTTCACCCAGGCGCCACCGCCCGGCCGTAGCCCCTCAGGTGACCGGCTGAAGAGGCGCCTGGCTTGACGCGCAACGGCGCTGCTCGGGGGCGCCTGGCCTGGCGTGGTGGCCGTGTGCGTGCCCGGCTTCTCGTGACTGACCGTCAAGTGACGGATGTGACCGCTCCCCCTACCGGACGACAGTGAGGCACCGAATCTCTGAAGCCTCCTGAAAGGGGAATGTCGTGGTCAGCAGCAAAGGTGTACGCGGCCGGCGGCTCATGTCGGGCGTCCTGTCGGCGGTGGCGATCGGTCTTCTCACCACCGCCGCCGCCACGCCCGCCCTCGCGGCGGACAAACCCGCCAAGCCGACCATCGTGCTGGAGCACGGCGCCTTCGCCGACGCCTCCAGCTGGAACGGGGTGATCGAGGAGCTGCGCGCGGACGGCTACCCCGTCGTCGCCGCGGCCAACCCGCTGCGCGGGCCGGCCAGCGACGCGGCCGCACTCCGCAGCGTCCTCGACCACGTCACCGGACCCAAGATCCTCGTCGGGCACTCCTACGGCGGCTCGGTCATCAGCGTGGCCGGCGCGAACGACCCTCAGGTCAAGGCCCTCGTGTACGTCGCCGCCTTCCTGCCCGCCCCCGGCGAGACGGCCCTGGAGCTGACGAACAAGTACCCCGGCTCCACCCTCCCCGCCGCCCTCGACCCGACCCCTTTCACCCTCCCCGACGGCACCACCGGGACCGACCTGTACATCAAGCCCGGCAAGTTCCGCCACCAGTTCGCCGCCGACGTACCGACCGGCACCGCGGCCCTCATGGCCGCCACCCAGCGGCCCATCGCCCAGTCCGCCCTGGAGGAGAAGACCGAGAGCGCCGCCTGGCAGGAGAAGCCCTCCTGGGTCGTCATCACGACCCAGGACCTCAACATCCCCGCCGAGGTCCAGCGCTACATGGCCAAGCGCGCCCACGCGCACTCCGTCGAGGTACGCGCCTCCCACTCCGTCGCCGTCTCCCAGCCCAAGACCGTGGCCGGCGTCATCGAGAAGGCCGCCCGAGCCACCCGATAGCCCCTCACGACGCGAAAGAAAGATCACGACCCATGGACATGAAGCTCGAAGTCGTTGTCCTGCCCGTATCCGACGCCGACCGCGCCAAGGACTTCTACACCCGCCGGCTGGGCTTCCGCCTCGACGCGGACTTCCCCATCAACGACGGTTACCGGATCATCCAGGTCACTCCCCCCGGCTCCGCCTGCTCGATCATCTTCGGCGACGGCCTCACCGAGGCCCGGCCCGGCACGGTCCAGGGGCTGCACCTGATCGTGTCCGACATCGAGCAGGCCCACAAGGAGCTGACCGGCCGGGGCGTCGACGTCACCGGCCCGTTCCACGACGCCACCGGCGCCTTCCACCAGGCCGGCGAGACCGGCCGCGTCATGGGCCTGCATCCGCAGCGGGCCAGCTACGGCTCCTTCGCCTCGTTCGCCGACCCCGACGGCAACCGCTGGTTCCTGCAGGAGATCACCCAGCGGCTGCCCGGCCGCTGACCGGGCGGCATCCCCGAAACACGGCCGAGCTGCCCGGCCGCTAATGGGAGCTACCGGGTCGGCTGATCGGGCAGACTCGGTGCCTGGTAGCCGCTGGTGAGTGAGCACTTCCAACCGCTGGACCGATTTTGA